>JADKKK010000002.1:300000-600000 GCA_016720545.1 Myxococcales bacterium
CCCTCGAGCTCCGCCTCGCGCGCGGTGAGCGCCGCGCGCGCCTGGTCGTGGGCCAGCGTGTGGGTCTCGACCTCGGCCGACTCGAGCTTCACCCACCCGGTGAGCTCGAGGTAGCGGTGGGAGGCCTCGTGGAGCTGGAGGTCCTCGAGCTCGCCGCGGTAGGCGACGTAGCGCTCCGCCTTCGCGGCCTGCCGCTTGAGCGAGCCGAGGTTGCGCTCGATCTCCGCGATGATGTCGCCGACCCGCAGCAAGTTCTGCTGGGTCATCTCCATCTTCTTCTCGGCCTGCTTGCGCTTCGACTTGAACTTCGTGATGCCCGCGGCCTCTTCGATGAGGAGGCGCCGGTCCTCGGCCTTCGCGCTCACGATGAGGCCGATCTTGCCCTGCTCGATGATGCTGTAGGCCTTGGTGCCCACGCCGGTACCTAGGAATAGATCGGTGACGTCCTTCAGGCGCACCTGCGTCTTGTTGATCAGGTACTCGCTCTCGCCCGAGCGGTGTAGTCGGCGGGTGATCGCGATCTCCGCGTAGTCCTTGTATTCGATGGGCAGGTCGGCGCCGTCGTTGTCGTTCTCGAACGTGAGCGTCACCTCGGCAAACTCGGCGCCGGGCCGCGTCTCGGAGCCGCTGAAGATGACGTCGTCCATGCTCCGGCCGCGCAGGTTCTTGGCGCTCTGCTCGCCCATGCACCAGCGGATCGCGTCGACGATGTTCGACTTCCCGCAGCCGTTGGGCCCGACGATGCCCATCACGGCGCGGTCGAACTTCACGACCGTGCGATCGACGAAGGACTTGAACCCAGAGAGCTCGAGGCGCTTGATCTTCATGCCGACTCCGACGTCGAGCTCTGCGCCCGACCCACGAACCTGGAAGTGAGGCCCGAAGGGGCGAACCAAGGTCCATGGCGACCCGAGGTGTCGCCAGGAACCGGCGCCCGGGTGACGATACCCGGGGCGTCATGTCACTTCACATACTGTCACGAACTGACCCAAGGGGTACGTCCGCGGGCCCGCAGCGGCAAGGTCTATTTCAGTGTATTTTGCCACGAAAGCCTGTGGAAAACTGCCTCGCGAGGCCTCCGCAAAGGCCTCCCGTGGAGCGTCGTAAATCGCGGTCGGGGCGCGAGGGCCGCCGGTTGAGGGGAGCCGTCCTTGACATCGCGGGTGGACGGCTTATTGGGCCCGGCCATGCCTACTTACGAGTACGTGTGCACGAGCTGCGGCAACCAGTGGGAGGAGATCCAGAAGATCTCCGCGCCCGCGCTCACCGACTGCCCGAAGTGCAGCGCGGCGACGGCGAAGCGCCAGATCAGCGCGGGCAACTTCATCTTGAAGGGCGGCGGCTGGTACGCCGACCTCTACTCGTCGAGCAAGCCCAAGGCCGCCAGCGACGCCGCGAAGGGCGACGCCAAGGCCCCCGCGGACAGCGCGGCCCCGGCGCCGGCGGCCCCCGCGCCGGCGGCCCCTGCGGCGGCGCCCGCGCCGGCGCCCGCGGCCGCCCCCTCGACGACGTCCAAGCCCTCGACCTGAGCCCCGCGCCTCCCGCTCGAGGCCGGCGTCCACGGGAACAGCAGCGAGCGGCACCTGGCGGAGGTCACGCCGAGCTCCAGGGCGACGACCTCGACGACACGCTCGGTGAGGCCCGGGCGAGACATGGACCCGGGCTCGCGGGTTCGCCCCTGCGGTCCGGCCGCGCGCGCGGCGAGGGCACGCGTCAGCCCCGCGTGGTAGAGGCGCTGGGCGCGCGCCCACCGCGGCTCCTCGACCAGCCCCGCGACCACGCCCTCGAGCTCGCGTGCGCGCTCTTCGAGCAGGTCCATCGGGAGGCGCTCGAGCTCCCGCAGGGCGCCCGGAAAACGCGCCGCGAGCGCGCGCAGGCGAGGCAGCGGCGGCGGCGCCTCGGGGGCGTCGCGGCGCACGCGCCGCAGCGCAAGCAGCTCGACGTACTTCTCCAGCAGGGCGCGCGCCTCCACCAGCGCAGGCTAGTCCCCTGGAAGCGTGATCCCTTCCAGAAGTCGCGCGGCTCGGCCTTTCGCCACAAGGGAGCGAGGGGGTGTCCCGTCTTCGGCGGCGGTGGGAGGATACTCATGTTCGAGGGTCGGCGTTCTCGCGCGGTCACACCCGAAACCACAGTCCCCTGAGCGCAAAGCGCCGCCTCCACCGCGCGGAACGACGTCCGAGTTGAGGACGGGCCCGCCGCCGCCGAAAGCGGGGCACCCCCTCGCTCCCCCCTCGCTCCTCGGAATGACACCGAAGACCCGACTTCTGATACGAACCACGACTCCAGGGGACTAGAGCGCCGAACCGCTTGATTCGGTCGGCTTTTCGCCGATTTACGTCGCCGTACTTCGTTGCTCCTCCTCGCCTAGCAGCAGTAGGACTCGTCGCCGCGCCTCGCACGGCTCGCAACTCGGCGAAAATCCTCGGTCATCAAGCGGTTCGGCGCTCTAGCCGAGGACCGCCCTCTCACGCGAGCCGCGGAGCCGTGGCCGCCGCTCGCGCGGGGAGCGCGTGCTAAGCTCGCGACGAATGACCGACACGAAACGCGAGCTAGACGCCCTACGACAAGAGATCGCGGCGGTCGACGTGCAGCTCGTCCGGGCCCTCGATCGCCGCGCCAAGCTCTCGCGGGACATCGGTCGCCTCCGCGGTGACGGCCCCGCGCTCCTTCCGGTGGAGCCGCCCGCCGATCTCGAGCAGCTGAGCGGCCGCACCGGCGACCTGCCGCCCGAGTCGCTGCGCGACATTTTTCGCGAGGTCCGCGCGGCGTGCCTCGGCCTCGAGCTCGGCGTCACGGTCGCGTTCCTCGGCGCGGTCGGCGGCGCGGGGCACGCGGCGGCGCGCGGGCGCTTCGGCGCGAGCACCCCCCTCGTCCCCGCCGAGTACGCCGAGGCCGCCGCCGCCGCGGTGGTCGGTGGTCGCGCGACGTTCGCCGTCGTCCCCTTCGAGACCAAGACCGACGGCCTCGTGCAGCCCACCCTCGCCGCGCTCCTCGGGAGTGAGCTCAAGGTCGTCGCGACGTTCGAGGCCGCCTCGGCGGTGCAGCTCGTCAGCCGCTCGGGGAATGTGGCCGACGTGGAGCGCGTGTACGCCGCGCCGAGCGAGCGCGCCGCGTGCCGCTCGACCCTCGACGCCCTCGGCGAGGCCGGGCGGGTCTCGGTGATCGAGGTGAAGAGCCCCGAGGTCGCCTGCATGCACGCGCGGGACGACGCCGCGGCCGGGGCCCTCCTCGAGGAGTCCTACGCGGCGAGCCAAGATCTCGCGGCCTGCAAGCTCGAGGTGCACGACGGCCCTCGCGAGCGGGTCCGCTACGCGGTCCTGGGCGCACGCCCGGCGAGGCGCACGGGGAGCGACGCCACCTTGCTCGCGTTCAGCGTCTCCGACTCGCCCGGCGCGCTCCTCGAGGTGCTGCGCCAGTTCGCCGAGCGGGGCGTCAATCTGAGCAAGATCCAGTCGCGCCCCACGCCCGGCGAGGCGTGGAGCTACCTCTTCTTCGCCGAGCTCGTCGGGCACGCCACCGACCGCGCGGTCGTCGGCGCCGTCGAGGAGGTCCGGCGGCAGGCCCGGTTCTTCAAGCTCCTTGGCACCTACGCCGTGTGACGCCGGAGGGCGGCGTGAGACCCGCGAGCTCTCGCGTGCGCGTCTTTGGAGCGGAGTGCCGATTGCCACCGGAAGCTCCGCGCGTGTAGCCTGTGGCGGCCATGATCCTCCTCCGCGCGTCCCGGTCCACTCGCTCCGCGCTCGCCTCCGCGCTCGCCTGCGCCGCACTCGTCTTCGTCGCCGGCTGCGGCGGCGACAAGCCGGCGGACGCCCCCTCCGCCCAGGTCGACGTGGACGCCGATCCGAGCGCCCTGCTGCCCGCGAGCGCCATCGCCTACGCCCACCTGGACGCGAAGGCGTTCTTCGCGAGCGAGTCGTTCGGTCCCGATCTCGCGAAGGTGGCCGAGAAGGTGTCCCCTCTCGGGGAGGAGGCAGGCTTTCTCCCCTCGCGTGACCTCGACGCGATCTACGCGGGGGTTTACTCGACGCAAGGCGCCGACGTCGCCGCCGTCCTCGTCGGTCGCTTCGACCAGGCGAAGGTGAAGAAGCTCGCCGAGACCCACACCCCCACGCGCAGCGGCGGCGCCCTCGTCGTGTCGCAGTACGCGGGCCGTGACGTCTACACCATCAACAACGCCGGGTTCACCGTGCTCACGGCGAAGACGGCCCTCGTGGGCACCGAGACGGGCATCCGCCGCGCCCTCGATCGCGTCAAGGACGGGCGCGTGAAGCACGACGTGCCCCCGTGGGTGGACGACACGTTCAAGACCACGGGCGCGGTGCTCGCCGTCACGTTCGACGCGCAGGCGCAGCCCGGCGCCTCCGAGCTGGTCCGCCAGGTGCCGCTCCCGTGGGCGCAGGGCGTGCAAAAGGCTCGTATTCTCATGGACTTCAAAGCCCCCGGGGCGAACGTCGCCGGCTCACTCGCTTACGCAGACGAGGCGCAGGCGGGGCAGGCCGCCGCCGCGCTCGGGAACACCGCCGGCTTCGCGAAGATCCTCACCCTGGTGGGCCTCCAGTTCCGCGAGTTCAAGGCCGTGGCCGCGAAGTCCGACGTGCAAGTCACGATCGCGGTGGACGACCAGAGCCTCCGGACGCTCGCGAAGGGCCTCCCGCAGTGGCTCGGCTTGCCGTGAGCTCGGCGCGCGTCCCCCGCCGGACGCGAATTTGGCCTGCTGCCCTTCCCAAACAGGCCACGAGAACGCATGCTGCCAGGGGAGAGGTGTCGAAATGTTCGGACGTTCCACGGGTCTAGAGAAAGCCGCCCAAGCCCTGGCCACCGCGGGCGCCATCGCTCACGCTGCGTTCTTCACGCTCTTCATCTACCGGGTGTTCGGGACGAGCTGGCTCTACCTCGTGCTGGCGGTGCTGGCGTTGGTCGGCCTCGGCGCGAACTTCGTCGGCTTCATGCTCATCAAGCACGGCGGTCGCGTGGGCGCGCGCAAGTGGGGCATGTGGTGCATCGCGTTCTCCACGGCCGACGCGGCGCTGCTCCTTACGCTCGCGTCGATCCTCGGCTCCTGACGCCGCTCTCGTGAAGGGATCCGGGGTAGGGTCCGCGGCGGAATGCCCTCCCTCCTGATCTCGCCCCAGAAGTCCCCGCTCCATGGCAGCGTCCCGGCCCCGTCGGACAAGAGCATCGGGCATCGGGCCCTCCTCGTCGCCGCGCTCACCACGGGCACGTGCGAGCTCCGCGGCTTCTCGAGGTGCGAGGACAACCTCGCGACCGCGCGCGCGCTCCAGGGCCTAGGGATCGACGTCCAGGGGCTCGAGCCTGGCTCGCGGGTGGTGCGCGTGCGTGGCACCGGGCTCTTTGGGCTCCGCGAGCCTACGGCGCCCCTCGACTGTGGCAACTCGGGCACGACGCTTCGGCTCTTGGCGGGCCTCCTCGCGGGCCAGCCCTTCGCGACGACGCTCGTCGGCGATCGCTCGCTCTCGGGCCGCCCCATGGCGCGCGTGATCGAGCCGCTCCGCGCGCGCGGCGGGACCCTGTCTGGCACGCCGCACCCGTCCCGGGCGGGCGAGGTCACGGCCCCGCTGCGTGTGGGACCTTGCCCGGAGGACGCGCCGCTCTCGGCGCTGCGCTACGAGTCGCCCATCGCGAGCGCGCAGGTGAAGAGCGCGCTCTTGCTCTCCGGCCTGTTCGCGCACGGCGAGACGGTGATCCACGAGCCGCACGTCTCGCGCGACCACACCGAGCGACTGCTCTCGACGCTGGGCGTGCCGGTGCAGGCCGTGGGCTCGCTGGTGTCGATCGATCCCGCGGGCTGGGGAGGGCAGATGCCCCCCTTCGACCTCGACCTCCCGGGCGATCCCTCGGCCGCCGCGTTCCTCGTGGTGGCCGCGCAGCTGGTGCCCGGCTCGCGGGTCTCTGTGCGTGCAGTATGCACGAATCCGACGCGCGCGGGCCTGCTCGAGATCGCGCGCGACATGGGCGCGGGGCTCGAGGTCCGCCCGCTCGGCGATCGCGGAGGTGAGCCGGTCGCCGATCTGCACGCGTGGCACGACCCCGCCCGCGCCTTGCTGGCCGTGCGGGTCGGCGGCGAGTGGGTGCCCCGCGCCATCGACGAGCTCCCGGCGCTCTGCGCCCTCGCGACCCGGGCCCAAGGCCGCACGACAGTCATTGACGCCGCCGAGCTCCGCGTGAAAGAGAGCGACCGCATTCGCGAGCTGTGCCGCATCCTCCGTGCGTTTGGGGTGCCCTGTGAAGAGCTCGCCGACGGGCTCGAGGTCGAGGGCGTCGAAGGCCCCCTCCGCGCGTGCCGGGTCGCCAGCGGTGGCGACCATCGCCTCGCGATGACCGCGGTGCTCCTCGGCCTGCTCGCGGACGGCCCTTGCCGCGTCGACGACGTGGCCTGCATCGCCACGAGCTTCCCGCGGTTCGTGGGCACGATGCGCGCCCTCGGCGCCGAGATCGCCGTCGAGTCGGACTGAGCGCGAACGACGCATCGAGCTTTTCACGCGCGAGGAGGTCGGCTAAGGCTTCGCTCGTGGCGCGCGCGAAACCCGTGGTGGCGATCGATGGACCCGCGGGGGCAGGGAAGAGTACGGTCGCGCGTAACCTGGCGAAAGCGCTTGGGTATGTCCTGGTCGACACCGGCGCCATCTACCGCGCCGTGGGGCTCGCGGCGACCCGCGCCCAGCTGCCGCTCGGCGACGCAGTCCAGGTGACGACGCTCGCCGAGGGGCTGCTCGCACGCTCGGCGCTGGTCTTTCAGCGCGACGCGTCGCTCGGTATGCGGGTGCTGCTCGAGGGCGAGGACGTGTCGGAGGCGATCCGCTCGCCCGAGGCCGGCCTCGGCGCGAGCGAGGTCTCCGTGCACCCGGGCGTCCGGGCGGCGCTGCTCGAGCTGCAGCGCGGCGCGGGGCGCGAGGGCGGCGTGGTGCTCGAGGGGCGCGACATCGGCACCGTCGTGTTCCCCGACGCCGAGGTGAAGTTCTTCCTCACCGCGAGCCCCGAGGTGCGCGCCGCGCGGCGCCACGCCGAGCTCACGCGGAGGCCCGACGCGCCCAGCCTCGAGGAGACGCTCGAGGCCGTGAAGCGCCGCGACCACCAAGACGAGACCCGCGCGATCGCGCCGCTGCGCCGCGCCGACGACGCGGTCCTGGTCGACTCCTCGGAGCTCGATTTCGACGGCGTCGTGGCCCACATGCTGGCGACCGTGCGCGCCCGGTGGCCGGGGGCGTGAGCGCGGGTCGAGCCCGTCGCGCACGCCGCGTCGCGCTCGCCGCCGTGCTCGTCGCGACGTGCGCGGGCGGCGCGCTCGTGTCCTGCGCCGAGCGCCGGCCTCCGGCCCCCGCGGTGGCGCCGGTCGAGGTCGGTTACCCGGCGACGCTCGATCCGAAGGCGCCGCTGCTGCTCCTCGTGCGCCCGGCGCTCCTGCGTCGCGACGAAGTGTTCGGGCCCCTCGTGAGCGCGCTCTCGCGCCTCGCGGCGAGCCGAGGGGTCACGGGAACACGTGAGCTCGAGGCCTTCGAATCGGCCGAGGAGCTCGTGATCGCCGTCGACGAGTCGTCCGACCTGGCCACGGACGCGGCGCTGCTCGCGCCGGCCTCGGGCGTCGTCGCGCTTCGCGGCGTGCGCGCCGATCTGGTGCCCGAGAAGCTGCTCGACGGCGACGGAAAGCTCCTCTTTCGAGGGGGGCGCCCGCGCGGACCGGTGACCGAGCACGAGGGGTACGCGGACGAGCCGCTCGCGCTCTTCGTGCTCCCGAGGCGCACCTGGGTGGTCTCGTTCGGCGCCGCCGTGCCGCGCGCGCGCGCCGCGCTCGCGGACGGCCGTCCGCGGAAGGCGCCCGCCTTCGACCCCGACGCCCTCCTCGAGCTCTTCCTCGACGGGCCCCGGTTGGTTGCCCGCGTGCCACGCCTCGCGCACGGCGAGCTCGGCATCGGGCGCAGGCTCGACGACGTGCGCCTCGTCCTGCGTCCCGGGCGAGGGGGCCTCACGCTCGTGCTCACCTACGCGGACGACGACGCGGCCGCGTGGGCCGAGAACACGCTCTCGCGGGTGGTGCGCGCGTTCGCGCGGCGCCTCTCGGGGGCGCTGGCGTGGCTTGGCGACGCCACGGTGGTGCGCGAAGGCCGCAGCGTTCGCGCCCGCGTGGCGGTGCCGGCGCGCATCGTCGAAGCGCTGAAGGGGCTCGACGTGCGCGATCTCGTGGAGTCGCTCGACGCTCCCCGCGCTGACGCCGGCGCGCGGTAGTCGACCCGCCGCAGCTCAGACCTTCTTCGCGGGCGCCTTCTTGTCGTCCTTCTTCTCTTTGTCGTCCTTCTTCTCTTTGTCGTCCTTCTTGTCCGTCATGGTGAGCTCCGCGATCGAGTCCTGCAGGCGGATCCGCGCGACCATCGCCTGCTCCTCGAGCACGACGAGCTGCACGGTCATCTTCGAGACCTTCTCGCTCACCTCGCTGAGCTTCTTCTCGAGGCTCTGCATCATGGGGCCGGCGCTCTTCACCATCTTGAGCGTCACGATCTGAGCGTGAAGCTCGTCCATGCGCTTGCGGTACTCCCCGAGCTGCTCGCGCGCGGTGGCCTTGCGCTGCTCGATGTTCGCGAGCTCCTGGTTCTCCTTCACGATCGACTGCACGGCGGACTTGAGCGGGCCCTCGGCGAGGTCCGCGGAGATGTAGGCCTTGATCATCTCGAGGCCCTGAGGCGTGCGAATGTCGGTGGTCTGCGTGATGGGCGTCGTCTCCTCGATGACGAGCTCCGTCTTGGCGTGGGCCGGCACCTCGATGGGGAAGACGTAAGCCTGGCCCACGCGCTCCGCCTTCGCGAGCTTGGGATCGAGCGTGTAGCCCTGCGGCACGCTGTGACGCACGAACACGAAGGCACGGTCCCCCGAGCGGTTGTGGATGACGAGCGAGGTCTTCCGCGTGTGCTTCGTCTCGGTGCTGAACACGCCGCGCTGGGCCGTGAGGATCTTTGAGATGGTGTCCTTGCTGTCGGCGGTGCGCTCGACCAGGACCTGGCGATCGAGCGCGAAGGGGACGAACGCCATCGACCGGGCAGGGATGCCCTCGCCGATGCCCTCGCCGATGAACCGGCCGCTGCCGTACACGGTGAACGGGCCCGACTCGAGCTGCGAGTCGGTGGGGTTCTTGAATCGGACGGCTTTGAACGCGAAGTCCTTGTTTCCGCGCTCGCTCTCGGGGTCGTAGAGGTACACCACGCTGCCCTCGGTCTTGCCCTGGTACATCGAGACCATCGCCGAGCTCCCCTTGGGCACGCTCATCGCGACGTCGCTCTCGAAGTGCGCCATGCCGACGGGCTCGCCGGGCCCGGCAGGGGCGGCCGCGGCGCCCCCTGCGGGCTTCTGGGCCTCCTTCGTCTTCTCCTGTGGAGGGGCCTGCTGGACGAAGCGCACGCCGCCGCTGCGACCCGGGGCGTCCTTCCCGACGGCGACGAGGCGGCTCGGATCGACGCCCTGCCGCACGAGCTCCTCACGCACGCGGTTGGCGCGGTCGAGCGCGGCGCTCTCCTTGTCGCGATCGCCGGGCTTCGAGAACCCCTCGATCACGAGGGTGTTCTTGTTGGACCGCAGCTGGTTCGCGAGGCCCGAGATCTGGCTCTGTGCCTGCGCAATCTGCGGCGGCGGCGGCGGGGCCGAGGGCATCGTCGGGGCCGGGGCGGGGCGTGAGCTCGGCTTGCGTGACCCCACCGCCGAGCCGCGCCCGTACCCGGCGCCCATCGACGCGCTGGCGGGCTTGTCCACCATGTCGGCGCTCGTCTCTTGCACCGTCTGCGCGACTCTCCGCCGGTCCTCGTCGCCGCGAGGCCCGCTCGTGGCCGCGGCCAGCGCGTCGTCCGAAAGCTCCGCGACGCCCATGTTGCGCTCGTTGCCGCCGCCATAGACCGAGCCACCCGATGGCGGCGCCACGGCGAACAGCTCCTCGCCCTGGAGCTGCTGGCGCTGCACCATGCGGAACCCCCGGAGGTCGAAGCGGAACGCCATCGCCGAGCTCGAGCCGACGCCGAGCTTCACCTTGTCCCAGTCCTCGCCGGAGGTGTTGTCGACCACGGCCCACGCCTGGAGCTCGAGCCTGCCGTCGCCGCTCACCAGGATGCGGTAGGTGGGCTTCCACGCGGGGGCTTCGGTCACGTAGGAGAGCTTCACCTTGTGCGGGCCCGTGCCCGGCAGGTGCACCTTGAGGTCGACCGTGGAGCCTCCCGAGTGCGGGTAGCTGACGGGCGCGGGCTTGCCGGTGGTCGAGTCGATGACTGTGAGCGACTTCAGGAAGTCATCGACCTTGTCGTTCGGCGCCACCAGGCGGAGGCTGTCGTTCGTGACGACCGCCTCGCGCTCGTAATAGGCCACGCCGTTTCGGTAGACGATGATTCGCCCGAGGGCGGAGTCCGACTTGACGTACGTCGTCGTCACGGGCCCGCACGCGACGCTGAAGGCCGACCCGACCACGACCGCGAGCGTGCCAAGCGAAGTGAGCGAAGTGAGCGATGGGCGTGCGACGCGCATGGGATCTCCAGGGTTCTCGCCCGGCTTGGGGCGGGGGTGGGCGAAGCGGGCGGCCCGCCGGAGCCGACGCGAGCGACGGGCGGCAGGTGAGATACCCTACTACGCGCGACGCGACGCGAGGGTCTAACCCGGTCTACGCGCCGTGTGGGACTTCTACCCCCCTCGGCCCCCGCGCACCCTTCGTTTGCCCCTTCGGGGCTCACTTTCAGGTTCCCCTTTGACGGGCGGGCCCCCGTGGTCTACACCGGCCATCCCCCCAGGTGGCGAAACGCCCTCTGGACCGGGAGAAAGGTGTCCTTCCGCGCTCCTGCGGAGGACGTAATCACGGGTACCCCTCACACAATGTCCACTGAAACCATCCTCGAGTCCGGCGGAGACATGGACTCCTTCGCGGCGCTCTTCGAAGCGAGCATCCAGAGCGGCGACTTCGGCAAAGAAGGCGAGATCGTCCTGGGCACCGTCGTCGCCGTGCAGCGCGACAACGTGGTCATCGACATCGGCGGCAAGAGCGAGGGCATGATCGCGCTCTCCGAGTTCGCCGACGCGGCCGGTGAGATCACGGTCAAGGCCGGCGATCAGATCGACGTGTACATCGAGAGCCGCGAGAACGACGACGGCCTGGTCATGCTCTCCAAGGAGAAGGCCGACAAGATGAAGGTCTGGGATGAGATCTCGAGCGCTTGCGAGCGCGACGAGCTCATCGAGGGGACCATCAGCCAGCGCGTGAAGGGCGGCCTGTCGGTCACCATCCGCGGCGGCGTGAAGGCGTTCTTGCCGGGCTCGCAGGTCGATCTTCGGCCCATCCGGAACTTGGACAAGCTCATCGGCCAGACCTACCAGTTCAAGGTCATCAAGTTCAACAAGAAGCGCGGCAACATCGTGCTCTCGCGCCGCGTCCTCCTCGAGAAGGAGCGCGACGAGATCAAGGCCAAGACCCTCGAGACCCTCGAGGAGGGCATGGTCGTCCGCGGCGTCATCAAGAACATCACCGAGTACGGCGCCTTCGTCGACCTCGGCGGCATCGACGGCCTGCTCCACATCACCGACATGTCCTGGGGCCGGGTCAACCACCCGTCCGAGGTGTTCCAGGTCGGCGACGAGGTCACCGTCAAGGTCCTCAAGTACAACCCCGAGACCGAGCGCGTCAGCCTGGGCCTCAAGCAGACCCAGGAAGATCCGTGGAACCACGCCGAGGAGGCCTACCCGGCGGGCAAGAAGGTCCGCGGCAAGGTCATGTCGATCACCGACTACGGCGCCTTCGTGGAGCTGGAGCCGGGCGTCGAGGGCCTCATCCACGTGAGCGAGATGAGCTGGACCAAGAAGGTCAAGCACCCGTCGAAGCTCCTCGAGGTCGGTCAGGCGCTGGACTGCCAGGTCCTCGAGGTCGACGCGAAGTCCAAGCGCATCTCGCTCGGTCTGAAGCAGCTCGAGCCCGATCCCTGGACGCTCTTCACCGAGAAGTACCACCCCGGCGACAAGATCACCGGCAAGGTCCGCAGCATCACCGACTACGGCGTCTTCATCGGCATCGAAGAGGGCGTGGACGGCATGGTCCACAAGACCGACCTGTCGTGGACGGCCAAGGTCAACAACCCCGCCGACCTCTTCCACAAGGGCGACGACGTCGAGGCCATCATCCTCTCGATCAACCACGACGAGAAGAAGGTGTCCCTCGGCGTCAAGCAGCTGTTCGACGACCCGTGGCCCACGATCTTCTCGGAGTTCCCGCCGTCCAAGGTCGTCGACTGCAAGGTCATCTCGACCGTCGACTACGGCGTGTTCGTCCGCATTCGCGACGGCGTCGAGGGGCACATCCCCACGAACGACCTCGTCGAGGGCACGAACGAGGACGGCTCCGCGAAGCCGCTCGAGATCGGCGACGCCGTCTCGGCCGAGATCGCGAATATCGACACGCAAGATCGCCGGCTCACGCTGTCGATGCGCATCGGTGAGGCCGCCGCTGCTCCGCAGAAGGCGGAGAAGCGCGAGACCAAGATGCCGAAGAAGTCCGCGGGCGACGAGTCCAAGGGCAACACGATCGGCGAGCTCATCAAGCAGAAGCTCGGCAACCTGACCATCGACCGCAAGGAAGACTGAGTCGCGAGCTCGCGCTCAGCGAGCCGGTGGACCGCGCGGCCTCCTAGCCGCGCGGTCCGTCGCTTTTTGTAGGGTCCGCGCGCGCGCCTTTCTCTCGCCAGCGAGGCGCGCTCGTGGTTTCGTGCGCGCGCGCGTTGGCCCGCGCAGTGGAGGGAGCCGAGGGTCATGTCCGAGTCGAAGGGTCGAACGAGCTGGACGCGACCGCTCTTTCTGCTGCTCTCGGCGGCCGCCGCGGTCGCCGTGGTGCTGGCCGCGCGCGAGGTCCTGCTGCCCTTCGTGCTCGCCCTCGTCATCGCCTACGTCCTCACGCCCTTCGTCGCGTGGTTCGAGCGCAAGGGGCTCCGCCGCAGCGTCGCGATCGTGGCCGCATACGCCGTCGTGCTGGGCTCGCTCGCGGGGTTCCTGTGGGCGATCGCCCCGCGCATCGGGCGCGAGCTGGGCGGCCTTCGTAAGGAGCTGCCCGCGCTCTCGGAGCGCGCGAACAACGAGTGGGCGCCTCGCGTTCAAGCGAAGCTCAAGGGCGCAGGCCTCGTCGCCGAGGGGGACGATTCCGCCGAGAGCCAACCGGAGCACGGGCGCCCGGCGATCGTGCTGCGCCCCATGGGCGAGGGCAAGTATGCCCTGGAGGTGGGCTCAGGGGTCGCCATCACCGAGGACGAGCACGGCTACGTGGTGCAGGCCCAGCACGACGAGCCGAAGGGCCGCTTCGACCTCAACCGGGCCATCAGCGCGAGCCTGAAGCGGACCCTCGACTACGCGCGCTCGAACGCCCTCGAGCTCGCCAAGCTCGGGCGCGACATCGTCGCCGGCATCAGCCGCGTGATCTTCATCTTCGGCATCACCCTCATGCTCGCCGCGTACCTCATCCTCACGCGGGAGCGGGTCGTCGACACCTTCCGCTCGCTCGCGCGCCCGGCGAGCCGCCCCTCGTTCGACGCGTTCCTCGCGCGGGTCGATCGGGGCCTCTCCGGCGTGGTCCGGGGTCAGCTCATCATCTGCCTCGTGAACGGCGTGCTCTCGGCGATCGGGTTCGCCGCCGTGGGCCTCAAGTACTGGCCCATCGTCGCGCTGATCGCCACCGTGTTCTCGCTCGTGCCCATCTTCGGGAGCATCGCGAGCTCGGTGCCGGCGGTCGCGCTGGGGCTCACCCAGGGGCCGGGCACGGCGCTCTTCGTGCTGCTCTGGATCATCGGCATCCACCAGATCGAGGCCAACTTCCTGAACCCGAAAATCATGGGCGACGCGGCCAAGATTCACCCCGTGCTGGTGATCTTCTCGCTGCTCGTGGGGGAGCACTTCTTTCACACGGCCGGCGCGCTGCTCGCGGTCCCGTGTATGTCAATAACTCTGAGTGTTTTTCAGCACTTTCGAGCGATTGCGCACGCCTCTGATCCTGCGTTCGCGGAGGACCCGCGGCCGTCCGAGTTTCCGCCGCCCCTGCCCGGGGCGGAGGCGGGCGCGGGCCCCGGCGGCGCCTGAGGCGGCGATTCCTTCGTGTGCGGGTTGCCTGCAGTTCGCCTTGGGGGTAGAGCCCGGGCGTGGCAGAAGCGACCGAGAAGAAGGCGGCGGTGATCGGCTCGGGGCTCGCGGCGCGCATGGAGCGCGCGGAGGCGGCCAAGAAGGGCAAGAAGAAGTCGCCGGCCGAGGTCCAGCGCGAGGTCCGGGAGCTGAGCAAGCCGAAGGCCGATCCTCCGCCCCTCCAGATGCGAAAAATCTACCTTCGCGTGGGCGTCGTCGTCGGCGTGCTCGGGGTGGTTTCGCTCATCGTCCCGCCGCCGTACGGGCTCTACACGAAGATCGCGTTCGGGGTCGTGCTCGTCGCCGCGGTGGGCGTCCTCGTGTGGCTCGATCGCTACGTGAAGAAGACCCAGGCGCTCAGCGCGATCCTCCGTGGCGCCGACACGGACGACGGTCGGAAGGAGGCGCTGAAGGCGATCTCCGAGCAGTTCAAGAAGGGCGACACGCAGGCCCTCCTGGCGCGAGCCCAGCTGGAGATGCAGGAGGACCCGCGAAAGGCGCAGGCCACGTTGGAGTCCATCGATCTCGACAAGCAGCTCGCGCCCGTGGCCGGGCAAGTGCGCGCGATGCGGGCCATGATCCACCTCACCCACGGGGAGACCGCCGAGGCCAAGAAGCTGGTCGAGGACCTCGAGCTCGGCAAGCAGCAGGAGCCCAAGACCCGCGTCATGTTCGCGACGGTCGCCGGCGAGGCCTGGGCGCGCACGGGGCAGGCTCAGAAGGCGCTCGACACGCTCGAGCTCTTCAACCCCGACGACGCCGAGAACGAAGAGCTTCGCCCTCAGATGTGGCGCGCGCGCGCGTTCGCCTATGCGGCGCTGAGCGACCAGAAGGGCGTGGGGCGGGCCCTGCGCAAGCTCGCCGACATGAACGTCCAGCTCCTCGGCATGTTCGTGGGGCAGAAGAAGATCCACCCGCTGCTCGAGAAAGAGGCGAAGAGCCTCGTGCAGAAGCTCGGCGCCGTGCCCCGCCCGAAGATGATGCGGCAGAAGCTCTGAGCGGCGCTCTCAGCCGAGCCCGCCCAGGTGCGCGCGGGCGAGGGGCGTGAGCGAGAGCTCCGGCGTGAGCTCCGCGTGGCTCACGACCGGCACGTCCGGCGCGTCGACGTCGAGCAGACCTCGGAGGAAGCGGCGCACGTCGGGTGACGCGACCACGATCGGCGGTACCCCCGCCTCGCGCGCCTCCCCGATCGCGCGCATCACCGCGGCGATGACGTCGCGGGCCTGGGCGGGCGGCAGGGCGAGCGTGGCGGCGTCGCCGTGCTTCGAGATGCCGCGGCGCACGGTGTCTTCTACGAGCGGATCGAGGAGCACCACGGGCAGCTCGGCCGCGCCGCGGGTGAGGCGAAACGTCATGGCGCGGCGCTGGTGGGCGCGGATGGCGTCCGCGAGGACGCGAGGATCGGCCTCACGTCCGGCCTTCGAGCCGAGGACCTCCAGGATGGCCGACAGATCGCGGACGGGCACATGCTCGGCCAACAGGCACCGGAGCACGTCGAGGAGCAGCGCGTGGGGGACCGGCTTCGGCACCACGCGGGTCGCGCTGGGGGAGCGCTCGCCCAGGGCATCGAGCAGCGCGTGCACCTCGGGGAGCCCGAGCAGCTCGGGCGCGCGGGCGCGGGCGACGCGCTCGACCGCGGACACGAGCGCTGCGAGGGCGTCGCCGCGGGTGTCGGGCGCGTCGAGGCGCCATGCGGGGACCTCGTGGACCTCGAGCACCACCTCGGAGGGCCTGAGCTCCGGCGCGAGCGTGACCGGGATGGGCGGCAGCGGCACCCCAAGGTCGCGGAAGAAGCGGTCGCGGAGCGCCTCGAGCGCGTCCGCGAGGGGCGCGGCGACGGCCGCGTGCGCGTCGGGGCCCGCGCGTACTCCGAGGGGCGCCACGACGGGCACGAAGCGGCGGGCCGAGGCGATGCCCGCGGGGCCCTGGTGGCGCGCTGCCACCCAGCGCGCGCCCAACAGGAGTGCCGCGGAGAGCGCGAGGAACGGGGCGAGCGGGAGCCCGGGCACCAGCCCGAGGAGCAGCACGAACACGCCGGTGGTGGCCAGGGCGCGGGGCGAGGACAGGAGCTGCGAGGCGAGATCGTCGCCGAGCGAGCCGTCGCCCTCGCTCGCGGTGCGGGTCACGAGCACTCCGGCGGCGGTCGAGAGGAGCAGCGCCGGCACTTGCGACACGAGCCCGTCACCCACCGCGAGGAGCACGTACTTTGCGGCGGCCTGTTGGGCGGTGAGGCCGTGCTGCAAGACGCCCACGACGAGGCCGAACACCACGTTCACGCCGACGATGATCACGGTCGCGATCACGTCGCCCTTGACGAACTTCATGGCGCCGTCCATCGCGCCGTAGAACTGGCTCTGGCGGGCGAGGAGGGATCGTCCCGCCCGTGCCTCTTCCGCCGTGAGGAGCCCCGCGCGCAGCTCGGCGTCGATCGCCAGCTGCTTTCCGGGGAGCGAATCGAGCGAGAAGCGCGCGCCTACCTCCGCGATGCGCTCCGCGCCCTTCGCGATCACCACGAACTGCACGATCGTGAGCACGACGAAGATCACCGCGCCGACGAGCACGTTCCCGCGGACGACGAACCCTCCGAACGCGCGGATGACGGCGCCAGCGTCGCCCTGGAGCAAGATGAGCCGGCTCGACGACACGTTCAGCGCCAGCCGGAAGAGCGTGGTGAGCAACAGCACCGAGGGGAAGGCCTCGAGCGTGAGCCGCTCCCTCGCGTACAGCACGACCACCAGCACGCCCACGGAGAGCGCGAGGTTCGCGGCCAAGAGGCCATCGAGCAGCCAGGTCGGGAGCACGACGACGAGCATCGCGATGGTGGCGAGCACGACGGTGGCCAGCAGGCCGTCCGCGCGGGACCTTCGGGCGGTGGGGGGGGGCACGCGGTCAGCCTAACCGTGTTCTCGGGCCGCCGGTGGCGACGCAGGTCGCGCGAAACGCCCCGGCCGGGCGATTTCGGATACGCGCGCGCAGTGGTCGGGTTACCTTGACCGAAATGGAGCCTCCGCGCACCGCTCAGGACCCGGCCGCCGTGAATAACTTCAAACGCTCCGGCTATGGCCTCACCGACGTAGGCCGGAAGCGGAAGTCGAACGAGGACGCGTATTTCTTCGACGACGGCCTCGGCCTCTACATCGTCGGCGACGGCATGGGCGGGCACGCCGCGGGCGAGATCGCGAGCCAGGAGGCCGTCGAGACCGTCTACGGCGTGGTGAAGCGCGGGCTCCCGAACCTGCGTCCGCTGGTCGCCCCGCCCGACGAGGCGATGGTGCGCGCCGCGTTCCGCGTGATGGAAAGCTCCATCCAGGCCGCGACGTACATGGTGTTCTCGATGGCGGAGATGGATCGCGGCAAGAGCGGCATGGGCACGACCGTGAGCGCGCTCCTGATCCTCGGGGACTTCGCCATCACGGCCCAAGTGGGCGACAGCCGCATTTATCGCGCCCGCGGGGGCGCCGTGGAGCAGCTCACGGAGGATCACACCCTCATCGCCTGGCAGATCAAGCAGGGGCTCATCACCCAGGACGAGGCCCTGCGCTCGCCGCACCGCAACGTCATCACGCGCGCCGTCGGCAACCGCGACTACGTGCAGGTCGACACCGGCCTCGTCGAGCTCCAGAAGGGTGATCGTTTCCTGCTCTGCAGCGACGGGCTCCACGGGTATCTGAAGGACGAGGACGTGTGCCCCACGGTGGCCATCGGCCAAGAGGGCGCGGTCCGCAGGTTCATCGACCTGGCGAACGAGCGCGGCGGCAAGGACAACATCACCGCGATCCTCGTCGAGATCGACTGAGCGCGGCGAGCGACTCCAAAAAGTTGCCCCTCCCGTGTCGAGGTTGATACGGGGTGAAAAGGTGGGTGGCGGTCTCTCCGTGGAGCGCCCCGTCGGGTGTGGCAGGCCCGACTCTGCGAGTGTCTCTCGAGACACCCCGTAGGGCACAAATTGCGAGAATCATTCCGAGTTCTGAGCGGCGCGAGAGTTGCTTTCGTGCCCCGCGAGGTGTGACGATGACGAAGGTTCACGGTCGTGTCGGTGTGTTGATGGGCGGCGCCAGCGCGGAGCGCGAGGTGTCGCTGCGCACGGGCGAAGGCGTCGCCGCCGCGCTCGAGTCGCGGGGGCACGAGGTCGTGCGCGTCGTGCTCGACCGCCCCGAGCGGTTCGCCGAGAGCGTGGCCCGAGCGAACCTCGACGTCGCCTTTCTAGGACTGCATGGGCGTTATGGTGAAGACGGCTGCGTGCAGGGGCTCCTCGAGCTGCTGGGCGTGCCCTACACCGGCTCGAGCGTGCTCGCGTCGGCGCTCGCGATGGACAAAGTGAAGGCCAAGGAGCTCTTCCGGCTGCACAACGTTCCGACCCCGCCGTACTTCGTCGCCACGGCCGAGACGCTCGTCGGCCTGGCCTCGCAGCACGAGAATTTTGGGTTCCCGGTCGTGGTCAAGCCGCGGTCCGAGGGCTCTTCGGTGGGCCTCGCCGTGGCCAAAGATCTGGCGGGGCTCGAGGCAGGTATCGAGGCGGCGCTCGATCACGACGGCGCGGCGCTCGTCGAGCGCTTCGTCCGCGGCACCGAGGTGCACGTGGCGCTGCTCGGCGGCCGGGTGCTCGGCGCGATCGAGGTGGTGCCCAAGAGCGGTCTCTACGACTACGAGGCGAAGTACACGCCCGGCGCGACCGACTACATCTGCCCGCCGCGCTTGCCCACGACGCGCCTGCGCGGCGTGATGAACCTCGCAGAGCGGGCGGCCTCGGCCCTCGGGTGCACGGGCGCCTGCCGCGTCGATCTCCTCGTGACCGAGGGCGAGAACGAGTACGTCCTCGAGGTGAACACGCTGCCGGGCATGACCCCCACCTCGCTGCTCCCGAAGATCGCCGCCTCGGCGGGCATCGACTACGCGACCCTGTGCGAGACGATCCTGGAGCAGGCCACGCTGCACGGCGCGAGCCGCCGCACGCCGGCCTCGACGCGGCGGGTCGCCGTCGACACCGCGGCGTCCGGCGCCCGCGTGTCCGTGCGCCGCGCGGGCTGAGCCGGTGGCGGCCGATCCGAGCGTCCACAAGCGCTATCTCGACTACCGGGAGACCTACGGGTACTTCGCGCGCGGCCAACCGCTGCTCGACTACGCGAGCTTCGCCGCCGCCGACGCGGAGCTGAGGGCGCTCGCGGCCCGCTCGGAGCTCGACGACGACGAAGAGGCTCGCCGCGCCGAGCTCGAGGCGCTGCTCTTCCGCGACTGAGCGTCGCGCGACGAGGGCGTCCGGGCGCGGCGCGTCCTCGGGGGGCCCCGCGGTGCAGGGGCCCCGCGGCCCGCGGAGGGCGGCGGCTCGCCAGCGGCGGGCGGAACGCTCTACGCGGCCGGTGCGTTGAAGCGACGCCGCCGGGCCGAAATGCGGCTATCGTTGGGCTGTTGGACGCCCAGGAAGAACTCCCCCGGCTGCTCTCTGGTCGCTATCGGCTCGACGCGAAGATCGGGCAGGGCGGCATGGGCGTCGTGTACAGCGGCGTCGACCTGGTGATGCGTCGCCCGGTGGCCGTGAAGCTCGTGCGCACGCGCGAGGGCGTGCGCATCGACGAGGCCGTCGCGGGCCGGTTCCTCCGCGAGGCGAAGCACACGGCGCGTATCCAGCACGAGAACATCGTCGACGTGTTCGACCTCGGGCGAGGCGAGGGCGGCGATCTCTTCTTCGTCATGGAGCACCTCGCGGGGCAGACCCTCTCGCAGCTCCTGCAGACACGAGAGCGGCTCGACGTCACCGCGGCGGTCCATGTCGGCGCCCAGATCGCCGACGCCCTCGACGCCGCGCACCGCGGAGGCATCGTCCATCGCGACCTGAAGCCTGCCAACGTGATGCTCGTCGCGCGCGGTCACGACACCATGTTCGTGAAGGTCCTCGATTTCGGCGTCGCGAAGTCGCACACCGCGACCGAGGCGGAGACCGCCCTGACGCGGACTGGCGTGCTGGTGGGCACGATCGAGTACATGGCGCCGGAGCAAATCCTGGGGCGCAAGATCGACGGGCGGACCGACATCTACTCGCTCGGCGTGCTGCTCTACCGGGCGATCACCGGCACGAACCCGTTTCGCGACGCGCTCATGCCGGCGATGATCAACAACCACCTCTCGCTCACGCCCCCGCCCATGAAGACGCGGGTGCCCGAGACGCCGCCTGCGCTCGACCGGGTGATCGCGCGGTGCATTCGGAAGGATCCCGACCAGCGGTTCGCCACCATGGCCGACGTGTCCCGCGCGCTCCGAGCCGCGTTGCTCCCCGAGCCGGCGGAGCTGCCCGAGCTCGGCGCGACGTCCGAGTCGGACGCCGATCCGTACGGTGCCGCCGAAGACGCCCGCACGCGGGTGCAGCGCCCGCGCGGGAGCACGGCGACGCCCGCTCCCGAGCGTTCGACCCACGAGCCAACCCAGGTCACGGTCCTCACCGCGAGCGTGCCGGCTGCACCGCCGCGCGTGCAGGTCGTGTCGAGCCCGTCCGGCGAGGTGGCGCTCCCGATCCTGGGGACCAGCGATGAGAGCGAGGAGGTGGGGATCGGGCAGACGCAGGTGGAGCCCGCGCTGGTGTGCGCGATGTGCAACACGCCGAACGCGCGCATGGCGGTCCACTGCGGCGCGTGCGGCGTTGGCCTGCACACAATGGAGCAGCGGGCTGTCCGTTCGCGCGTTACTGCGGGCGTGGCCTCGCGAGGGGCGACGGCCCGGATGGACCTCGCCGGTCTGATCGGCGGCCCGGGGGCCCCCGCGCACGGGGCGCAAGCCCCGGGGCCTGGCGCGCCTCCGCGGGCGGCGCAGGCCCCGCCTCTCCCCGGGGGCGCGGGTGCCGCTCCTACGGCCTCCGGCGCGCCCCAGGCGGGCCCCGGGGCGCCTCAGGGGCTCGGAGCGTTCCCGCAGGGGCCTGGGGCCTTCCAGGGAGCGCCGGGGGCGTTCCCGGCGGGGTCTGGCGCGTTTCCGGCGGGGCCTGGGGCCGGCGCGCCGGGGCCGGCGCCTGGGGCGTTCGTCGCGCCGCCGCCACCCGAAGAGCCCGTCCGCCTCAGCGCGTGGGCTCGCGTGTTGCGGTGGGTCGGCGTGCGCCGCTGACGCGTCGACGTCCCGCGCGGTCAGCCTGCCAGGGTCGTCCGCGAGGTCAGCCCGCGTCGGATTTCTTCAGCGCCTTCTTCGCCTTGTAGGCGTAGAACCCGAGCGCGAGGCTGCCGGCCAGGAAGAACGACATCGCCATGAGCCGCTTGATCTTGGGCGACTCGAGATCGCCGTCGGCGAGGGAGGCCGCGACGCCCTTCTCGTCGTCCATGTTCGGCGCGGGGCCACCGTTCGAGTCGCCGGTCGCCCCGGACCCGCCCGAGCCGCCACCACCGCTCCCGGAGAGGCCGTCGGACGACGCGCCGCCACCCAAGGACGCCTTGCTGGACGCGTTGGACTTGCCGGCGACCTGGCCGCCGCCGCCGCCGCGGGAGCCGCCACCGCCGCCGCCCGCGCCGCCGCCGCCCGCGCTCGCGCCGCCGCCGCTCCCTCCGCCGCTGGAACCGCCGCCCGAGCCGCCGCCGCCGCCGCCGCCGCCGCCGCCGCCACCACCACCACCACCACCACCACCCGCGTTCACGGTGGAGCCGGCGCCCCCGAGGCGGTTGCCCATGGTCGCGCCGAGGAGCTTCACTGCGCCCGCGCCTACGAGGAGCACTCCCACGATCAGGATCGCGTACTCCGTGAGCGTCGCGCCGCGCCGCCGTCGGGGACGCGCACCCTCCCGTCGAAGGGTCTCGGCCCGCGGCGCACGACCCACGGCCTCCAGACTCGCTCGCGGATCCATGCTGGAAGCGTACTGCGCCGGAGGCCGCAGGGAAAGTTGAGTGACGTAGAACCCGCGGACGCGCCGCCGCGGGCCTCTGCCTGGTAGCGTGGGGCGGTGACCGTGCTCGCCTCGGCCGACGATCTGACGAAGCGCTATGGCGGCGTGGCCGTCGTCTCTGGCGTGTCGATCGAGCTCCGCGCGGGCGAGGTCCACTGCGTGGCGGGCGAGAACGGGGCCGGGAAGAGCACCTTGCTGAAGATGCTCGCGGGCCTCGCTGTGCCCGACGGGGGCGCCGTCCGGATCGGGGGCGAGCGCCTCACTGCGCACACCCCGGCCGAAGCGATGGGGCGCGGCGTGGCGCTCGTCGCCCAGCACTTCGCGCTGGTCAACGCGATGACGGGGCTCGAAAACATCGTGCTCGCCGCCCCGCCGCGTGGCCGGCTGGGCGGCTTCCGGCCGGAAGACGCGCGGCGCCGCGTCGCGGAGCTGCTCGTGGAGCTCGGCGCCGAGGTCGAGCTCGACGTGCCCGTAGAGCGCTTGGGCGTAGGGGCGCGTCAGCGCCTGGAGATCATCCGCGCGCTCTACCGCCGCGCGCGCGTGCTCTTGCTCGACGAGCCCACCGCGGTGCTCTCACCGGGGGAGGCGTCGGCGCTGTTTGCGCTCCTCCGGCGGCTGGCGGCTGGCGGGCGTGGCGTCGCCGTCGTCACCCATAAGCTGAGCGAGATCGCGCAGTTCTCTGACGCTGTGACCGTCCTCCGACGCGGTCGCCAGACCTACGGGGTGCGCGCCGAGACGCGCCCGCTCGCCGGCGCGGTCATGGGCGAGGTGGCGCATGGGATCCTGGGTGACGCGACGTCGCGCGCGCCGGTGGAGAGGCCCCGTCGGCAAGGTAGGCAAGCGCAAGGAGACCTCGCCGCGATCCTCCGCGGCGCGCGCGTCGCGAGCGGTGGAGCGCCGGCGCTGGTCGACGTCGACCTCTCCGTCGGCGCCGGCGAGATCGTGGGCGTGGCGGGCGTGGCGGGCAACGGCCAGGAGGCCCTGTGCGCGGTCCTCGGCGGCGCGCTCCCGCTCGACGCCGGGGAGGTCACCGTGCCCCGCGGGGTCGCCATCGTGCACGAAGATCGGCAGCGCGAGGGGCTCTGCCTTGGCGCGTCGATTCGCGACAACCTCGTGCTGGGGGAGCACGGCGCGCTCTCGCGCTGGGGCCTGCTCGACGTCGCCAAGATCGACGTCGAGGCGGCCACGCGGGCTCGCTCCCTCGGCGTGCGCGCGGGCGACGCCGACACTGTGGACCTCGACCTCCCGGCGGGCGCGCTCTCAGGGGGCAACCAGCAGAAGGTCGTCTGCGCGCGCGCGTTCGCCGCGGCGTCGCGCGGGGTGGGCCTGCTCGTGCTCGCGCAGCCCACGCGGGGCGTCGACGTCGGGGCGGCTCGGGCGATCCGTCAGGGCATCGCCGAGGCGGCCGCGCGCGGCGCCGGCGTGGTGCTGGTCAGCGCGGACACGGCGGAGCTCCGGGAGCTCTCGGACCGAATCCTCGTGTTCTTTCGAGGCCGCGCGACTGAGCTTGGGCCCGACGCCTCCGACGAGGTGCTCGGCCGCGCCATGCTGGGCGAGGTCGCGTCGTGAGCGCCGCGGCCCGCGCCCCCGTGGCCGACCGCGCGCTGCCCGTGGCCGTGGCGTTACTTGGAACCTACATCCTTTTTTGTCTGGTCGCCTTCGTGTACGGCGAGTCGCCGCGCGCGATGGTCGCCGAGCTCGTCGCCGGCACGTGGGGTAGCGCCTACGGGGCGGGGCAGGTGCTCTTCAAGGCGACCCCGCTCTTGTTCGCGGGGGTGGCCGTCGACGTCGCCCTGCGCGCAGGGCTCTTCAACGTCGGCGCCGAGGGGCAGATCGCGGTCGCGAGCCTCGCCGCCGCCACGGTCGGTGCGCAGCTATCCCCGGCGACGCCGCGACCGCTCGCCCTGCTCGCCGTGTTCGCCGCTGCGCTCGTCGTTGGCGCGCTGTGGGCGGCTCCGCCTGCGCTGCTCCGGGCGCGCGCGGGGGTGCACGAGGTGCTCACCACCGTGGTCCAGAACCGCGTCGCCGACTCGCTCCTTTCGCTCGCGCTCGCGTCTGGCCTCGCGCTGCCCGGGACCACACGCACGCGGGACATCCTGCCCGCCGCCGCGCTCCCGCGCCTCGACGCGGTGATCCCAGCGCTCCGAGGATCGTCCGCGAGCGCGGCGTTCGTGCTCGCGGTGGGCGTCGCGGTGCTGGCGCACGTAGGCTTTCGCCGCACGCGGCTCCGCGAGCTCTGGCTGGTAGGGCAGAACCCCGCGGCGTGTGCGGCGGCGGGCGTCCCGGTCAAGGTCCGGGTCGCGCAGGCGCTCTGTCTCTCGGGGGCGATCGCAGGGCTCGCGTCGACGGCGACCGTGCTCGGCTACAAGGGCTATTTTGAGCTCGGCCTTGGCGCTGGCGCGGGCTTTGGCGGGATCGCGGTCGCCATCCTCGGCCGTGGTCACGCGCTCGGCCTCGTCGGCGCGGCGCTCTTCTTCGGCACGCTCGAGCAGGGCGGGTTGGCCGTGAACGCGCACGTCCCGCGCGAGATCATGACGGTCCTCGAGGGGGTCGCGATCGTGCTGGTCGCGGCCGCGGACCGCGCCCTCGCGGCGCCTGCGCGGGGGGGGACATGAGCCTCGCCTCGGCGCTGTTTTCGGCCACGTTCGTCGCGCAGACGCTCCGCATGGCGGCCCCGGTGGGCTTCGCCGCCCTCGGTGGGGTGCTCTCGGAGCGCGCGGGCGTGCCCAACATCGCCCTCGAGGGCGCGCTCCTCACGTCCGCGTTCGCGGCCGTGGCCGTCCACGTCGCGACCGGGAGCGCCGGGCTCGGGCTCGTCGGCGGGGTCGTCGCCGGGGCCGTGTACGGCGCGGCGCACGCGGGCCTGGCGGTCGGGGCGCGCATCGACGCGATCGTGAGCGGCCTCGCGCTCAACCTGGTCGCCGCGGGCGGCACGCGCGCGCTCCTCCGCGCGCTCTACCACTCGAGCGCCAACTCGCCGAGCGTGGCTGGCTTCCGGTGGGCGGCGGTCGAGGGAGGCTCGGGGACCGCGCTGCTCGCCCGGACGCTGCTCGATCCCACGACCTGGCTCTTCGTCGGCTGCTCGCTCGCCGTGGCGGCGCTCGTGAACCGCTCCTGGCTCGGACTTTGGATCCGGGCGTCGGGCGACGATCCCGTCTCGGCGCACGCGTCGGGCGTCCCGGTGGCGAGGGTTCGCGCGGCGATGGTGGTCCTCGGGTGTGCCGTCACCGGCCTCGGCGGGGTCGCGCTCGCGTTCGAGCAGCACCAGTTCCAGTCGGGCATGAGCGGAGGTCGCGGCTTCATCGCGCTCGCGGCGGTGATCGTGTCGGGCTGGCGCCCGCTGCGGGCCGTGGGCGCGTGCTTCGTGTTCGCGGCCCTCGACGCGGTAGGGATCGTGCTTCAGGGCGGCGGCGGGGGCGGCGGCGGGGTGTTGCCGCACGTGTTCTCCGCGCTCCCCTACGTGGGCACGCTGGTCGTGCTGCTCGTGTTCGCGAAGCGCGGAGGGTTCGCGGCGCCGGCGGGGCTCGGCCGCTCGCACGACGCCGACTGAGCGCGCGTCGAGACCGCTGTGGCTCGCGAAATGCGGTCGCTGACGCGCTCGCGAATGCGCTCGCTAACGCGCTCGCGAGTAGAGGGTGCGCCCTTTGCGCGCGACGTAGGTGGCCAGCTCGGTCCCCCAGGGCTGCACCAACGCGATCTCGTGGGGTAGGTGATAGTGCGCAAAATCGGCGTCCAGCCCGGCCGCGATGGCGCCTTTCCGCGCGCCGAGGCCGAGGCACGCCGCGGCTCGTCGTGTGGCACCTAGGAGGGCCTCCGCGGGGGTCAAGCCGTAGAGCCGCACCGCGAGCGCGAGGGCGAGCGGCAGGCTCTCGGTGGGCGCGGTGCCGGGGTTCGCGTCGCTCGCCACGACGAGCGCGACGCCCGCGCGCCGGAGCGCCTCGACGGGCGGCGGTGCTTGGCCCAGCGTGAAGCTCGCGACCGGCAAGAGCCCGGCGGCGACGCCCGCCGCCGCGAGCGCGTCGACGCCACGCGGGCCCACGTGCTCGAGGTGATCGGCCGCGTGCGCGGACAGCTCGGCGCACAGCTCCGCGCCGCCTACGTCGGCGAACTGGCCCACGTGCAGGCGCGCCGGGAGCCCCAGCGTCGCGGCGCGCCGCGCGAGGCGCGTGGCCTCGTCGGGCGTGAACGCGTTCGCGTCGACGTAGGCGTCGACGTAGCGGGCCAGCCCGCGGGCGGCGATCTCGGGCAGGAGGACATCGACCACGCGATCGACGTATCCGGCGCGGTCTGCGCGCGCGGCCGGCGGGAGGGCGTGCAGACCGAGGAACGTCGGCACGATCGTCGGCGCGTCGTCGCGCGCGGCGGCCTGGGCGATGGCGGAGAGCTGGCGCAGCTCGAGGTCGGGCGTGAGGCCGTAGCCGCTCTTCACCTCGCAGGTCGTGACGCCGAGGCGGACCATGCGCGCGAGCCTCGCCGTGAGCACGTCGGCGATCGCGGCCTCGGTCGCCTCCGCGACGGCGCGGTGCGACGCCACGATGCCCCCGCCGGCGTCCGCGATCGCGCGGTAGTCGGCGCCGGCCATGCGGAGGGCGTACTCGACGTGCCGGGAGCCGACCCACGCGGCGTGCGTGTGCGCGTCGATGAGGCCGGGCGTGACGAGGCCGTCTAGCTCGGTGCACGGGACGCCGCGCGGCAGATCGGCGGCGGCGCCCACGAACGCGAAGCGACCTCGCTCGTCCACCACGAAGCCCGCGTCGTCGAGGGCTCCGAGGGGATCGTCGGCGGTGGCGCGGGCGGCGTCGCACGTGACGAGGCGTCGCGCGCGGTAGGCGCGAGGTTCGAGCGGGGCCGGCGCGGTCACTTCGCGCTCCCGAGCCGCCGCGCGAGCTCGTCGCGGAGCGCGGCGTGGCGCTCGAACAGGGCCGTGCGCGTGGCGGCGTCCGCGACGCGAGGGGGGCACGCGCGTCGCATCGCGAGCCCTCGCGCCGCAGCCTCTTCGCAGCGCGCGCGGAACGCCGGGTCGGCCGCGGCCTCCGCGATCAGAGCGCTCTTCGCCCGCGAGTAGAGCCCCTCGTCGGAGCACACGAGGAGGATATCGCAGCCCGCTCGCACGGCCGCCACGGCCGTCCGCTCGACGGGCTCGTGGAGCGCCTTCATCTCGAGATCGTCGGAGACGAGCACGCCCTCGAAGCCAAGGTCGCCGCGGAGGAGATCGGTCGCCACCGCGCGCGAGAGCGTGGCGGGGACGCTGTCGAGCGCCGGGTAGAGCACGTGCGCCGTCATGAGCGCGGGCACGGTCCGCGGGGCCCGGGCGGCGAGGCGAAAGGGGACGAGCTCGGTCGCCTCGAGCTCGGCGCGCGATCTCGACACGATCGGCAGCTCGAGGTGAGAGTCGGTGAGCGTGTCGCCGTGCCCGGGGAAGTGCTTGCCGCACGCGAGCACGCCGCCCTCGCGGAGCCCATCCGCGAACGCGAGGGCCAGCGCCGCCGCCGTCGCGGGCTGTCGCCCGAACGCGCGGTCGCCGATGATCGGGTTCGCCGGGTTGGAGTCGATGTCCAGAATGGGGGCGAAATTCATCGTGAAACCGATGGCTTGCAGCTCTTCGCCGAGCGCCCGGCCCGCGCTCCGCGCGAGGGCCTCGCGATCGCCGTCCACGCCGGCCAGCGCGCGCATGGGTGGCAGTTCGAGCACGGGCGGCCCCAGGCGGGCGACGCGCCCCCCCTCTTGGTCTACGGCGAGGAGCAGCGGGAGCCCGGCCGGCGCGCGACGTGCGAGATCGTCGAGGGTGCCCGCGAGCGCCTCGACCAGCGCGGGGCCTTCGGCCTCGAGCGCCGTCAGGTTGCGCTTGAAGACGATGAACCCTCCGCACTCACCGGCCTCGAGGGCCGCGAGCAGCGTGGGAGACGGTCGCGCGCCTTGGTAGCCGACGACGAGGAGCTGCCCGCAGAGCGAGGCGAGCGGGAGGCGAGAGAGCTCGTTCGAGTCGCCGGGCGTCGCCGAGATGATTTCCATGCGCGATGAGTCTATTCGAGAGAGATGGGACGTCGCGCGTTTCGTTGCCTCTCCATCGCCGCGCTCGCCGTCGGGGCGGCTTGCTCGCCCGCGGCGCCGCAGGGTGCTCACGCGGGCTCCGCGCCGTCGGTCCCGACCGCCGCGTCGTCGAGCGGTGAGCCCCCGAGCGCGCCGGCGTTGGGGGCTACGAGCGCGCCGCCCACGCGCGCCGAGGCGCCGCGGCCCGTCCCCGCCGGCAAGCTCCGCCTCGCCGACGCGCGTCGCCGCATGCTGGCGCTGCTGAACCGCGACCGCGCGAGCCAGGGCCTGCCCCCGCTCGCGCTCGACGAGGGCCCGGCGCAGCGCGCCGCCCAGCGGCACGCGGAGGACATGGCGCGCCACAGCTTCCTCGGCCACTGGGGCACCGACGGCTCGAACCCCGAGCAACGACACACCGAGGCCGGCGGCGTCGACATGGTGCTCGAGAACGCGTCCTGCGTGGATGACCTCAAGCCACGCAACCTGGAGACAGACCCCCTGGTCGACGAGGCCACGATCGCCCACGCCGAGCACCTGTTCTTCGACGAGGTGCCGCCGAACGACGGACACCGTCGCAACATCCTCAAGCCTCACCACACGCGCGTGGGCATCGGCATCGCGCTGCCCGTCACGACCGCGACCGAGATCGGCACGCCCTGCTTCACCCAGGAGCTCGTCGACGGCTACGGCGCGTACGCGCCTCTCCCGACCGCGGCGCGGGTGGGGCAGACCGTGCGCGTCGAGGGCACCATTTCCGCCCCCGCCGTGTTCGGCGGGGTAGGCGTCGCGCGGGTCGACTCGGCGCGCGCGCAGAGCCCGGCGGAGGCGAACAAGCGGCGGGTGTACCCGGTGCCCACGCCGTACCAGGTGTACTGGCCGCGCGGCTTCGTGACGCCCATCCCCGTCGACGTGAGCGGCGCGACCTTTCGCATCGACGTGCCGCTCGACGATCAGAAGCGGCCCGGGCTCTACGAGATCAGCGTGTTCGGCAAGCTGCCGGGCATGAAAGCCCATGGCATGCTGAGCCTGCGCACGATCGAGGTGCGCTGAGCGACGGCGCCCGTCGAGCGAGCTACTCGCCTTCGTTGACGACGAAGATCTCGTTCGTGAACGAGCTCGCGACGCCACGCGAGAACACCGCATCCCCGTCTTCGTCGAGCTGCGCGTAGGCCACGAACCAGTCGGCGGCCGGCGCCGGGGGCCATGTGAGCTGCGGGAAATCCGCGCCCTGGCCCGGCACGTTGGTCACGGCGACGCCGCTCCGGCCCGCGATGGTGGCGTATCCGTAGCGGACGGGGCCGTCCGACTTCACCGGCAGCTGCGCCCACTGCCCGCAGGCCTGGTTCCAGCCCACCTTCAAGGCGGCGCCAGCGCCGGTGGGGCAGAGCGTGTAGCCAGGGGACACGTTCGCGTACGAGCCGGTCTCGGCCTTGCGGCCCTCCTGCGCGAGCCGGATGGCGCCGAGCATGTGCCTCGCCTCCGCGGAGTGCGACGCGTTCATGATGCGCTGGTAGCCCACCATCCCGAGCAGCGCGAGGACGGCGACGATCGCCACCACGATCATCAGCTCGACCAGGGTGAAGCCGCCACTCGAAGCTCGCCGTCGATTCGTCATTCGGTCCTCGCTAGTGGGCAGAGCCCCTCGAAAGTGTATCGCGCGTTCTCCGTGGCGGCAGGTCCCAAGTGGAGCGCCAAGGAGAAAACCGGCCGCGCGTGTGTGAACGGAAACGCGAAGAAGCGGTTCCCAGAGTCGGCCATCGCGCAGGACACCGGTGTAGGCAAACTTGGGTGACGTTCTCGGGAAGAGCCGCGAGGGCCAGGTGACAATTCCTGTCGCAACGCGGCGCGGCTAAGACGGAAGTGCGGGCCCTCGAGCGTCAAATGGCGAAAGGGCCCAGTTGGGCCCTCGCGCCACGTGAGAGGGAGCGCCGGAAGGCCTACTCCTCGGGGTTTTCGACGACGATCTGGGTGAAGGAGACCGCGGTCTTCTGGGCGGAGATGGCGCCGCCAGTGACGAAGCGGGCGAACGTGCCGTCGCCGTCGAGGTCGCCCTGCGCCTCGGCGAGCCAGTGCGGACTGGCGGGCATGTTCGCGGGGACGCCGAGCTGCGGGACGACGGCGGCAGGGGCACCGAAGGTGCCGGTGTACGCGTAGCGGTAGTACTGCGGCTCGGTCATCTCGTGCTTGAGGCAGTACCAGCCGTTCTGGTTGTCGTTGGTCGCGACGACGAGCTTCTGGTAGTCACCGCCGGGCTGCGGCGTGTACTTGCGGTTCTGGACGTCGGCGACCGCGGCGGGCACGGGGGCCGACTTGCCGCAGAGCGAGTGGGAAGTGGTGGCGCTCGTTCCACCGGCGACGATGAGCTGGGCGTTGCCCGACTCACGATCGTAGGCCTGAATGGCGAGCTTGTTGACCTGGCCGATGGTGTTGGTGGCCTCCGCCGTCTTCGCGGTCGCAAGGAACTTGCTGACGCCGAAGATGGCGAGGAGGGCGAGGATGGCGACGATCGCCACGACGATCATGAGCTCGATCAGGGTGAAGCCAGCGCGGCGGCGGCTTCGGAGGAAAGTCTTCATGGGGCTCCTTTGGGGCGGTCCGTACGCCTAGAAGCAAAGCTTGGTCCATCTTACTGAACAGCCGACTCTTCTGCACTTTGTGCCCCTTGTGGGGGCGCGCCAGGTCGGCGAAGTGACGGAATCCGTCACCGCCCGCCGAGGGGCGTCGGCGTGAGCGACTGAAAGCGCGCGTACTCCGCCTCGGCCGCGTCGGCCTTCGCCGGACGCGTCCGCTTGAAGCAGTCGCGCTGCGCGAGCAGGTACTCGTCGTCCCAAGGCGCGGGCCCACCCATGGCGTCGAATACCTCCGCGCAGGCGTCGTTCTTCATGAGCATCGCGAGGCGGAGCGATGCGATGGAACGCTGGCGCTCCATGGGCGAGAGGGGGAACCGCGTCTTCACGGCCTCGTAGAGCTTGTCGGCCACCTCGGGTCGCTCGTTGGCGAGCTCGACCGCGAGCTGCAGCATACGCTCGAGCACCACGAGGTTCACCCAAGGGGAGCTGCGCACGCCGTGGAGGCCCCGGACGAGCTCCTCGATCGCTCGGGGGGTGTCCTTGCGCTTCGCGGCGCTGAGGGCGCGCAGGCCTGACGCGGTCGCGGGCTCGAGGTCCTTGACGTACTCCTCGAAGGCTGCGGGCTCCAGGGTGGCGCTCTTCGCGGCGGCGCGGGCGACGAGCAGTCGCTCGAGGTAGGTCGGCTGCGCGATGCCCGCTGCGCTCCAGTCGCGGAGCACCTCGGCGCTCGGCGCCGTCTGGACCGCGCGGTAGAGCCGATGGAGCGCGGCGTCGCGCGGGGTGGGGTTCGGCACGCGCCAGGGCGGGGCCGGCTCGCCTCGGGAGAGGCGGTAGAGCAGCCACGAGTCGTCGACCCGCGCCCAGTCGACCGGGCCGACGACGCGCGGGCGGTGCCAGCCGAGGTTCTGCGAGAGGCGGGACGCGTCCATCGCGAGAGACACGCTGGCGCCCACCGAGCGCGCGTACGAAAACTCGAGGATGTTCTGGTCGTCGCGGTTGATGCGGGACTGCTGGAGCAGCTGCTTGGCGAGCTCGTCGCGCGCGATGAAGTGCGAGAGGAAGACCTCGACCGAGGAGCCGCCCCACACGTACCGGCTCGCCGTGAGGTAGGGCTCCTCCTGGAGGCGCTTGCCGATGGCGACCGTGTCGAGCGGCCCAGGATCGCTCCGGCGCGCGACCATCAGGAAGTCACCGGGCATGCTCTCCCACACCGTGACGTCGCCGAAGACGCTCCGAAGCGTCGCGAGCACGGTGTGGAACGCCTCGGCCTCGACCTCGTAGGACTGCATCCACTGCACGAAGACGCCGTCGTCGGCGAGGCGGGTCAGCACGGCCCGGTAGTAGTCTTGCGTGTAGAGGCTGGAGATGCCGGCGCGGTACGGGTTCGAGGGCTCGGAGAAGACGACGTCGTAGCGCTCGCGGGTCGTGAGGAGGAACTCGCGCGCGTCGCCGAGGGAGAGGTGCACCTTCGGGTTGTCGAAGACGTTGTTGTTGATGGGACCGCAGTCGCGCGCGACGCGCAGGATGGCGGGCTCGAGCTCGGACACGTCGATGCGCTCCATGGAAGGGATGCTTCCGAGCCACCCCGAGGTGCTGCCGGTGCCGAGGCCGATCACCATCGCCCGCTTGGGGTTCGGGTGCACCAGGGCGCCCAGGAGCCCGCTCATGACCTGCGTGGGCGCGTCGGCGAACACGTTGCCATCGGCCTTCCCGTTGACCACGAAGGTGTAGCCCGAGGCGCCGTTCAGCGCGACCGAGCTCTCGCGGCCGTCCGCGTCCCACACCACGCTGAGGCGGCTCTCCCGCCTCCACGACTCGATGGCGTTCGGCGTGGGGTTGGCGAGGAGCGAGTCCGCGCGGCCCGCGCCGATCGGCGTGTGCCTCCAGGCGGCGGTGGGCCCCTCGGCGAAGAGCGCGGCGAAGGCGAGGCTCACGCTCGCGAGGCCGCCCGCGTACACGAGCCCCTTGTTGCGGCCCTCATGGCGCGCGGAGAGGAAGAGCGCCACGAGGCCAGAGGCCGCCAGCAGCGCGATCACGAGCTTCCAGCAGCCGGGCGCCGTGAGCGCGGGGAGGAGGCCAAAGCCGCCCGAGAGCGACCCCACGATCGCCCCGAGTGTGTTCGCGAGGTACGCGACGCCGATCTGCCGGCCGATGTCCTTTCCGCCCTTGCCGAAGAGCCCGATCACGAGCGGAAACTGGGCGCCCGACACCACGGCGGCGGGGAAGATCACGAGAGAACACACGATGGCCCACGAGAGGACGCTGCCTCCGAAGCCGAGGATCCGGAGGGGTCGAATCGCGAGCGCGAAGAGCGCGACGCGATCGCCGGCCGCGAACGGAAGCGCGATGAAGAGCGCCTCGAGCCCGCAGGTGAGGGCGAAACCTCGGAGGGTGGGGACCGCCTTGCCGAACGAGTAGAGCGCGCCTCCGACGCCGATGCCGAAGAGCGCGACGGCGAGGATCAGCCCGAACGTGTAGGACGAGCCGCCGAGCAGCGGGGCGAGCATGCGGTACCACACGAGCTCCATCAGGAGGAACGCGAAGCCCACGATGGCGGCCGCCGCCGAGGGGAACCACCCGAGGCTCCGCGGGAGCACCTCGGAGCTCTCGCCGGCCGAATCGACAGCCGTCGGGGGGACCTCGGCGGCCTCGGGGGGCTTCGCCTCGTCGGCGGCCCCCGCGTCGGCGGTCTTCGCGGCGGCCTCCTCCGGGGTTTCGGTGCCCTCGGGGGTCTCGGCGGGGCCTTCGAGGGCCTCGGCCTTGGCGGACTCCGGGGTCTCCGCCGCGATCTTCGGCGCCGCCACGGGGGCCACCTCGACCGGCGCGCGCGAGAGCATGCGCCCCACGAGGCCGACGAGGACGTTCAGGAGGCAGATCATCCACAGCGTGAGCCGCGTGCCGAACACCTCGAGCATCACGAAATTGGCGGCGAGCGCCCCAACGACCGCGCCCAGCGTGTTGACGCCGTAGAGGGCCGACACTGCGCGGCGGCCGGGGTCCTCCTCGCTGGAGACCGCGCGCGCGGCCGCCGGCATCGTGCCGCCCATCAGCGTGGTGGGCACGATGAGGACGAGCGCCCCGAGCGCGAGTCGGGCCACGGTCGCCCCGACGATGCCGAGGGTCGACTGGCCGCCAAGCGCCAGGTAGGTCGTTCGCGCGAGCCACACGAGGAGCGGGGTGAGCGCGGCGGAGAGCGCCACGAGGAGCTCGAGGTTGGCATAGAGCTCGAGCGGATTCTTGGTACGATCCGCGCGCTTACCGATCACGATGCCGCCGAGGCCGAGCCCGCCCATGAAGACCCCGAGCACCGCCGCCGACGCGGCCGTGGAGGCCCCGAAGACGAGGCGCAGCTCGCGGAGCCAGGCGACCTGGTAGACCAACGCGCAGGCGCCGGAAAAGAACAGCAGGGGAGCGACGCGGGTCAGCCGAAAGCGCACGGGGCGATAAGAGCCGGGTGCGAAACGGGGCGCAAGTAGGATATTGTTGCCCGCTACGGTGACCACTCGCTCCCAACACGACGGCCGCACGGTGCGCCGCCCTCGGTGGAACGCGCGGCGGAGCTGGCGCGCGGCCCGCGGCGTCACGCTCGTCGACGTGATGAATCTCGTCGTGGTCGCGGCGAGCGTCAGCGCGGTCGGCATGTACGCGACCGCGCGCTACATCAGCCACACGAAGACCACCGAGGCGGTGAGCGAGGTCGCTGCGCTCGGCAAGGCGGCCGCTGAGTACTACGACACCTCCGACTCGGCGCAGCCCGCCGGCGCGACGGTCGCGGCGAAGCGCGCGATGCGGCGGTTCCCCGCCTCCTCGAAGGACAGCGTCCCGGCCGACCCGCTCGACGTGCGCGGGAAGCGCTACCAGTCGTCGTCGGCCGACTGGGCCCGCTCGCCGTGGAAGGAGCTCGGCTTCAGCGTGGCGCAACCCCAGTACTACGCCTACAGCTTCACGTCCGAGGGGACCGGCTTTCAGGCGCAGGCGAAGGGGATCGCGCGGGGCGACTTGAACGGCAACGGCACGCGTTCCATGTTTTACGTTCCGATCACGCCCGGCGCGGACGCCCACGCGCTGGTCGGGAACCTGGTGACGGAGGACTCCGAGGAATGAACCTGACGTGAGGCCCGCCGGGGCGAACCGAGGTCGAAGGCGGGCCCGAGCCGAGGGCGAGGTCTCGCCTTGAACCGGCGCTCGCGGTCGCGAGGCCGGCCGTCCAGCGCCGCTCGCCGCGGGGCCACGATGATGCAGGTTGCGGTCGGATTCTCGGTCGTCGGCTCCGTTCTCGCGGCGGCGGTGCCCGCGTTCCTCCGCGACTTTCACGCCTCTCGGCTCGCCGAGCCCGTCTCGGGCCTCGCCCGCATCGGCAAGGCGTCGATCGCCTACGGAGAGGCCCACGGCGGTGAGCTGCCAGGGCCCGCGCCCATGACGCCGGCGCAGGTTCCTCGAGGCGTGCTCATGATCGAGGCTCCAGGGACGTGGGATCACCCCACGTGGAAGGCGCTCGGGTTCGAGCCCGTCGCGAACGGCGCGCCCCACGCCTTCTCCTTCGCGTACGATCGCCACGAGGCGGAGCTCATGGCGCACGCGCACGGCGATCTCGACGGGGACGGCAACCTGAGCACGTTCGAGCTCCGCGGCCGCACCGACGGTCGCACCGTCACCGTCGAGCCGGGCCTCACGGTGCTGTCGGAGGTCGAGTGAGCGGTCCCCGCGCCGGCCTGGTCGCCGGGCTCATGGCCGCACTCTCGCTCGCCGGCATCGTCGGCTTCCAGCCGGCGCTCGCGCGCGACGCGACGCGGGCGCGTTCGAAGGCGGACGTCTTTCTGCTGCCCCCGCCGCGCGAGCTGAAGGCGATGTCCCTGGGCTACCGCTCGGCGCTCTGCGACATTCTGTGGGCGAAGCTGCTCGTGGAGTATGGCCGTCATTGGAGCGAGAAGCGCACGCTCGAGCACGAAGACCTGGTCCGCTTCTTGGAGGGCATCATCGCGCTCGACGACGACTTCCCTCCTATCTACAAATATGTAGACACCCTGCTCGTCTACCGGCCTCCGAAGGGTGACATCAAAGACGCGCGGGCGGCGCGCGCGTACCTCGAGCGCGGGGCCAGGTCGCACCCGCGGGACCCCGCCATTTGGCTGCACTATGGGGAATTCGTGAGCTATCTCGCTCCGGGTTGGCTCGAGAGCGAGGTGGAGCGTGACGAGTGGCGTCGCGATGGTGCGCTCGCGATCGTGCGCGCCGTCGAGCTTGGGGCGAAGGCGGACCGCTCGCTTGGCGCCGCCACGCTGCTCAGCCGCACGGGCGAGCGGGAGGCCGCACGTCGCGCTCTCGAGCGAGCCTACGCGGTCGCGGAGGACGACGAGGCGCGCTCCGACATCCAGCGGCAGCTCGAGAGGCTCGACTCCACGGCGTCGGTGGAGGAGCGCGAGCGGCGGCGCCTCCTCGTCGACCGCCGTCGGCGGCGCGCGATGCCTTTCGTCTCGCACACCACGTTCCTCCTGCTCGGCCCCCCGCGGCCCGCGCTCGCGTGCGTCGGGGCCGGGTCGAGCGCGCGGCCAGAGTGCCCGGTCGACTGGCCCGCGGCGCTCGGCACGCCCTGAGCTCGAGTCGACGTCGCGACCTCCGCGGGCGCCGGCGTTCGAGGCGTGAGCCTCCGGCCGAATGGCGCTCTAGCAGCCTGGAGTCGTGGTTGGTATCAGAAGTCCGGTCTTCGGTGTCATTCCGAGGAGCGATGGGGTGCCCCGTTTTCGGCGGCGGCGGGCCCGTCCTCAACTCGGACGTCGTTCCGCGCGGTGGAGGCGGCGCTTTGCGCTCAGGGGACAGTGGTTTCGGGTGTGACCGCGCGAGAACGCCGACCCTCGAACATGAGTATCCTCCCACCGCCGCCGAAAACGGGACACCCCCTCGCTCCCTTGTGGCGAAAGGCCGAGCCGCGCGACTTCTGGAAGGGATCACGCTTCCAGGAGACTAGCCCCGCTCCGCGCCCTCGCTTCGCGGGTCTTCTTCCTCGCCCTCCATCGCGTACTTCTGAAGGCGGTAGCGGAAGCTCCGGAACGTGATGCCGAGCAGCTTGGCCGCGGCGGTGCGCACGCCACCCGTGCGCTCCAGGGCCTCGACGAGGAGGCGCCGCTCGAGCTCGCCGATGACGTCGTCCAGGTTGCACCCCGCGTCGGGCAGGTGGACAAGACTGGGGGTGGGCGAGGACGCCGCGCCGCTCACCTCGCGGGGGAGGTCGCCGAGGCCGATCGTGCTCCCGCTGGACAGGGCGACGGCGCGCTCGACGATGTTCTCGAGCTCACGGACGTTGCCCGGAAAAGCGTAGGCGTCCAGCGCTCGCAGGGCGTCGGGGGAGAAGCCTCGCAGCGGCTTGTCGTGCTCGTGCGCGCATCGCTCGAGGAAGTGGCTCGCCAACAAGGCCACGTCCTCGCGCCGCGCGCGGAGGGGAGGCAGCTCGAGACGGAGCACGTTCAGGCGGTAGTAGAGATCTTGGCGAAGCGTCCCCGCCTTCACGTGAGCCTCGACGTCCGCGTTGGTGGCCGCCAGGATCCTCACGTCCACGGGCGATTCGGCGGACTCGCCGACGCCGCGAACCTTCCTCTCTTGGAGCACGCGGAGGAGCTTCACCTGCATCATGAGGGGGAGCTCGCCCACCTCGTCGAGGAGCACCGTCCCGCCCTCGGCCTCGCGAAAAATGCCAGGCCTCCGGCTCGTGGCGCCGGTGAACGCTCCGCGCTCGTGGCCGAACAGCTCGCTCTCCATGAGCTGCTCGGGGATCGCTCCGCAGTTGACGACGAGGAACGGCCTGCTCGCGCGGTCGGACGCGCGGTGGATCGCGCGCGCGATGCGCTCCTTGCCCGTGCCGCTCTCACCGGTGATGAGCACCGTCGTGCGCGAGCTCGCGATGCGGCCGACGAGCTCGAGGATCTGTCGCATGGCCTCCGAGCGGAAGAGGAGGCCCTCGCTGCTCTTGTCGAGCCGGTCGACCTGCGCGCGCAGTCGATGGTTCTCGGCGACGATCGCGCCCTTCTCGAACGCCTTGCGCACGAGCTCGCGGAGCTCGGCCGTGGAGAAAGGCTTCGCGATGAAGTCGTACGCGCCCCGGCGCATGGCGTCGAGCGCGTGCTCCACTGTGGAGTGCGCCGTCATGACGATGACCTCGGTCGCGTCGGCGCGTCGCCGCGCGAGCGACACGAGGTCCATCCCCGAGCCGTCCGGCATCATGAGGTCCGTGAGGACCACTCCGTACGGAGCAGGAGCGTTCATGATTTCGTCGCGCGCGGCAGCGAAGCCCGGCGCCGCAGTCACGCCGTAGCCGTCGCGACGGAGCAGGATGCTGAGCATGTCGCGCTGGCCCGGCTCGTCGTCGACGATGAGGACCGCGCGGTGCGCGCGCGCCTGCGCCTGCGCGTCGGTGGTCTTCAAGCCGCTACTCGCGGAGCTTCATGATGACCGGCTTGTTCTCGCCAGCCTTCACGGCCACGGTCACGCTCTTCTTCAGCCCTTCGCCCGCGTTGACGAAGAGCACAGTGTGCGAGCCCGCGCTCACCGGGACCTTCACCTTCGGGGTCTGCCCGAGGGGCTTGCCGTCGAGCACGACGTTCGACACGGGGATCGAGTTGAGCGTGAGGAAACCCTCGCCCGCAGGCGGCTTGGCGGCCGTCGCCGCGCCGGTCGGAGCGCCGGTGGGCGCCGTGGTGGGGGCGGTCGTCGGCGCCGTGCCGCCGGCGGGGGCCGTGGCGGTCGCAGAGCCCTTCGCGTCGAGCGTGACGGAGAACGACTTCTCCGCCATGCCGTCTTCGAAGCTGATGGTCTGGTGGAAGTCGTTGAAGCCCACCTTCGTGGCCTCGAGGACCCACGGCTTGGCCGGGTCGAGCTCCACCGAGATCGGCAGGGTAGGGAACTCGCGGCGGTCGGTGCCGGAGACCAGGTAGACCCGCGCGCCGGCCGTGCCGAGGTTGATCGTCGCTTTGCCCTTGACGACCTTCAGCGGCAGCGTGAGGTCCTGCACCTCGCCCTTGGCGACGGTGATCTTCTTCTCGAAGGGGGCGTAGCGGTCGGATCCTGCGAGCTTGATCGTGTGCTCGCCGGGCGAGAGATCGCGGACCTCCTGCGGGAGCGCTCCGATTTCTTTTCCGTCGACGTAGACCTTCACCCCGGGAAGGGCGGCGGCGATCTTGAAGCCCGAGCCGCCCTTTCCACCAGAGACCAGGCTGAAGTCGACGGTCGCGCTCTGCCCCGAGTTGACCGTCACCGCCTTGGCGGCCGGCACTTCGTAGCCGTCGGCCTCCACCTTCACCTGGTGCACGCCCGAGGAGAGCTTCTCCAGGATGCACGGCGCGACCTGGCAAGGTGCCTGTGTGCCGTCGACGAACACCGAGACGTGGCTGACTGGCCCGCCCTTCGCGTCGGTGACGTTCACGGCGAGCGCCCCCGTGCGTGGCATCAGGAAGAACACGGCCAGACCGGCCACGACGGCCACGCCGGCGACGAGCCCGACGACGAGCCCGGTGCGGTTCCCGCCCTCGGCCTGCGGCGCGCGCGCGACGAGCGCGGTCTGCTCCATCGCGCGCGAGGTCATCTGCGCGGTGGCGGGCATCGCGGTGGGAGGCGCGGGCGGCGCCGAGACGGGCGCGGGCGGCCTGGAGGGCACGCCGGGCATCGGCATGGGGGCCGTGTTGCCGCCGAACTGAGGGGGCGGCGGAGGCGCGCTCGCGCGGAACCCCGGGCCGCCGGGCGGCGGGGGCGGCGGAGGCGCCATCGCGCCGGGGGGCGCCGAGCGCAGGGGCGGGGGCGGGGGCGGGAGCTGGCCGCTCATGCCAACGAGCGTCGAGGCGCCGGACTTGGGGAACGAGTCGGGCACGTGCGGCTTCTGGCCGAGCTCCGCCAGCGCTGCCTCGACGTCCTCGTCTTCGCGGCGGTCTTTGTCGAAGACGTGGGTGGCCTCGTCCTCGTCGTCCCAGTCCATGTCGATGCCGCCGGAGCGCTTCGACTTGGTCTTCTCGGGCTTGCTGCCGGGAACGGGCGGCGGGGCGGCGGCAGCCGGAGGCGAGCTCGTCGACTTCACGGGGGGGCCGGAGACGGCGGGCAGGCCCGGGCGCGCTGGAGGCGGAGGCGGCGGCGCGCTGCCCTGGTTCGGGACGACCGCGCGGAACGAGCCGCTCGGCGGCGCCGGGGGGCCGCTCGGAAGGGGAGGCGGCAGCGCGCTGCCCCCAGACGTGGGCGGCGGCGGCGGCGGGCCGGGGATCGCGAGCCCCATCAGGGTCTTTTTCTCGACCTTTCCGCCCATGGGCGGCGGTGGCGGCGGAGCGGCCGAGCCGGCGCCGTTCTTCGCGTTCTTCTTCCCTAGCCCCTCGAAGATGTCGAGGTCGGCGCCGCTCTTGCTCTCGTCTGACATGAAAACTCTCTCGAAACCGTGAGTTGTAGCGGTTCGTCGACCTTCGTAGAAAATTCCCGGCAGCCCGCGCGGCGCATGCTAGCGCCACGTGGCGGACTTGACGAGCACCAATCCTCGCAAAACGGTCGCTGAAAGGCGAGCTTACGGCGATTGGGGCGTCGGGGGGGCTGGAGGGGCCGTGGGCGAGGGGCCGGAGGCGGCCGCCTTCGGCTTCGCGAAGTAGCGCACCCGCTGCATCTGGAGGGGGCGCCACACCGCGACGTCCACCACCGGGGTGGAGTCGAAGTGCGGTCGGCCGCCGGGCATCGCCTTGCGCACCAGGCGGGCCGTTGGCGGCCCGTGCGGGGCCGGATCGCGCTCCCCGTCGAGTCCGAGCCCACCGCCCAAAAGCGCCGCCATGTCGCCCGCCAGGTACATGCGACGCGACGCGCCGGCTCGCGAGAGCAAGGCGTCGGCGGCGGCCAGCGCCTGCGCGCGGGCGGGGCCGGGGAGTCCGGCGGCGCACTCGGCGAGCAGCAGCACGCCGTCCTCGTCGCGGACGCCGACGGCGGCTCGGGTGCTCTCGACGGGGCGTCCACTTCCTTCCAGCAAGACACCGTCGCTCGCCTTGTCCTTGGGGACGATGGCGAAGGAGCCGCTCGTCAACGCGAGTCGGAGCTCGCCGCCCGTCGGGCGAGCGCCAGCGCGAGCGGCGAGCACGAGCACCGTACCCGGGTCCTCCGCCTCGGCTCGGCCGAGCGCGACGGCCTTCGGGTCGACCTCGAGCACCCCGAGGCGGACCCCTGGAGCGCCCTCGGGATGCACGGCCGCCGTCGCGATCGCGTACGGGTAGCCGTGCTGCGGCAGCCCCTTCACCCGCCACGCTCCCTCTCCCGCCACGACGCCCGCGAGCGGAGGCCCTGGCAACACGCGCCGCGCGGTCAGGTAGAAGAAGTCGCGCTCGTCCCGGCGGATGTACCGGGGGAAGTTCATGTGGCCCATGCTCCTGATCATTCGCCGCGCGCGGAACCGGAACTCGGGCAGCCCGCGGACCTGCCCCTCGTACTCCCAATCGGTCTGGAGCGGCCGCGCGAGCGGGGCGTAGGCGGCCTCCGGCGCCATCGAGTAGAACTCGAAGCCGGCGTGACCGCCGTTCATGTCGAGGTGCATGCCGTAGCTGCAGCGCGCCCGGAGCATCGCGCGGCCGAGCTCCTCCGCCGAGACGTCCACGCCGTAGAGGTAGGCGGAGAACCCCTCTTTCGTGAGGCAGAGCCCGCTCCGGGTCGTGTGGATCGCGTCGTGCCAGCCGGGCGGAGTGCCACCCCACCAGGTGCGCTTCCAGGGGTTCCACGTGTCGTTCTGGACGAGCATGGTGAGGTTCTGGCGGAAGCTCAAGATCTCGTCCGGCACGTCGGTGGTGGCCGGCCACGAGCCCATCGCGGTGGTGCCGTCGCGGAGCTCCATCACGGTGGCCCCGTACGGCTTGGGTGGCAGGTAGAGAATGCCGTTGGCCTGCATGCCGTACTCGCCGTGCTGGGCCTGAAAGCCCCCGTTGAAGCCCGCCACGAGCGTGCGCATGACCTCGGGCGCCCTCGGGATCATCCCGGGGCCCGCCTCGCCCGTGGCGCTCACGGGCTCCACGGTCCCCGCCTCCATGTGGAGCGCCACGACGCGCGAGTCCCAAAGCGTGACGTAGACCCGCGTGCCCGGGCGTTGCGCGTCGGTGCGGACGAAGCTCTGCACGAAGGGCGTCGGGAGGCCGGGCACCTCGGTGATGAACGGATCTTTGTCGAGCGAGATCCACGCGCCCTCGTTCGGGAGCGGGGGCTGGAGGATGGGCTCCATCTTGGCGGGCGGGAACCCGACCTCGGGGTCGGCGGTGCTCGCCACGACGCGGGCGGGCCCTTGCTGCTGCGTGAGGCTCCCGAGGTCGCTCTCCACCTCCGACGCGCCGGAGCCTGCGCCAAAAACGTCAGACTTTCCGCGCTTTAGAAAGTCGAGCGCCGTGAACGCGACGGCCTTCAGGACCTGCATGTTCTCGTCGCCGAACGCGGGCACCGCGCGGACGCGGTCGACGGCCCAGGGCACGAGCCCTGGGGGGCGGCCTCGCTCGCCGAGCGTCACGCGCACGCGGGCCGCGCCCTCGACGGCCCGGCGCCCGCTCGCGTCGACCCGCACGACCTCGCCGCCGTCGATGACCGCGCGGAGCACGCCGCCCGACCACGACAAGGCCACCTGCTTCGCCTCGGGCTCGAGCGCGTAGACGTCGTGGACGACGCCGCGTCGGAGGCCCGTCTGCTGCCACTCCGTGCCCATCTCCTGGACCCGCTGGAGGGCGCTGAGGTCCTCCGCGCCGCCGTGGCCGCGCAGGTCGAGCACGTGGAGCGCCTTCACGACGCCATCGAGCGAGGTCGTGTAGGCGGCGAGCTCGCCGGAGACCACCGGGGCGTCCTCGTCGATCGCGGCCGAGCGCGTGAGGTTGTGCGACGCTCCGACCTCGAGCAAGACGCCCTCCGGCGACCGGCGCGCGAACACGAGGTACAGGTCGCGTGGGCCGGTGCCCTCGCTCGCGCGCACGAGGGCGTGGTCGGCGGCCCTCAGCGAGCGCAGTGGACCGCGCGGTGTCTCCGCCCACGCGACGTCTTCGGGGGCCGTGTCGAGGCCGGCGGCGGTGAGCGCCGTGGCGAGCGCGACGCGCGCGTTGGCGGGCGCTGGGTCGAGGTGCCCGCCGCCTCGCAGGGCGGCTGTGAGGGACAAGGCGAGCGCGACGGGGATCGGCCTTAGCCGCGGCGTGAGCACGAGTCGAAAACGCGCGGCGGAGGGCATCGAGTCCGGCGCGCAGCGTAGCGCAGTCGGGGGTCGTGCCGCGAGATTCTCAGCGCGGAATGGTGATCGAGAGCGAGGGCGAGCGCGACGTGCCGACCTCCTGCGTGATGTCGACGCGGTCGCCGGGCCGGGCCCAGATCTCGACGCGCCAGCGCCCGCCCTCGTCGGCCTGGGTGCCCGCGACGCGCTGCTCGCGCGGCAGGTCCGGGTTCAGGTTGAAGGTGATGATGAACGCGTTCGCCTCGGCGCCGCCGGGGCCCGCCGCGAGCACGTAGCGGTTGGGCTCGGTGCCTTGCGTGATCGAAGGCAGCTCCGGGGGCGGCAAGGGGAGGGTGGGGCTCACGCAGGCCGTGGACGCGCCCGAGCCGACGATCACCCCGGCAAACGCTCCGGAGAGCGCCAGGCGGCCGGCGAGGGCCGCGGGGAGCGCCCATCCCTGCCTCGCGCGCTTGAGCCGCGCGCCGCGCGCGCCGCCGGCGTCGTCCGTCGTCATGCTCATGGCTTAGCACGGACCGTGCCCGCCGTTTCGGCGCCGAGACGGCTCGCAACCGCTGGGATCCGCCAACTCTGTTGGCGATCGGCGGGTTCCCAGTTGTCAGGCCGGGACGACCTTGAGGCTCACGCGCGGGCGGCGACGGGGGCGCGGGCTCTCCGCCTCGAGCAGCTCGCCGACGAGGTCGTAGTCGCTCGCCTGCGTGACCAGCACGCGCCGAACCTCGCCGGGGGCGCACTCTCCGCCCGACAGGAACACGTGGCCGTCGATGTCAGGCGCCTGGCCCGCGTGCCGGCCCTGCATGACGAGCTCGTGCTCTTCGCTCGGGCCCTCGACGAGGACGTCCAGCTCCCGCCCGACGAGCTCCTTCTGCGCCTTCCGCGCGATCTTCCGCTGGAACGCCATGAGGGTGCGGGCGCGCTTCTGCGCGACCTTCTCGGGCACCTTGTCGGAGAGCAGGTAGCTCTTCGCGCTCTCCTCGTCCGAGTAGCGGAACACCCCGAGCCTCTCGAAGCCGGCCCAGCCCACGAAGTCGAGCAGCTCCTGGAAGTCTTGGTCGGTCTCGCCGGGGTGGCCGACGATGAACGCCGTGCGGAAGGTGAGGCCGGGGATGGCCGTACGAAGCCGCTCGACCACACGTCGCTGCCGACCGATCCCGTGCCCGCGCTTCATGCGCCGGAGCATCGCGTCGGACGCGTGCTGCAGCGGCATGTCGACGTATTTCGCCACGCGCGGGTGGTTCGCCAGCACGTCGACGAGCGCGTCGTCGAGGGTCTCCGGATACAGGTAGAATACACGCACCCAACGGATGCCCGCGATGTCGGCGAGGTCGGCGATGAGCTTCGCCAGCGGAACGCGCTCGGCGGCGGGGAGGTCCCGGCCGTAGGCGACCGTGTCTTGCGAGATGAGGTTCAGCTCGAGCACGCCCTGCTTCGCGAGAGCGCGCGCCTCGCGGAGGATGTCCGCCGCGGGCCGCGAGCGCTGCTTCCCGCGAAACTCGGGGATGGTGCAGAACGCGCACGTGCGGTTGCAGCCCTCCGCGAGCTTCAGGTACGCGCTCGCGCGGCTCTGCGTGAGCACGCGCGGGTCCTTCGCGCGGACCACCCAGTCGGCGGGGTTGCCCACGAGCACTCGGTCGGCGTTGCCGCGGAGGACGCTCGCGAGCTTGAGCATGTCGCTCGAGCCGAGGAAGTGGTCGACCTCGGTCATCTCCGCGGCGAGCTCCGCGGGGTAGCGCTGCGACAAGCAGCCCGAGACGACCAGCCGCTTGCAGTCGCCCGAGCGCTTCAGCTCGGCCATCTCGAAGATGGTGTCGATCGACTCCTTTTTTGCCTCGCCGATGAAGCCGCAGGTGTTCACGACGATCGTGTCGGCGGCCTCCGGCTCGCCTACGAGCGTGTACCCCTCGCGCGCCGCCACCCCGAGCATGACCTCGGAGTCGACGCGGTTCTTCGGGCAGCCGAGGCTGACGAAATAGATGGTCTTCTCGCGGGAAGAGTCGGGCGCGGGCGGCGCGGGCGGCGTAGGTGGCATGCGCGGAGGCTCAGTAGCAGGTGACGTCGACGTTGTCCCGGCCGGGTGTCCCCCGCTGCGCGCCGCTCGCGTAGGTGCTGAACGTGAGGCTCCAGCGGCTCCAGTCGCTGCGCACCGCCGCAGGGCAGTTCGCAGGGAACGCGATCGAGCGCGCAGGCGTGACGTTCGAGAAGGGCGGGTAGTCGAGCTGGTCGATGACCGTCGTGCCCGCGCGCACGGTGATGCGATCCCCGTCGTTCTTCAGCACGTCGGTGCGCTCGAAGGCGTACACGGGCTCGGGCAGACCGAGCGCCCGCGCGCCGGCGAGGGAGCCAGCCACGAGGACGATCCCGAGGGGCGGGAGCTCGGTGCCGGCGGGGAGGGTCGCCGTGTCGAAAGCGGCTCCCTTCGGCGACTCGACCACGAGCCCGTCGAGCTTGAGCCAGCAGGCGCTCCGGCGGCTCGTGATCTCGACCCACTCGGCGTTGTCGCCCGAGCCCGATCGCGAGGAGAGGAGAAGCTCGGTGATCGCCAGGTCGCCCGCGCCGAGCGGCGGGCAGTAGACCTTGGGCGGCGGGCCCGCGTCGACCGAGGCGTCGGGCCGACCCGCGTCGACGGAGGCATCGGGCCGGCCGCCGTCGACCGGAGGCGGCGTGGCGTCGACCGGGGGGGGCGTGGCGTCGACCGGAGGCGGCGCGGCGTCGACCGGAGGAGGCGCGGGGCGCTCCCCGGCCTGGAAACCGTTTGGGTTCACCGAGTCGGGCTCGCTCGGCTCGAGGGGGGCTTCCTCTTCGTAGAAGTCGTCCCCCGGGTCGGCCTGGGCGCGCGACGGTCGTGGAGAAGCGGCGCTGCACGCGGACGTGACGACCAGGAGCCCCGCGAGCAGGCCGGCCGCGCGGCGCGCGAGGAGCGCGCGCCCGACCTGACCCGGCGTGTGTGGAGGCGTGTCGAGCGGCGTGGGGGGGGACACCTGCATGCGCACCCTCATGCGGTAGCAGCTCCGCCTACATGCGCAAGGCGGCGGTCTGCGGCCGCGTCGACCGCGTCGATGAACCGGTCGAAGAACCGCGTCGAGTCGTGAGGGCCGGCCGCGGCCTCGGGGTGGAACTGCACGCTCATGGCGAGCCCGTCGCGCGTCGACAGCCCCTCCACCGTCCGATCGTTGAGGTGGACGTGGGTCACCCGCACACCTTCAGGCAGCGACGCCTCGTCGACGCAGAAGCCGTGGTTCTGGGCGGTGATCTCGACCCGGCCCGTGGCCACGTCGAGCACCGGCTGGTTGACGCCTCGGTGGCCGAAGGGGAGCTTGAACGTCCGGGCGCCGAGGGCCAGCGCGAGCAGCTGGTGGCCGAGGCAGATGCCGAACACCGGGGCGCGCTCACGGGTCTTCAGGAGGTCTCGGACCACCGCGATGACGTCGACCGCGGCGGCCGGATCGCCGGGCCCGTTGGTGAGGAAGACGCCGTCGGGCGCGAGCGCGAGGGCCTCGTCGGCGGGGAAGGTCGCCGGGACCACCGTGAGCTCGCAGCCGCGCTCAACGAGGTTGCGCAGGATGTTCTTCTTGGTCCCGAAGTCGTACACGACCACGCGGCGGCTCCGACCGCCTGCGGCCTGCGGCCGCGTGCGCCACGCCCCGAGGTCCTCGGTGAACGCGTAGGGCTCGCGGGGCGTCACGTGCGGGACGAGGTTCCGCCCCACCATCGACGGCGCGGCCCGCGCGGCCTCGTGGAGCGCCTCGAGCGGGCCAGTGCCGAAGGCCGCCATCTGGCTGCCGTGGTCCCGAAGGTGGTGGGTCAGACGGCGCGTGTCCACGCCCTGGACCCCCACGACCCCGTGGCGGGCGAGCCACGCGCTCAGGGGCTCTCTCGCGCGGTAGTTCGAGGCCGTGTGGCTGAGCTTTCGCGCGATGAGGCCGCGGACCGTGGGCCGCTGGTCGCGTGACTCGGCGTCTTCGCCGTTGACCCCCACGTTGCCGATCTCCGGGCTCGTGAGGACGAGCAGCTGGCCGAAGAACGACGGGTCGGTGAGGGACTCCTCGTAGCCGGTGGGCGCGGTCGAGAACACCGCCTCCCCCGTACCTATCCCCTCCGCCCCGAACGATTCCCCGGGGAACGCGGTCCCGTCAGCGAGCACGATGTGGGCGTTCGCGTGCACCATAGGCCGCGGCATAGCACGGAACGGCGGGGCTCAACGCTCCGCCAGCTCGAAGCGGTCGGAGGTGCGCTCGCCGCGGCGAGCCCGCTCGGCGGAGCGCCGCTCGGCGAGCCTCGACAGCTCGTTCGCCTGCTCTTGGACGGCGTACACGGCCGCCAGCGCGAGCAGCCCAAACGAGAAGAGGCCACCGAGCGAGTAGAGCAGCACCTCGCGGGACCGGTCCTCGTGGGACCGCTCGAAGTACATCGACACCGCGTGGATGGTGCGGGCGCTCCTGTGGATCACGACGAAGCTCCAGAGGCCGCCGGTGACGAGCATGAGGAACAAGTCGAGCCCCGGCCGGAGGGCGGGGTTCTGGGTGGTTCGCTTCAGGTCCCGCGCCAGCAGGGCGAGCCACACGATCCCGAAGAGCCCCCCGGTGACGGCGACGAGGGCGGTCACCCGCGCGGGGCTGCGCTGCGGGAGGAGCCCTCCCACGAGGCGCACCTTGACGGGCACGCTGGCGCGCGCGCGGGCATAGAGCTCGTGGGTGGAGGAGAGAGTCGCGGCCATTCTCGGCGTCCGGTGCGGCGTCCAGCCAGACCATTCAAGCGCACGGGCTGGGCCGCGCAAACTGAAAACGATGTAACCTCCACGGGTCGCGACCGGCAAGAATCCGTCGCGCCTTGACCCCGCGTGCGCGCCTCGGTAAGCCACGTGTCCCCTTGATCTCCGCCGAGACCATCCTTGCCGTTCGCGAGAGATCAGATCTACTCGCCGTGGTGGGGGAGCACGTGCCCAGCCTGAAGCGGCGGGGGAAGTCCTACGTGGGGCTCTGCCCGTTCCACAAGGAGAAGAGCCCGAGCTTCCACGTCAACCCGGATCGCGGCTTTTACCACTGCTTTGGGTGCAAAGAGTCGGGCACCGCGATCGACTTCGTGATGAAGCTCGAGGGGGCGACCTTCCCGGAGGCGGTGCGCTCGCTCGCCGAGCGGCTCGGCCTCGAGGTCGACGAGTCGCGCGAGGCTCCCACCGAGGTCGACCGCCAGAAGCGGCACAAGGACGACCTCTACTCGGTGAGCCAGCTCGCCGCCGTGTTCTTCGAGGCACAGCTCCGCGAGCACCCCGACCGCGAGCTCGCCCTCGACGAGCTCGCGCGCCGCGGCCTGCGCCCGAGCTGGGCCGGCGGCGAGAACGACGCGGAGGCCGACCAGGCGCTCCAGGCCTTCCGACTCGGCTACGCGCCGCCCGAGTGGGACGGGCTCGCGCGCTTCCTTCGGGCGCAGGGCATCTCTCCGCTCGTGGCCGAGACCGCCGGGCTGCTCGTGCCCAAGTCGAGCGGCGCCGGCCACTACGACCGCTTCCGGCATCGGCTCATGTTCGCCGTGGTCGACCCGCAGTCGCGCGTCGTGGCCTTCAGCGGGCGCGCCCTCGCGCCACACCCCACCGACACCCGCCGCGACGATAAACCTGCAAAGTACATCAACTCGCCGGAGACCCCGATCTACACGAAGGGGGCCATGCTGTTCGGCGTCCACGCGGCGCGCCACGCCATCCGCGCGGCGGAGGAGGCGCTCGTCGTCGAGGGCAACTTCGACGTCGTCTCGCTCCACGCGCGCGGGGTCACGAACGTCGTGGCGCCGCTCGGCACGGCCTTCACGCTCGAGCAGGCGAAGCTCCTCCGTCGGTTCGCGCCCGCGGTCGTGCTGCTCTTCGACGGCGACGCTGCGGGGAAGAAGGCCGTTCGGCTCTCGCAGGCGCCGCTCCGCGAGGCGGGGCTGTCCGTGCGCGTGGCCACCCTGCCGGAGGGGGTGGACCCCGACGAGCTCGTGCGCGAGCGGGGCGCCGACGCGGTGCGCGAGCTCGTGGCGCAGGCGCGGGGCATGACCGAGCACCTCATCGAAGAGGCGCTCGACGCCTCGTTCGTCTCCGCCGACGCGTACGAGCGCGTGCGCCGCGTGGGCGAGGTGGCGCAGATCCTCCGCGACGAGCCGAACCCGCTCGTGCGCTCGATGTTCAAGTCGTACGCCGACCAGCTCGCGGGGCGGCTCGACCTGCAGCGGTCGCCCGAGGCCTTCCGCACGCTCGAGCAGACCGTCCGGCGCGCCGTCGCCGACAAGCCACCGCCGCCGCCGAGGTCCCGCCGCCCGGGCCTCCCGGAGGAGGGAGACACTGCGCCGACCCAGCAGCGGCCGGCGGACGCGCGCATCGCTCGCCGCGTGAGCGGCGCCGCAGAGCGACGAGAAATCATCGGCGCGCTCCTCGAGTACCCCGCCTTGCTCGACGACGAGGAGGTCGACGCCACGCTCCAGCAAGACCTCGTCAAGGGCCCGAGCGTCTACGTCGTCGTCGCGCTCCGCGAGGCCTGGGATCGCCGCACCGGGCGGCTCGATAGTGTTGAATTTCTTGCCCAAATCGACGAAGCGTTCCACAGCTTCGTCGCCTCCCGGCTCGCCGCCCCGTTGCACGAGACCGAGGAGGACGCAAAACGGCACTTGCTCAAGAACGCAAAACAGCTAAAGAGCCTGCTCCTTGGCGAGGAGGCTGAAAACCTCGCCCGTGAAAATTACAAGCCGGAAATCGAGTGGGAGACGCAAACCGAACTGGCGAAGGAGGCTGCTAGCCGCGTGAAGGCGCGGCAAGGCATCAAAGAGTGACGGGGGAGCGGGGCCCCGACCTTGGGCTGCGACGCGCCCTCGGGCGCTGCGCACGCGACGAGCGACGAGCGACGGCTCGGGATGACGACCCAAAGCGGGGGGCGCGAGCGGCGCGCTCCCGCGATTCGGCTTGTGGAAGAAGGCGGCAATGGCGACGAAGAACCGGGACCGAAAAGAAGAGTCGAACCCCAAGGAGAACGGCCAGAAGAAGGGCTTCATGACCTACGACGAGGTCAACGAGTCGATGCCCGGGGACGCCTCCGACCAAATGGACGACGTGATGGGCGGCCTCGGTGACGAGGACATCGAGATCGTCGACGCGGCGACGCAGGTGAAGATCGCGCCGAAGCGGATCGTGGAAGAGGAGGCGGCCGAGAAGAAGAACGTCCCCCGGGACGGCCGCGAGAAGGAAGACGACGAGAGCTACTACTCGAAGTCGAACGATCCCGTCCGGATGTACCTCCGCAAGATGGGCAGCGTGTCGCTGCTCACGCGCGAGGGCGAGGTCGAGATCGCCAAGCGCATCGAGCAGGGCGAGCACCGCATCCTCGGGGCCATCCTGAACTCGCCGGTCGCTGTGCGCGAGATCATCGATCTCGGCGACAAGCTCCGAAAGCACAAGATCCGCGTCCGCGAGATCGTCCGCGACGGCGACGACGAGGAGCGGGAGTTCGACGAGGAGGAGGCCGATCGCCGCGTGCTCCGCTCGATCGACAAGGTCAAGCAGCTCGACAAGCTCGGGCAAGAGCTCGCCGCGCAGCGCGAGACCGCCGCCGCCTCGCGTCGCAAGGGCCTCGACGCGGAGATCGTCGCGAACCACACCAAGATGGTCGAGACGCTCGAGGAGATGCGCCTCAACAAGAAGACCATCGACAAGATCGTCCTCAAGCTGCGCACGCTGATCCAGAAGGTCGAGCGCGCGGAGAGCGGCTCCACCGAGCTCGAGAAGCGCACCGGCGTCGACATGGAGCAGCTCCGCAAGGAGGCGCGCGCCGCCAAGGGCGACGTGGCCGCCGAGCGCAAGTTCAAGCGCCGCCACGCGGTGGCCCCCGAGGAGGTCCTCTCGAATCACTCCGCGGCGCTGAAGAACCTGAAGAAGGTCGAGGAAGAGCTCCAGCTCGACATCAAGGCGCTGCGCGAGACCTACTCCGAGATCCGCTCGGGCGAGCGCATGGCGGAGCGCGCGAAGGCCGAGCTCGTCGAGGCGAACCTGCGCCTCGTCGTGTCGATCGCGAAGAAGTACACGAACCGCGGCCTGCAGTTCCTCGACCTCATCCAGGAGGGCAACATCGGCCTCATGAAGGCGGTCGACAAGTTCGAGTACAAGCGCGGCTACAAGTTCAGCACGTACGCGACCTGGTGGATTCGCCAGGCGATCACCCGCGCGATCGCCGATCAGGCGCGCACGATCCGCATCCCCGTGCACATGATCGAGACGATCAACAAGCTCATCCGCACCTCGCGGTACCTCGTCCAGGAGTACGGCCGCGAGCCCACGCCCGAAGAGATCGCGGAGAAGATGGAGCTGCCGCTCGACAAGGTCCGCAAGGTCCTCAAGATCGCGAAGGAGCCCATCAGCCTGGAGACCCCGATCGGCGAGGAGGAAGACTCCCACCTCGGCGACTTCATCGAGGACAAGAGCGTGGTGTCGCCCGCCGAGGCCGTCATCAACAACAACCTCGCCGACCAGACCCGCAAGGTGCTGAAGACCCTCACTCCTCGCGAGGAGAAGGTGCTCCGCATGCGCTTCGGCATCGGCGAGAAGAGCGATCACACCCTCGAGGAGGTCGGCCAAGACTTCGAGGTCACGCGCGAGCGCATCCGCCAGATCGAGGCGAAGGCCCTCCGCAAGCTGCGTCACCCGAGCCGCTCGAAGCAGCTGAAGAGCTTCATCGAGAGCTGAGCGTTCGCGTGCGCACACCGAGCCCGCGTGCTCCGAGGGAACGACCTCGACGGCGCGCGGGCTCGCTCGCGTCTTCGGTCGCGGTGGCGCTATTTTCCCTGCTCGCGGCGGGTTGTGAGCGAGGCTGCCTCGCGCGCGCCCTGACCGATCGCGCGGGGGAGCCGCAGGCGCAGGGCGTCGACCTCGGCGGCACCGACTGCCCCGCCGGCGTCGTGCGGTGCCGCGCGGGGGAGCTCGAGCGCGCGGTGGGCGGACACCTGCCCGCAGTGTGCCGGCGCCCCGAGGGGTGCGCCTGCCCCACGGAGCGGGCCGGGGAGTGCAGCGCGCTGGGCATGGCGCCGCGCTGTCTGCTGGAGGACGCCTGGGTGGAGCTCTCGATGGGGCACGAGGCGGCGCTCTGTGTGGGCACGGCGTCGCGCGCCGTCCCCGTGGACGGTGTGGTGGGCGTGCTCGTCCCGAACGACGCGCCTGCGCGCGTCCCCACCGCCGCGTGCGACTCCGACGACGCGCGCTGCGTCGACGGGGCGCTCGTGCGGTGTCACCCCGCGCCGCGGGTGGTGGCCCGCTGCCTGCGCGGGTGCGCGGGGCCGGGCGGCGTCGATCCCGACACGAGCGACGAGGCGCTTCAGGCTCTCTGCGCGCGCTAGCCCCGGCTCGCCCGCGGTCCCCGGCGCGACCCTCGCTCGAGCGCGATCGCGGCGTCAGGGGCCGTGCAGAGCCGCGCCCTCAAAGATGTAAGAAAATGTGACCCAATGTAGGTCTCCCAAGTACGCTTCGAAGCGCGCGGAAACCCAAGCGGATCTTCGCCCGAGCGGCGGCGCCGCGCGGGCGCAGGCGTCCTCACAAGTTACATCAAAGACGTTGGCCAACATCTTGCTTTTTCGATGAAAAGGCGAGACCGCCGGAAATCGGGGAGAGAAGTCATGAAGCGCTCGAAGTTTGGGGCTTTGGTCTTCGGATTCGTTGTGGTTTCTGTCTGGGCGGGCCAGTCGCCGCCCGCGGTCGCCGAGCCGTCGGCGCCCGAGCTGTCGGGCGGGCCCGGCTGGCTCGGCATCACGGCCACGAACGGCCTCAAGCTCTCGACCACGCCGGCGCCGGTGGACGCGCTCCAGGCGAGCTGTCCGACCGGCATGGTCGAGGTCGAGGGCGATTACTGTCCGGCGCTGCAGCAGCGGTGCCTCCGCTGGCTCGACCCCGAGACCAAGCTCCGCTGCGCGGAGTTCGCGCCCACCGGCGCCTGCCAGGCGAAGACGGTGCATAAGCACTTCTGCATGGACCGCTACGAGTACCCGAACAAGGTCGGCGAGCGGCCCGTGATCGGGACCACCTGGTACGAGTCGCGCGACGCGTGCAAGGCCCAGGGCAAGCGGCTGTGTTTGGACAGCGAGTGGACGCTCGCGTGCGAGGGGCAGGAGCGGCTGCCGTATCCGTACGGCTACGCCCGCAACGCCGAGGCCTGCAACATCGACAAGCCGCACCCCGAGCCCAACGCGGCGGCCATGTTCGATCCGAAGCGGCGCGCGGCGGAGTTCGCCCGGCTCGATCAGCGCGATCCGTCGGGGGCCCGCGAGGCGTGCGTGAGCCCCTACGGCGTCTCCGACATGGCGGGCAACGTCGACGAGTGGGTCGTCAACGAGAGCGGCTACCCGTACAAGAGCGGCTCGAAGGGCGGGTACTGGGGCCCGGTGAGGACTCGCTGCCGGCCCATGACCACCGCGCACTTCGAGATGTTCTCGTTCTACCAGCTCGGCTTTCGGTGCTGTGCCGACGCGCAGACGCCGGAGCCCTCGGGCCCGAGCCCGTCGGTCGGTCTCGTGGGGCCGCGCCGGCTTGGCGTGGCGGCGAGCGGCCGCGTGGCGCTGCTGCCGGGCTCGTGACGGCGGCCGCCGGGACCGTCGTTACGGCTCGGCGTCCGGGGCGCCGGCGTCTTCGGGAGGCCGCTTCGAGCGCGGGGCGCGCGCGGGAGGCTCGCCGTACTCCGCGCGGAGCTTCCGCGCGAGGTTGTTGATGAGCACCTGCTCGTGGTGATGGGGCATTTGTGGGAGCTGCACCACCACCGTGACCGGGCCGTCTTCGGCGCCGCGAATGAGCTCGATCGAGCCGCTGGTGGCCTTCGCGCCCGACTCCGGCGACTTGTACTCGAAGAGCAGGTAGCCGGTGTTCGCGTCTTTCTCGACGACCTTGAAGCCGAGGTCGACCCGGATCATGCGGAACGCGGCGTTCCAGGTGCGGTCGTAGCCGTACGCCGACTCGTACGAGGCCTTTGCGGTGGCCTCGTGCCCGGAAAGCAGCGCCGCGACCGCGAGCCCGGCGCCGAGCGCCGAGGCGCCGGCCGGACCGAGCGGCGGGACCGAGGCGAGCGCGAGGCGCGCGCGAAGCAACCAGCGGAACATGCCTTCAGGGCTAGCCCCTCCGCGGCCATCGGCCAAGTCTTTCGTGCACCGGATCACACACCCCCACCATGACGCGACGCGTTGCGGAGCTCAGGAGGCGGGCTCGCGCTCGGGAGGGGGCGAGATGCTCTCGTGCGCGCGCGCGTCGAGCGCCTCGCGGACGGCGCCCTTGTGGGTGAAAAAGAAGAAGCCGCCGACGAGCGTGCTGAGGGCGAGCTGCGAGGCGTAGAGCAAGAACACATACGCTGCGCCTGCCCCGATCACGACGCTCTCGGGGAAATACATCGACATTCCCGCGTAGATTCCCGCCTGAAAGACGCCGAGGAGGCCGGGGGGGCCGGGGATGAGGATGGTGACCCCGAGCATGCCCATCAGGGCGCAGCTCTCGCCGAGCGTGATGGGTGAGCCGTCGGCGTGGACCACGCCGCAGCCCCACGCGAGGAGCCACATCCCGCACGCGTTGATGCCCCAATAGATGGTGGTCTCGAAGAGGAAGCCTCCGGCGTCGCGCGCGTTGCCGAAGGCGTGGAGCCCGTTGGCGAGCTTCTCGGCGATCTCCGAGAGCTTGAGGGCGAGCCGCTTCGAGACCAGGCCGAAGACCGCGAGCGTGGCGCGACGCGCGAAGTCGCGCGCGAAATAAAAGACGAACACGGTCACGAACGCCGCCGCGAACACGCCCAACATGACGAAGCCGCTGGCGCGCACTTGGGCCACGCGGATGGGCAGCCCCACGACCTGCTCGGGCAGCGGCGAGAGGTGCGGGACGGTGATGAGCGCCACCGCGAGGAGGCCGCTGAGGAACAGGCCGTCGACCACGCGCTCGGCCACGACCGAGCCCGTCGCGGACGAGAGGCTCACCTTGCCGGGCTCGCGCACCATATAGGGCCGCACGAGCTCGCCGAGGCGGAAGGGGAGCAGCAGAATCGCCGCGAAGCCGATGCACGAGATCGCGAACGCGCGGCTCTTCGTGATGGTGACGAACGAGCGCAGCAGGTAGCGCCAGCGGACGGCGCGAAACCAGGTCATCGCCAGAAAGGTGAGCGCGTACGCGGGCAGGGTCCACCAGCGCACGTTTTGGAAGGACACCCCGCGCGGGATGAGCGTGAGCCCGCCCCGCTGCAGGGTGACCAGGATGCTGACGGTGATGATCGCCGAAGCCACGAGCTTGCCGGCGTTGCGCCGCAAGATCCCGCGCTCACCGGGCGCGGCGGTGGCCTCCGACACTCACAGGCTCCAGTAGTCCAGCCCGCGGCTGACCTTCTTGGGATCGAGCGCGCTCTTTACGTCGATGAGCACGCCCCCCTCGCGCACCAACGACTCGAGCTTCGGCTGACCCATCTCGAGGTACTGCTTGTGGCTCACCGCGAAGATGAGGGCGTCGAGGTCCTTGAAGTCGTCGAGCGACGAGAGCGTGAGCCCGTACTCGTGCACGGCCTCGGGCGCGCTCGCGATGGGATCGTGGATGATCGGGGAGATGCCGAAGGTGCGCAGCTCCACGAGGATGTCGGGGACCTTGCTGTTGCGAAGGTCGTTGCAGTCTTCCTTGAACGTGAGCCCGAGGACGCCGATCTTCGCGTGCTTGACCGGCCGATCGAGGTTGATCAGCATCTTCACGGTGCGCTGCGCCACGTACGCGCTCATGTGATTGTTGATGCGCCGGCCGGCGAGGATGACCTCCGGCTGGTAGCCGAGCTCCTCGGCCTTCGTGGTGAGGTAGTAGGGGTCGACGCCGATGCAGTGGCCGCCCACGAGGCCCGGGAAGAACTTGAGGAAGTTCCACTTCGTGCCCGCCGCTGCGAGCACGTCGCCGTGCGGATGCCGATGCGATCGAAGATGAGCGCGAGCTCGTTCATCAGGGCGATGTTGAGGTCGCGCTGGGTGTTCTCGATGACCTTCGCGGCCTCGGCGACCTTGATGGAGGGGGCCCGGTGGATGCCCGCTGTGATGATCGCGCCATAGGCCGCGGCGACGCGGTCGAGCGTGGCGTCGTCCTCGCCGGACACGACCTTCACGATGCGCTCGAGCGTGTGCTCGTGGTCGCCGGGGTTGATGCGCTCGGGGGAGTAGCCGAGGGCGAAGTCGGCGCGGTCGAGCCCCGACACCTTCGCGAGGATCGGCCCGCAGATGTCCTCGGTGACGCCTGGGTACACCGTGGACTCGTAGACGATGACGGCGCCCTTGCCGATGACCTTGCCGACCGACTCGGAGGAGCGAACGACGGGAGTGAGGTCGGGGACGTTGTTCTTGTCGACCGGCGTCGGGACGGCGACGACGAAGAACGTGCATCCGCGCATGTCCTCGATGTTGCTGGTAATTTTGATCGGGTTGGACGTGAGCTCCGCCTCCGAGATTTCGTGGTTCCGGTCGTAGCCGCGCTGGAGCTCGGCGACCTTCTCCTTGTGGATGTCGAAGCCCACCGTCCCGGGGAACGCCTTCGCAAAGGCGAGCGCCACGGGGAGGCCCACGTACCCCAGCCCGATAATCGCGATCTTCTCAGCCATTCTCATCCTCCCTCAACGCGGTCCCTCGCGGTCCCTCGCGGTCCCGCACGCGCCCGTGCGTCGCCGAGCCTCGCCGAGACACGAGCGCCGACACCCTACAGGAGTCTCTGGCGCGCGTCGCGTCCCTTTGGTCGGGTGACGCACATGCGCGCTCTCAGGCGAGGGGCGCTGGGGGCGCGAGGGGCGCGCCCCGCCCGCGGAGCACCTTCGTCGGCCCGTCGATGAGCAGCCGCCGCACCTCTCTCTGGCCGGCGAGCGCGGCCAGGCGCTCGATCGCGCGCGCCGTGACCTCCGCGTCCTCGGGGCGGTGAGCGTCGGAGCATGCGGCCTCGTAGGCCCCTTCGTCGACCAGCTTCTCGGCCGCCCGCTGCGAGGCCCGTCCGTACTTCCCGACGAGCGAGCAGATGTCGAGCAGCAGGGCGGCGCCCGCGTCGATGAGCGGATCGAGGCAGGCGTCGTCGGCCCACACCGGCTTGTAGCGCTCCGGGTGCGCCAGCACCGCCGTGAGGTTCGCGCGCCGCAGGTCGAAGAGGCGCGCCTGCGCCTGGGCGGGGAACGCGTCTGGTGGGAACTCGATGAGGATCGGTCGCACGCGCAGGGCCTGCTGGCCGGAGAGCGGCGGGTAGGGGAGGGCGTCCGCCGCCCGCATGCGCTCGAACACGAGCGAGTCGAAGTAGTGCTCGCTGGCGAGGTGCACCTCCGGCAGCTCCGTCCGCGGGATGGCGTTCAGCCCCTCCAGCGTGCGCGCGTACGCCTCGCGCAGCCCGGCTGCGTCGTTTTCGAACATCCCCGGGCGCGTGTGCGGGGTGGCGTAGACCGTCGAGAACCCGGCCCCCCACAGGCCTCGCAGGATGCCGGCGCTCTCCTCAGGGGAGCGCGCGCCGTCGTCGACGTTGACGACCCAGTGCGAGTGCAGATCGATGTAGCCGCGCATGGGGCGGGAGGATAGCGCACCCCGTGAGCCGCCGTACGTCGGCGCGCGCCGTGCGAGCGGCGCGAGTGCGGCTCGCGGCCGCCCTTGAAAATTCGCACACCCGCTGCCGGACCGCATACCTTGAGGTGTCGCGAGATCCACGGTGACGATCTTCGATCACGACCGCGGATGGCTTCGACGGGGCATCGGAGCGCTCTGTCTCCACCCACGGGGCAACCCGGGTGGGCCACGCTCGTGTCCGGCATCACGTGCTCCAGACCACGCTCGCCCAACCAGGGGAACCCCATGCCCACGCTGAACCCTCATACGCGGGAGCTGTCGTTCAAGCTCGTGTTCTATGGCCCGGGGCTCGGCGGGAAGACCACCACCCTGCAGAGCATCTTCGGGGCCACCGAGCCCGAGCACCGCGGCAAGATGGTGAGCGTCGCCACCCAGCAGGATCGCACGCTCCACTTCGACTATCTCCCCGTGCGGGCGGGGCTGGTTCGCGGCGTGACGACGCGGCTCCAGCTGTATACGGTGCCCGGGCAGCTCTACTACGACGCCACGCGCCGGCTCGTGCTCTCCAACGTCGACGGGGTCGTCTTCGTCGCCGACTCGCAGCGGGGGCGCATGGACGCGAACCAGGAGGCCCTCGACGACCTCCGCGAGAACCTGGAGAAGCTCGAGCGACCGCTCGAGGGGCTGCCCCACACGTTCCACTGGAACAAGCGCGATTTGACGGAGCTCGTGCCCGTCGAAGAGCTCGAGGCCCGCTTCAACCGCTCGGCTGTCCCGTCGCGCTGCACCGTCGCGCTCACGGGGGAAGGCGTGATGGAGGGGCTCGAGACCCTAGTCGACCTCGTCGTCGCCGCGTACGACGGGCACGGTGAGGCGCGTTCGGAGCCGCGTCCTGCGTCGCAGCCGGGGGGCGTCGCAGCGCCGAGCGACGTCGCCGCTGCGCCCGCCGCGCCCGCGTCCCGAGGCGGGTCGCCCGCGCAGCGCGAGGCCTCCATCCCGCCGCGGGAGAGAGGTTCGGGGCCGGTCGTCTCCCCGCTCTCGACCTCGCTCCTCGAGTCCGATCCGGAGCTCGCGCTCGAGCCGCCCTCCGACGACGAGGGCAAGCGGGTGACGGTCGCGCCGCGGGCCTTCGCCCCCGAAGCCGGCACCGCGGTCTCCGCGCAGCTGCCCGCGCGGGTCATCGTTCGCCCAGCGGCGCCCGTGTCTTCGCTCCCCCCGGTGCCGAGCCCGCCTGGCTCCTCCGAGGCCGGGCTCACGTTCGTCCACATGTTCCCCTCGGCAGACGAGCGCGAGGTCGTCGAGCGCCTCGAGGCGCAGCTCGCCAGGGGCGACGCCCACGCGGCGTTGCTCTCGGCCGAGATCGCCCTCTCGCGCCTCCTCGCGACGGTGGGCGCGGCCTTCGGAGGCGACGGGGCGCCGAAGGAGCCCGCGCTCGCCGCCTACCTGCTGGGGCTCGACGGGCGTCGCTTCTCTGCGTTTCGAGCGGTCGTCCGGGCGACGCGACGCGGCGACGACGTGGGGCTCGCGCAGGCCTTCGAGGGCTATTTGCTCCTCCTCGAGGGGGCGAGGCTTCGCGAGGAAGGCCGAGCGGAGCGTTGAGCGAGCCGACCTGGAATCTCGTGCGCGCCAGCGAACGGGGGTGTATCCTTTGACTTCGATGATGGCGGATCCGCTGGCCATGGAGGTCGACGAGCCCGGCGAGCTTGCGCCCGGGACGCGGTTAGGTCGCTACGAGCTGCTCGTGCCGGTGGCGCGGGGCGGAATGGCGCGCGTGTGGGCCGCGCGCATGCACGGGCAGCGCGGCTTCACCAAGCTCGTCGCCATCAAGACGATCCTGCCGCACCTCGCGAGCGAGCAAGAGTTCGAGCGCATGTTTCTGGACGAGGCTCGTATCGCCTCCAACGTGCACCACCCGAACGTGTGCGAGACCTACGAGCTCGGCGAGGAGAACGGCGTCCTCTATCTCGCCATGGAGTGGGTGAGCGGCGACTCGCTGAGCCGGGTGATCCGGCCGACGCAGGGGCCTCAGACCTACCCGCTCGAGCTGCGCATCGTCGCGCGCATCCTCGCCGACGCGTGCGCGGGGCTCCACGCGGCCCATGAGCTGGTCGGCGACGACGGCACGCACCTCAGCGTGGTCCACCGCGACTTCTCTCCGCACAACATCCTCATTTCGGCCGAAGGCAACGTCAAGGTTGCGGATTTCGGCGTCGCGAAGGCGTTCGGTCAGCTCCACGAGAACACGAGCGCGGGGCAGATCAAGGGCAAGCTCGCCTACATGTCGCCGGAGCAGGTCGGAGGGATCGCCGATCGCCGAAGCGACGTCTTCTCGGCCGGGTGCGTGCTCTACGAGGCGACGCTCGGGATTGCGCCGTTCCGCGCCGACAACGATCTCCAGACGATTCAGGGGCTCCTCCAGGGGCACTACGTGCGGCCCTCGGAGCGCGCGCCGGGGTACCCGCCGGACTTCGAATGGATCGTCATGACCGCGCTCGCGGCCGAGCCGGAGCGCAGGTTCCAGACGGCCGAGCAGCTCCGGGTCGCGCTGGAGGAGTGGCTCGCGCGGACCGGGCAGGTCGTCACGCAAGCCCAGGTCGCGCAGGCAGTGCGCGCGCGCATCGGGGAGCGCATCGACCGTCGTCGCGACCGCATCCGCAGCGCGCAGGCCGCGTCGGTGGCCGACCTCCGCGACGAGGCCATGACCCCCTCTGGGCGGTCGCCGCGATCGGCGAGCGGCGTGCAGCCGGTGATCGTGCGCGACGCTCTCGAGATGTCGCGGTCGCAGCGCTTCCCGACCCAGGCGGACATGTCGGGCTCGTACTCGCAGGTCGGTCCTCAGGGCTACCCGGGCTACCCCGCGCCTGCGCCCGCCGAGGACAACAGCCGCTACAACGCGATCGGTGGTGTCGCGATCGGCGTCATCCTGGCCGTTCTGCTCGTGGGTGGGGGTTTCCTGTATTCGTCTCGCGCGTCCGCACCCGTGGCCGCACCTATCGCGACCCCGGCCGCGCCGGCCAAGGCGGTCGTCGCTGCGCCTCCGGCCGACACCGCGTCCGCGGCGGTCGTCGCGTCGGTCGCACCCCCCGCCGATCTCGAGCTGCCGGACGTCCCCTTCCTCGCGCTCGAGCTCGAGCCCGCGACGGCGCTCGTGGCGGTCGACTCGGCCGCCCCCGCGGCGATGCGCTCCATCCCGTTGCCCGCGGCGGGCAAGTCGGTCGTCCTCACGTTCAAGGCCGAGGGGTACACCGACACCGTCGCGACCGTCGACTCGAAGACGGCCACCCCGCTCAAGGTGACGCTCAAGCCGAGACCGAAGGCCGCGGCGCCGAGCGGCGGCTCTGGTGGGGGGCCGGCCGTGCCCCCGACGCCGCGCCCCGGCGCCGGGCCGAAGCCACCGGCCATTCCGGCGAGCCCTTACTGACACGCCTCGCGCGCGCATTTCTTGGTCGCTCGCGCCGCAGCCGTGACAGGATGAAGGAGGAGGTTCGGATGCGGAGAGATGTGTGTTCGCGCGCGGTCGCGTGCTTGTTGCTCGGGCTCGCCCTCGCGGGGCCGTCGATCGCCCGAGCAGAGGAGCCCGCGGAGGACACGACCGCCGAGGCGAAGGCGCGCTTTCGACAAGGCTCTGAAGCGTTCGGACAGAAGCGCTTCGTCGAGGCCGCGATGCACTTCGAGGCGGCCGCGGCGCTGCGACCGCACGCGGTGCCGCTCTTCACCGCCGCGCTCGCGTGGGACACGGCCGGGCGCCCCGAGCGTGCGGCCGACGCGTTCGCGCGCGCGCTCGAGCTGCCTGGGCTGGACGCCAAGCAAACCGCCACCGCCAAGGAGCGCGTCGAAGCGCTCGAGCGCACGCTGGGCGTCCTCGCCCTGACCGTGCCCGCGGGCTGGAAGGTTCAGCTCGACACCCTCACCGAGGTCAAGGTCACGGGGCCGGCGCGTCTCCACGCGGCGCCCGGCGCTCACGTCCTGACGCTGCAACCGCCGGGTCGCCCTATCGAGCGCCGCGACGTGTCCCTCGAGGCGGGGAAGGCCACGCCGTTGACGCTCACCGAGGCCGATCTCGCGTCGTCGAAGAAGCCCGAGGTCGCGACGACGCCGAAGGTCGAAGCCCCGCCGCCGCCGCCGCCGCCGCCGCCACCTCCGAAGCCCGCGCCCGAGCCGCTCCCGCTCCGCACCGTCGGCTTCGTCGCGGCGGGCGCGGGTGGCGCCCTCATCCTGAGCGGCATCATCCTTGGCACGCAGGCGAACGGCGCCGGCACGGCCTACAGCGCCGGCCCCACGCGCGAGGGCTACGATCACGCGTCCGGTCTCCAGACGTGGACGACGGTCTCGTTCGTGAGCGGGATCCTCCTCGCCGGCGCCGGCGTGACCCTGGTTCTCCTCCCGCTGGGGAAGTCGGAGGCGAAGGTCGCGATCTCCCCCAACTCGGTCACCTTGGGAGGCACGTTCCAATGAAGAGAAACGCGAAGGCCGTCGCGCGCCTCGGCGTCGCGGCGCTCCTCTCCTCCGCGGTCGCGGCGGCCTGTTCGCTCGGCCTCGACGAGGGGCGCATCGGTCAAGTCGACGCCGCTCCTCTCCCCACGACCACGACGACGGTGGAGCCCCCGGTCGACGGCACGGCGCCTGACGCTCCGGTCGTGAAGCCGAGCGACGCCGCGCCAGACAGTCGCCCGCCGGCGACCTGCGCGCGCAACGAAGACTGCCTGACCACGGCGACGTGTCAGAAGGGCCGCTGCGACGTCGCGGCCAAGCGCTGCATCTACGAGATTTGTCCCCAGACCGATCGATGCAAGGTCGCCGCCTGCAACGCGGCCACGGCCCGCTGCGAGGCGCCCGTCGATCGACCGTTCAGCGAGAGCTTCTCCATCATCGACCAGCCGAGCGGCGCGGGGCCCTTCAAGGGCATCGCGCTCATCGAGCCGTTCGTGTTCGTGGGAACGAGCTCGGGCGTGTACGCGTACTCGCTCCAAGAGGCAGGCGTCCCAAAGACCCCTATCCCTGTGGCCGGCGCGGCCTTCGTCCCGCAATATCTGTTCGCGTCGGGCCGGCGCCTCTACCTCGTCGGGCCGCTGCAAGGGAGCCTGCAGCGGCGGCTGGCGGTCGGGTGGCTCGACGTCCCCTCCGACCCGGCGCCGGCGGAGCTGCGCGCCGAGTCGAAGTACGTGACGTTCAACGCGCCCAGCCTCGGCTCGGTGTTCCCGTACCCCGGAGAGCGCATGCTCGTGGGGCAGCAGAGCTCGGGGTCGGCCTTTGGCATCACGGAGCCCCCGTTCGGCGCAGCGATCGCCCTCCAGACCGCGATCCTCCCTTCGGGCCAGCTCGCCGCCAGCTCTGGCGACCGAGTCGTCCTCCTTCGCGCGGTGGGGGGCACGTCGGCGCCCGTCCTCTCGCTCGTCACGGGGGCGGGGACGCCCACGCCGAACGCCGGGGCGGATCAGTCCGTCGCGGCTGGCGGCAACGCCTCGTACAACTACGCCAGCGGACACTTCGCCACGAGCCCGGGGGGCGCCGTGGCGATGTCGTGGCACATGACCAACTCGGCGTCGCCGTTCAACAACAACGCGGTGGCGGCGCGCCTCTCGTTTCTCCTCAAGGACGACAAGGACGTTTCGTTCTCGAGCTCGGATTTCATCGACTACGCGACGTTTCCCGCGCCCGGTGTGAACCCGAACATCTCCAACCTGGCTGGCCCCATCGCGTGGGCCGACGACACGACCTTGCTCGCGACCTACGCGACGCCGGGGGATACTGGCCGCACCAGCGTCGTCTTCGTGCGGCGCGGGCGCACCGACGCGGGCGTGGACGCCGGCGTGACCGCGCCGGTCGACCTGCCCTTCTCGGCGGGCAACGTGCTGAGCGTCGCCGCTGCGCCGGGGGTGGGCGCGCTGCTGGTCTCCGCGGGCGGCGGCGGGTACCAGGTCACCGTGCTCCGCGAAGGCTGCGCCGCTTCGCCCTGAGGGCGCACGGCGGCTCGCCGCGCGGGTGGGAACCGTGAGGCGCCGTCTGAGGAGACGGTGCCCGCGGGCCGTCTTGCGCGTCCGACAGTGGAGGGGTCGAAGCGCGATCGCGGGGTCAGATCGCGCGGATCACGTTGGACAGCCGGCCGAGCCCGTCGATCTCCAGGTCGACCCGGTCGCCTGGCTGGAGCCACTGGTCGTGGGTGATCTTCGAGCCGTTGAGCTCGAGAAAGCAGCCCGTCCCGCAGGTGCCGGAGCCGATCACGTCGCCGGGGTACACGTCCACGCCGTAGCTCACGCGCGTGAGGATCTCGGCGAACGTGAACGTCATGTCGCTCACGTCCCCCGTGGACACCTGCACATCGTTGACGAAGCCGCGCATGCCGAGCCGGTACACGTTGCCCTTCGCGGTCTTCGTCGTATGTGCGGAGAGCTCGTCGAGAGTGACGAGCCATGGCCCGAGCGCGGTCGCGAAGTCTTTGCCCTTCGCGGGACCGAGCGAGAGCTTCATCTCCTCCATCTGCAGGGCTCGGGCCGAGAGATCGTTCATGATGGTGAGGCCGAACACGTGCGCGTCGGCGTTCTCGGGCGTGAGGTCGCGACCCCGCTTGCCCACGACGATCGCGGCCTCGAGCTCGAAGTCGAGGCGGTCGCGCGCGAGCTCGCGGACGCCCACGTCGCCGGGCCCGACGACCGCCTGGTGGTTCGTGAAGTAGAACACGGGGAACATGTCGAACTCGGGGATCATGTCGAGGCCGCGGTTGCGGCGCGCCGTGACCACGTGCTGGCGGAACGCGTAGCCGTCGCGCATCGACGGCGGCCGGGGGATCGGCGCGACCAGCGGCCTGCCCTCGGGGGAGAGCAGGAGCTCGTGCGGCAGCTCGCCGGTGGCGTGGGCGGCCAGGAGCTCGCGCCCGGCGGCGAGGGCGACGTCACCCGCCTCGACGAAGCCGAGCACGGACGCGCCGTACCGGGCCGATACGGCGGAGGCCGTGGCCGCGCGCCCTTCGCGCGCCTCCAGCCACGCGAAGGCGAGCGGAAGGTGCACGAGCGCGTGGGCCGTCGCGGTGGCGTCGGTGTCCACCACGAGGGCGGGGATCTGGGTGTCGTTCTCGACGAAGGTTGCGAGCTTCACGCCGAGGCTTCTATCACGCCGACCCGCCGAAAACGCCGTAGAGTGCCCGGCGATGCCAAGAGGACTGTTTTCGAGGCTCCCGCGCGGGGCGCTCACGCTGGTGAAGGAGGTGGCTCGCCACGTGCTGCGCCGGCCCGTCGTGGGCGTCGTGGTCGCCGGCCGGACCTCCGACGGCCGCTGGCTGCTCATTCGACGAGCAGACACGGGCCGCTGGGCGCTCCCGGGGGGTACGGTCGAGTGGGGTGAGCCCCTCGCGGCGACCTACCCTCGCGAGCTCGAGGAGGAGGCCGGCGTCGTCGTGTCGCGCTTCGAGCGCGTCGCGGGCGTGTTCTCGCGCCCCGAGCGCGATCCCCGCTTCCACGCGATCACCGTCGTCGTCCGCTGCGAGGTCGAGCCGCCGGTCAAGGCGCCTCGAAACCCGCTCGAGATCCTCGAGGCGCGCCTGTTCGGGGAGAGCGAGCTCCCCGATCTCCGCGTGATGGGCATGGACGAGATGCTGGCGTGCGCGCGCGACGGGGCGCCGGTTCATTTCGAGTGACCGCGTTTTTTTCTGGGGCTCGCGTAGATCGAAGGGCGGGCGGGCGCGTAGACGAGGGCTCGGGCGGTCACCTCGGGCCGGCGCAGGGAAGCAGCGAGCGGGAAGAGGCCACATGGAGCGAATCGGCGAGTACCTCGTCAAGCGCCTGATCGGCGAAGGGGGCATGGGCAAGGTCTACGAGGCGGAGGAGCGCCTGTCGAAGCGCCGCGTGGCGCTGAAGGTGCTGCGCCCCGAGCTGACGAAGAGCGACGAGGGGCGGCGGCTCTTCTTGAACGAGCTCCAGATCCTCGCGCACTTGGAGCACCCGAACTTGGTGAGGAGCCTCGCGTCGGTCGAAGACGGCGACAAGCTCGTGATGGTGCTCGAGTACCTCGAGGGGCGAACGTTGCGCGACGAGCTGACGCGTCGAAGGTCGCTGCCCTGGTCGGAGGCCCTCGAGCACGTCGTCCACATCGCGGAGGCCCTCGCCGTGGCGCACGAGCAGGAGCCGGCCATCGTGCACCGCGACCTGAAGCCCGAGAACGTGATGCTCCTCTGCGAGGAGGGTCCCGACGGGGCGCCGAGCGCCGACGCGCCGGTCACCGGGCTGAAGGTCATGGATTTCGGCGTCGCGAAGGTGCTCGCCGAGGTCAACGTGACGAACACACAGAGCGTCGGCACGCTCCAGTACATGAGCCCCGAGCAGATCGACGCGGGCGCCGTCGACGCGCGGGCCGACCTCTACGCGCTCGGGCTGGTCTTCTACGAAATGCTCGCGGGCGAGGTCCCGTTCCACTCGGCGTCGCCTCGCGAGCTGCTGAACTTGCAGTGCACGGCCGAGCCGCCCGAGCTCTCCGACGAGGTCCGCCGCGGCCTGCCGAGGGGCGTGGAGAACACCCTGTTCGCGCTGCTCGAGAAGAGCCCGGAGAAGCGGCCCGCGAGCGCGCGCGAGGTGATCGACGCGCTCGAGCCGTTCCGCGCCGCGGAGAGCGAGGCGGCGTCGCGGGCCCGGCGGACTGCGGGGCCGAAGGTCACGAGCCGCACGCACGTGTCGACCGGCGGCGGGCGGAGTGAAGCCGAGGCCGACGCGGGAGAGAAGGACGCCGCGTCCGAGTCGGAGCCGGCGAGCGAGCCGCGCACTGAGTCGGCGAGAGCGGAGCGCACGCCGTCGGCGAAGAAGGTGGAGCGCCTCGACACGGTCGCCCTCGTGGAGAGAGCGGGGACGCCGCGCGACGTTCCGCTCTGGCTCGGCGTGCTCGTCATCGTCGTCCTGTCCGCCGCGGCGTCGCTCACCACGTATCGCCTCCGCGTCGCGGCGAACGCGCGCGCCGCGGCCGGAGAGTCCGCGTCGGCGACCGCGGCCTCGCAGACCGCCTCCCAGCCCTGAGGCGACCGTGGTCCCGCCGCGAACGAGGGCGCCCGAGCCCGCCGAGCTCGCACCGCTCCCTCCGCGCGGCCGCGCGACGAGGGGCGCCCTCCCGGACGGCGCCATCTTCCACCGCCTCGGGGCGGCCGACGCGGCGCTCGCGCGGCGCGTCGCCAAGCTGGGCGCCGCGGGCGTCTTCGGGTGCGAGGCGGGCGGGGTCGACGACGCGGGGCCGTGGTTCCTGCTCACACCTCCAACACCCACACTGCGCGAGCGGCTGGAGGTCGGAGCGCTCCCGTCCGCGGAGGCGATCGTGCTCTTTCGTAGGCTCGCGGGCGCGCTCGCGGCGTGCGAGGCGGCCTCGCTGTTCCCGGGGCGCCTCCGCCCGCGCGACATCGGCGGCGAGGGAACGAGCACGTTCTTGCTGGCCGCGCCGCTCCTCTCTGCGTGGCTGGGAGAGACCCTCGCGACTGCACCGGAAGGGGCCTCGCTGTCGCGCTGGGACGCCCCCGAGCTGGCGGACGGCGCGGGCGCGAGCAGCGCCACGAACCGCTACGCCTTGGGCCTGGTCGTCTACAACGCCCTCGCCGGTCGTCACCCGTTCGGCGGGCTCGGCCTCCGCCACGCCCACAGCGCATCGCTGCGCGACGCGCCGCCCCTCCCGGAGCAGGTGGCCGGCGCGCTGTCGCCCGGCGTGCAGGCGCTGCTTCTCCGCGTCCTCGCGCCGAGCGCGGCCGATCGGCCTGCGTCCGCGACTGAGATAGTCAATCGACTTGATGAGCTCCTCTCGCCGGCGCGCCCGAGCCGCGCGCGCGTAAGGCCCGCCACGGCGCCGTCGCCGCGCCCCAAGGCGGCTCGGACCGAGCCTCGCAGCGGAGGCCGCGGCTTGCCGCGCGGGTGGGCAGCGCCGCTGGTGCTCGGGCTCGCGGGGCTTGCCGCGCTCGCGTCGCGCGCCGCCTCGCCCCCGGACGCGAGCGCCGTCGCCGCCGCGCCGCCTCCGCAGCCTCCGCGGCCCCTCTCGGTGACGCGCGCCGCCGACTGCGCGCCGTGCCACGCGCGCGAGGTGTCCGAGTGGGAGCGTTCGGTCATGGCGCACTCGGTGAAGAGCCCGCTCTTCGGCGCCCTGGAGAGCATCGTGGAGGAGCAGGCGGGGCGCGACGCGCGGTGTCCGAACGGCGCCGGGCTGCTCCGCCGTCGCGGCGCCGAGGTGTGCGCCGACCGCCGCTCGGGCGTCGTCATCACGGGCTCCGGCGGCGAGCACTGGTGCGTGAACTGCCACGCGCCGATGGAGGCGCAGAGCCCCTCGGTCGAGCCATGGACGGCGTTCTCGTCGCCGCGCGGCCGCGCGCCGCTGCGCGACGTGCTCCGCCCCGAGGCGCTCGAGGGCGTGTCGTGCGGCGCGTGCCACGCGACGGTCGGCCCCGTGGGTGCGCACGCCTCTGGCGCCCGCTACGAGGGGAACCCCACGTGGATCTCGACCGCCACGGGCGCGCTGTTCCTCGCGAGACCCGAGGACGCGCAAGGCCGGAGCGGCATCGGCAACAGCGGCTACCGGCTCGAGCCCTCGTCTCTCCTCGGCGAGACCACGGGCGCCCGCCCGCACCGCGCGTCGAGCCCGGAGGCGCTCGCGTACCGCCGGTCGAGCGAGTTCTGCGGGGCGTGCCACGACGTCCGGCTCTTCGGCACCGACGCGGTGGCGCGCAGCTCGGGAGACCACTTCAAGCGTCTTCGCAACGGCTACTCGGAGTGGCGGGCGTGGGCCAACGCCGAGGCCGCGAGCGGGCGGCGCGCGGCCACCTGTCAGGACTGCCACATGAGCCTGTTCCCGGGCGTGTGCCTCCCGACCTCCGACGCGGGCGCGCCCGGGCCCGGGTGCCCGCCGGGCACGCGGCTCTCCCCGCGCGCTCCAGGTGAGTACGCGACAGGCCTCGTGGCGCCCTCCTCGGCGCGCCCCGAGCGCCTGTATTCGCACACGTTCTCCAGCGTCGACGTCCCGCTGACCCCGTCGTTCCCGGAGCGGTTCGCGGCCGGCGCCACGCTCGACGCGCGCGGCGTGCCGCTCGGGCTGCGCGCCCGTCGCGACATGCTCCTCGCGCGCACGTTCCGGTTCGAGGTAGGCGCTGCGAGGCGGAGCGGCCGCGCGCTCGAGATCCCGATCGTGCTCGAGAACACCGGCGCCGGGCACCGGGTCCCCGCGGGCTTCAGCCAGGAGCGCGAGGTGTGGGTCGAGCTCCGCGTGACCGACGGCGCGGGGCGCGAGGTGTACCAGGTCGGGGGACTCGACGACCCGCGCGCCGATCTCCGCGACAAGCGCTTCCTCCGGATTACGGCCCGAGAGACCTCGTTCGACTCCGACGGGCGGCCGCTCGGTCTCTTTGGCGCCGACGTCGCCGATGGCCCCGACCTGCCGGAGTGGTCGCCGAACCCGCGCGCCGGCGGTACGCGCTTTCGCGGCAAGGGTCTCATCAATCTGCAGAACGGCTTCCTGCGCTGCGTGCGCTGCATCGGCGTGATCGACGCGCGGGGTCGCTGCCAGCCGGGCCCTGGGCAGGGCCGCACTCGCGCCGACCGGTACGACGACGGCGTGTACGATCAAGACACCGGCGAGTGCCGGTCGAACCTCTCGGGCGGCGAGGAGCTCTTCGAGACCTACTTCCCCGTCGGCTCTCTCGACGCCGAGCGCGGTGTGTTCAAGGCGCCCGACGCGATCGTCGACACGCGCTCCGCGCCGCCCGGAGCGCCGCTCGAGTACACCTACGTGCTCGATACGGGCGCGCGCACGGGCCCGTTCCAGGTCGAGGCCCGCCTCCGCTTCCGCAGCTTCCCGCCCTTCCTCGTGCGGGCGTTCGCGGCCTACGAGGAGGCGCAGGCCGCCCGCGGTGCGCGCCCGAGCGGTGCGCAGGTCACGCTCGACATGCTCGAGCGGGTCGAGGTGCTCGAGCTCGCGCGCGCGACGACGAGGATCGAGTGAGCGAGCCGTGGCCCGAGGTCGTGTGGTCGTCGCCGCTGCTCCGCGGGCTCGACGCGCGCGGGCGTCGAGAGGTCGCGGCGGCCGGCGCGCTGCTCGAGCGCGCCCCAGGCGAGGCGCTCTTCACCGAGGGCGCCCCCGCCGACGCGCTCTTCGTGATCCTCGAGGGCGAGGTCGGTCTCTCGGCGCTCGGCCGGGGGAAGGCGGTCGCGAGGATCGAGCGCCGCATGCGGCCCGGCGACGCGCTGGGCGAAGAGGCGCTGCTGGGCCCGCACGCGGTCCGTGACGGCGACGCTGTCGCGACCCGCCGGGTGGTCGCAGCCAGCGTGCCCTGCGTCGTGCTCACTCGGGCGCTCGTGCGCGCGGGGGGCGCAGAGCTCGAGGCGCGCACCTCGCGCGCCGTCCGGCGGAGGCTCCTCGAGCGGCGGCTCGCGGTCTCGGGCCTCACAGCCGGGCTCGGCGACGGGCCAGTGGGAGAGCTCCTGGACATGGCCGAGCATCGCGACGTCGCTCGCGGCGAGGTCGTGTTCGGGGCGGGCGAGCGCGCGCGCGCCCTCGTCTTCGTGCTCGACGGGCTGCTCTCGACCCACGAGATCGACGACGGAGGCAAGCTCGCGCCGGTCGGCTACGTGGGCCGCGGCGACCTGTTCGACCCGGGCGCGGGGCCGCTCCCGGTCACGCTCGCCGGGGCCGGCCCTTCGGCCGTCGCGCTGTTCCCGGCCGCAGGGCTCGCGCGAGCGTTCGCCGGCCGAGAGGACGCCATCGCCGCCGTGGGCCGCGGCGCGCTGCCCGCGCGGATCGAGGTCGACGGGGGCACGACGGCGCATGTTGTCAAGGATCTTTACCGTGTGCAGATCGCGGGCTCGCTGCTGGTCATCGACCCGAGCTCATGCGTGCGGTGTGGCCACTGCGTCTGGAGCTGCGGCGCCGCGCACGAAGACGGCGTGCCGCGCCTCACGCGTCGCGGCGACAAGCTCCTCGTGCCCACGTCGAGCGGGGCGTCGCCCCTGTTCCTCCCGAACAGCTGCCAGCACTGCAAGAACCCGGCGTGCCTGAAGGAGTGCCCGACCGGCGCCATCGTGCGCGACGGCCGAGGCGAGGTGAAGATCCGCGAGGAGCTCTGCACCGGCTGCGGCAACTGCGCCCGAGGGTGCCCGTGGGAGAACATCCAGGTCGTCCCGAGGTCGCCGCGAAGGCCCGCGGTGGCCGGCAGCGAGGACGTGGCGCGGGTCGCGAGCGGCGTGGCCGTGGCCTTCCCCGACGTCGCGGTGAAGTGCGATCTCTGCGAGGGGCTCGCCGGCGGCCCGGCGTGCGTCGCCTCGTGTCCCACGGACGCGATCGCGCGGCTCGATCCGCTCGCGTCGGGGGTGGCGAGCGTCGCCCCGGGGCCGCTCCTCCCGCCGCCGCGGCCCGCGTGGCCGTGGGTGGTCGCGGGCGTCCCGGCCGCGCTCGCCCTGTCGCGGCTCGCGCTCTCACCGCGGACCTCGGGCGCGCTCGCGCTCGCGCTCTCCGCGGTGGCCGCGGGATACGTCGCGGCCAAGCGTGTCTCTCCGCGGGCCGGCGCGGGCGCAGGCGCCGTGCGCTCACGCCTGCGCCCCCACTACGTGGGCCACCTCGTCGTGGGCGTCCTCACCCTGGGGGCGGTCGCGGCCCACGCGCGCGCGGTCGCGGCGCCGCACGCCGCCGGCGGCGCCGCGCTGGTGCTCTGGCTGGTGGCCGCGGTCACCGGTGGGCTGGCGGCCCTTTTGTATCGGCTGGTGCCGAGCCGGATCGCGAGGCTCGAGCGCGAGGCCACGCTGCCCGAGGACCTCGCGCCGGCGCGCGAGGAGAACAGCCGGGCCGTGTTCCGCGCGCTGTCTGGCCGCTCGGAGCTGGTAAAGCGCCTTTACGATAAGGTCCTGGCACCCTACCGCCGTCAGCCGCTCGGCGGGGTAGCGCTCGCGCTCTCGGGGCGCTCGGTGGGCGCGGAGGAGCGGCGCGTGCGGAAGGACATCGACGGGCTGCTCGAAGGGCGAGGGCAGGGCAAGCTCGAGGGGACAGGCGCACTGGTCCGCCTCGCCGTCGAGGCGCGCGCCCTCGACGCGCGCGCGGGCCTCGGAGGGCTCCTCCGAGCGTTCGTCCCGGCGCACGTCGCCGCGGTCGCCGCGTTCCTCGTGGTGGCGGTGGTGCACGCGTGGCTCTCGTGGAGGAGCGGGCCTTGAAGCGGACACCCGCGCGCGCGTTGGGTCGATCCGTCGCGCCCACCTCTGACACGACCCGCGTGCGCGCGGGCGCGCTCGTCGCGGCCGCCGCGGCGCTCGGGGCGGGCGCGGGGCTCGCGGTCAGCGCCTGGAGCGGGAGCGCGGCGCCCGAGCGCGCGCTCGCGTCGCCACACGTACGCGCGAAGATCGCCTGCGCCGCGTGCCACGCGGATCGCGGTGCCGAGCGCCCCGCCGCGGCGACCTGCACGCCGTGCCACGTCACCACGCTCCATGCCTCGACCCGCGCGCCCCACCGGGCGCTGGTCGCCAAGGGGGCGCTCTCGTGCGCGACCTGCCACCCGGCTCACGCGGGGTTCCAGGGCGTGACGTTCGCGGCCAGGGGCGGCGAGCGATGGGGCGCCGGCGCGACCCTCCCCGTCGCGCGGGATGCGGCGACCCCCGCGGGGCAGACCGTGCCGCTCGTGGCGCTCGCCGCGTGCACGCGCTGCCACGCCGTTGGCGATCCGCGCGATCCCACGGCGCGGTGCCTGCCGCCGGTGTCGGCGCGTGGCCCGAGCTGGGCGGTCACACCGAGCCTCTGCTTCGATGAGCACGCGGTGGTGACCGACGCCCCGCGCGCGTCGGCGGGGAAGTGTGGAGCTCAGCACGGCGACGCGCACCTCGCGGCCGTCGAGCTCGCGGGCGACGTCGCCCGCACGACGGCCTGGCAGGCTGAGGCCCCGAACCGGCGCGGCCTGCTCTGGCCGCCGGCCCTCGCGGGGCTGTTCGCGTTGATCGCCCTCGGCGTCGCGTCTCGGCGTGCGCCCGTACGCCCGACTGCGCCATCGAAGCTGCCCTCGGTCGAGGCGCGGCGAAAGCTGCCGCGGATCGACGCGTCCACGTGCCTCGGCTGCAACGCGTGCGTCGAGGCTTGCCCGTTCGAGGTGCTCGAGCTCGACTCCTACGTCGCCCGCGTCGCCCGGCCCGAGGAGTGCTGCGGCGTCGTGCTCTGCGAGCAGGTGTGCCCCAACGGGTCGCTCACCGTCGGCGAGGGAGACCTCATCGAGGGGCGCGTTGAAATCGACGAGCGCCTCCAGAGCGCCGCCGTCCCTGGCGTCTACCTCGCGGGCGACCTCACCGGCGTACCGCTCATCAAGAACGCGATCGCCCAAGGGGATCGCGTGGCGCGAGCGGTCCACGAAGACCTGCGCAAGGCGCCGCGCGCGCGCGCTCGCGTGGACGCCGACCTCGTCATCGTGGGCGGAGGCCCCGCGGGCCTCGCGGCGGCGCTGCGGGCGAAGGAGCTCGGGCTCGCGTGCGTCGTGCTCGAGCAGGGCTCGGTGGCGGCCAGCGTCCGCAGCTTCCCTCGCGGCAAGCTCGTCCACGATCCGCCGCTCACGCTGCCGGTCGAGGGAGATCTCTGGCTCGCGGAGGCGACCAAAGAGGAGCTCGTCGCCCAATGGGAGCGCATCGTCCGCGTGCGAGGCCTCGAGGTCCGAGAGGGCCACCGCGTGCGCGCAGCGTCGCGCGACGAGGACGGTGTCTTCTGCGTGGAGGTCGAGGTCGACGGTCAGGCGCTCACGCTCCGCGCGCGCCGCGTGCTCCTCGCGATCGGGCGGCGAGGCACGCCGCGCACCCTGCCGCTCGAGCTCGGCGCGGGTGTCCTCGAGAAGATCCACTACAGCCTGGCCGACGCCGCGTCGTTCGCGCAGGCCCGCGTGGTGGTCGTGGGCCTCGGCGACTCGGCGATGGAGGCCGCCCTCGCGCTCTCGCGCCAGCCCGGCGCCCGCGTCACGGTCGTGGCTCGCGCCACGTCGTTCACGCGCGGGCGGGCGCGGACGGTCGCGGAGCTCCGGCGAGCGCTCGAGTCGCGCCGGCTCGACGTCCACTTCGGCACGCGGCTCGTCGCCGTGGGCCGTACGAGCGCGACGCTGGAGGACCTCGCGAGCGGGAAGCGAGAGTCGCTCGGAAACGACGCCGTCTTCGTGATGATCGGCGGGCTCCCCTCGTGGGACCTGCTGGAGCGCGTCGGCGTCGTCCCGCGTCGCGAGCCGCCGCCGAGCGAGCGACATGGAGAGGCCGAGAGGGCCGACGGGGCCGACCCTGAAACGCCGCCCCGCTGAGATCTTTTCGCGGCGCGGCGCGTACAAGCGGGCTCGGAGGAGTGATGAAGCGGAGAACCCTGGCTATCCTGTCCTTGGCCTGCGTCCTGGCGTCGAGCGCCGCGGCGTTCGCGGTGCCCCTCCCCGATCGGGCGCCCGCGCTCGCCGGCCCGGATGTCGCGCTCTTGCCTCAGTCGGGGTCGGGCGAAGCCACCCGTAGCGCGAGGCCGGCCCAGTTCTCGGCAGGTGAGACCCTGCTCCTCGATGCTCGGCTCGGTCACGAAGTCCTCGGCCAGCGGGGCTCCGGCGAGACCTACCTCTTCGCGCAGGTCACGGGCGCCGACAAGGCTACCGATCGCGCCTCCGCGCCCCCCGTGAACCTCGGCATCGTCATCGACAAGTCGGGCTCCATGAAGGGTGAGCGCATCGCCAACGCGCTGAGCGCCGCGGTGCTCGCGGTCGAGCGCATGCGCGACGGCGACAAGGTCACGGTCGTGAGCTTCGCCGTCGCCTCGGAGGTGGTCGTCCCGCCCACGGTGATCGGCCCCGATACCCGCGCGGGCATCGAGGCGCGCATCCGAGGGATTCGCCTCGGCGGCGACACCTGCATCTCCTGCGGGCTCGAGTCGGCCATGCACGAGCTCATGAAGTCGCCGGCGGGCACCGACCAGGTGAGCCGCATGCTGCTCTTGTCGGACGGAGCTACGAACGCAGGAATCCGCGACGTCCCAGGGTTGCGGAGCCTCGCGGGGCGCATGCGGGACCGCGGCTGCTCGATCAGCACGATCGGCGTCGACGTCGACTTTGACGAGAAGGTGATGGCCGCCATCGCGAACGAGGCGAGCGGCCGGCACTACTTCGTTCGCGACGCCGCCGGCTTGCCCAACATCTTTGCGGAAGAGTTCGAGTCGCTGGTCGCCTCCGTCGCGCGCGACAGCGAGCTCGTGGTCACCCTCGCTCCGGGCGTCGAGGTCGAGCAGGTGTTCGATCGGGCGTTTCGCCGCCAGGGCGATCGCTTGATCATCCCGTTCGGCTCGGTCTCGCGCGCGCAGCAGAAGACCGTGCTCATCAAGCTCCGCGTCCCCGTCGGCTCTGTCGGCCTGCAGCCCGTCGCCGACATGAAGCTCGCGTTCCGCGATCTCGTCCTTCGCACCGACGGCGCCTCCACCGGGGCGCTGTCGCTCGAGGTCCGCGCCGGTGCCAGCGACCCGAGCCTCGACCCCTTCGTGGCCGCGCGGCTCGAGCGGAGCCGCACCGCCCAGAGCCTCACGCAGGCGAACCTCCTCTTCGAGGCTGGAAATGTGCTCGCAGCCCGCGCCGCCCTCGCCGATCGCCGCACGGAGCTGAAGAAGGCCGAGAAAATCGCGCTCGCCGACCCGTTCGCGCAGGCCCCTCGCGCGGCGCGCCCACTGAACCGTGATTTCGACGAGCAGCTCGGCGCGGTGGCCAACGCGGAGGCGTTCGGCGGCGACAAGGCCGCCACGGGTGGAGCGCCGCGCGCGGCGCCCGCGCCGGCCTCGCCTGCCGGGAAGGGCGCCGTCCGCCACAACCAGGCGGCGGCCTCGGAGCTCGCCTTCTAGACGCGCCACTGGACTGTACAAGTGCGCAGCGGTACGCTCGCGCGATGAGCGCTCGACTCCGCGGCAGGCTCTCCCGGCTCGCGCCGCCCGCGCAGCCGGGGCTCGGGGCCTCGCCGGCCACCGCGGAGCCGCCGTGCGACGACGAAGCGCTCGGCCTTGTGCCGCCCGCGTCGCGAGAGCGTAGCCTCTCGTCCACGCGGCCTACGCTCGACGAGCTGCGCGAGCGAATGGCCCAGGTGCTCGGTCGGGTCGAGCCCGCGCGCGTCGCGCCCGCGGTCGACCTGCCGGAGCTGCCTTTCCTCGCCGAAGAGACCCCCCACGGGACCATCCACGTTCGCGCGCGCCGGCTCTCGGCCGCCCACCGCGTGGGGCACGTCGGCCTCGCGCCCGCGGGCGTGGCGCGGCCCGAGGTGCTCGCGCTCCTCGCGCTCGACCCCTCGCTCGCCCTCGCGTCGCCACGCAAGGCGCTCTACCTCGACACCGAGACCACCGGCCTGTCGGGCGGCACGGGCACGGTGGCGTTCCTCGTGGGCCTCGCCTACTGGGACGCCGGGTGGATCACAGAGCAGCTCCTCGTCCGCGAGCTCGGCGAGGAGGCCCCGATGCTCGCGCGCGTCGCCGAGCGCCTCGCCGAGGCCGAGCTGCTCGTGACCTTCAACGGAAAGAGCTTTGATCTTCCGCTCTTACGTACACGTTTCGTGCTCGCGGGGCTGCCGCTTCCGCCCGAGCCGCCGCACCTCGACCTCGTGCACGTGGCGCGAAGGCTGCACCAGGCCCGTGGCTTCCCGTGCAAGCTCACGCAACTCGAAGAGCACGTGCTCGGCTTCGTGCGGGTCGACGACGTGCCCTCGGGCGAGGTCGCGGCGCACTACCTCCATTTTCTCCGCACAGGCGACACGCGCGGCCTGGTCGGCGTGGTCGATCACAACGGCTGGGACGTGGAGACGATGATCGCGCTGGTCGCGCTCTACGGCGAGCCGCTCGCGGAGACGCGCCTCGGGCCGAGCGAGCTCGTCGGCCTCGCGCGCACGCTGCGCCGGTCCGAGCGCCAGGACGAGGCGCTCCTCTTCGCCGACCGCGCCGTTCGCGAGGGGGCCGGGGCGCCCGCGCTTCGTGCGAGGGCGGAGCTCCAGAAGAGCCGCGGCGATCGCGAGGCGGCCCTCGCCGACTTCGAGCGCCTCGCCGCCGAGCTCGACTGCCCGCGCGCGCGCCTCGAGCTCGCGAAGCTCTACGAGCACCTCCGCAAGGCCCCCGCGCGCGCGCTCGAGGTCCTCGCGCAGGGCACGAGCGAGGCGCCCGCGTCCGCGGAGAAGCGGCGCGAGCGCCTGCGACGCAAGGTGGCTCGCGCCGGCGACGACGGCCCGCTCTTCGCGCGAGGAGCCACGCGCGAGGCCAAGCGGCGCTGAGCTCCCCGGCCGCGCGGCGCTCTCTCGCCCTGCAGGTTGTGGTAAATGCGCGGCATGATCGACCCCAGCGAAGACCGCTACGACCCGTCCGCCATCGAGCCCAAGTGGCAGCGATTCTGGGAGGAGCGGGGCACGTTCGTCGCGAAGCGCCGCCCGGGCCGAGAGAAGGCCTACGTGCTCGACATGTTCCCGTACCCCTCCGGCGCGGGGCTCCACGTGGGCCACCCCGAGGGGTACACGGCGACCGACATCGTGTGCCGCCACAAGCGCATGCGCGGGGTCGACGTGCTCCACCCCATGGGGTGGGACGCGTTCGGGCTCCCGGCCGAGCAGCACGCGATCCGCACGGGCACGCACCCGCGCGCGACCACCGCCGGCAACATCGAGAACTTCCGCCGTCAGCTCAAGGCGCTCGGCTTCAGCTACGACTGGTCGCGCGAGGTCGACACCACCGATCCGGGCTACGTGCGGTGGACCCAGTGGATCTTCCTGCAGCTCTATAAGCGTGGCCTCGCGTTTCAGCAGTCGGACATGCCGGTCAACTGGTGCCCCGCGCTCGGCACCGTGCTCGCGAACGACGAGATCGTCGACGGCAAGAGCGAGGTCGGCGGCTTCCCGGTGGAGCGCCTGAAGATCCGCCAGTGGTCGCTGCGCATCACCGAATACGCCGATCGCCTCGCGGCCGACCTCGCCGCGCTCGACTGGCCCGAGACGAAGCAAAAGCAGCTCCACTGGATAGGCCGAAGCGAGGGTGCGATCGTCGACTTCGCGATCGACGGCGAACCCGGCGCCAACCACACGGTGAAGGTGTTCACCACCCGCGTCGACACGCTCGCTGGCGCAACCTACGTCGTGCTCGCGCCGGAGCACCCGCTCACCACGGCGCTGGCGAGCCCCGCGCAGCGCGACGAGGTGCTCGCTTACGTCGCCGCGGCGGCCGCCAAGAGCGACATCGACCGCTCCGACGCGACCCGCGAGAAGACCGGCGTCGCGCTCGGCGTGAGCGCGAAGAACCCGCTGAACGGCGAGCTCGTGCCGGTGTGGGTGGGCGACTACGTCATCGGGAGCTACGGCACCGGCGCGGTCATGGCCGTGCCGGCGCACGACGAGCGCGATCACGCGTTTGCTGTAAAATACAAGCTCCCGATCGTCGGCGTGATCGCCCCCGCGGACGGCCGCGCCGTCGACGTGCAGGCCGAGGCTTACACCGACGACGGCGTGACGAACGAGGCGGCGCGCGCGCGGTCGCTATGCCCGCTACCCGCGGGGACGTCGAGCGACGAAGCGCGTCGCGCGGTGACCGCGTGGCTCGCCGCTCAGGGGCGGGGTGAGGCTCGCGTGACCTATCGCCTGCGCGACTGGGTGTTCTCTCGCCAGCGCTACTGGGGTGAGCCCATCCCAATCTACTTCCCGGTGCGGTGCGACGGCGATCCTCGCGCGCCCGGGGCCGCCTACGAGATCGACTACGCGACGCCGATCCCGGTGCCCGAGAGCGAGCTGCCGCTCGTGCTCCCCGATCTCGAGGACTTCAAGCCCGGCACCGATCCCGCCGGACCGCTCGCCCGCGCGGCCGATTGGCGCTTCTTCCAGCAGGACGGCGCGTGGTTCGCACGCGAGACCAACACGATGCCGCAGTGGGCGGGCTCGTGCTGGTACTACCTGCGCTTCCTCGACCCCGCGAACACGACGGCCGCGTGGAGCCAAGAGGCCTACGACGCGTGGATGCCGGTCGACCTCTACATGGGCGGCGCCGAGCACGCCGTGCTCCACCTCCTCTACGCGCGCTTCTGGCACAAGGTGCTCTTCGACGTCGGGCTCGTCTCCCATGGCGAGCCGTTCACGCGGCTCGTACACCAGGGCCTCATCCTCGGCGAAGACAGCCAGAAGATGAGCAAATCCCGCGGGAACGTGGTGAACCCCGACGACGTGGTGAAGAGCCACGGGGCCGACTCGCTGCGCCTCTACGAGATGTTCATGGGCCCGCTCGAGGCGGTGAAGCCCTGGCAGACCAGCGGCATCGAGGGCGTGCGGCGCTTCCTCGATCGCGTGTGGAACGTGGCCACGGGGGAGCTCACCGACGATCCGTCGGCCTACGACCAGGCGACGCGTCGGGCCGTCCACAAGACCGTGAAGAAGGTCGGCGACGACATCGAGGCGCTTCGCTTCAACACGGCGATCAGCGCGATGATGATCCTCGTGAAGGCCCTCGGCGCGCTGCCGGCGGTCCCGCGCGAGGCGGCGAGGGTGCTCGTGCTGCTCGTGTCGCCGTTCGCGCCGCACCTCGGCGAGGAGCTGTGGTCTCGCCTCGGCGCGACCGAGTCGCTCGCGTACGAGCCGTGGCCCACGTTCGACGCCGCGCTCGTGCGCGACTCCGAGATCGAGATCGGCGTGCAGGTGAACGGCAAGGTGCGCTCGGTCATCACGCTCGAGGTGGACGCCACCGAGGAGACCGCGCGCGCCGTGGCGCTCGAGGACGCGAAGGTGCGCGCGTTCATCGGCGACAAGTCCGTGAAGAAGTTCATCTACGTGAAGGGCAAGATCGTGAACGTCGTCGTCGCGTGAGCGCGCCCCGGCAGACGGTGCTGGCGCTGGCGCTCGCGCTCGCGAGCTGCTTCGGGTGCGGAGCGTGCGGCTACCGCCCGCTCGCGGCGCATGGCGCGGGCGATCAGCGCCTCTTCGTGGTCGCCGGGGCTCGTACGGTCCCGGCGGCGCGCGCCCACGACGCCCTCGTCGTGGCGACCGCGGGGCGGCTCGCGGAGGCCGGCGAGCTCGCGGGCGGCGCGGGGTACCCAAGGCTCGAGGTGGAGCTCGTGCGCATCGACGAGACCGCGGAGGCGCTCGCCCCGAGCGGCGAGAGGCCGCTGGCTCGCGGCCTCCGGATCACGGCCACCGGTCGCGCCCGTGTGCTGCGCGGGCCGTCCGAAGAGCCCGCGTTCGACACCGGCGACATGAGCGCTCACGCCTTCGTGAGCGCCGGCGGCGCGGGGACGGCGGGCTCGGCCGCCTCGTCGCTCGCGCTACGCGACGAGGCCGCGGCGCTGGCCGCGCGCGCTCTCGGCCGAAGGCTCGCCGAGCGTGTCCTGGGGCTGCCGTCGCCGTCGGACGAGGGCAGGGGCGCCGATCTCTAGTCGCCTAGGCCGTGTACGCGTAACCATTGGATAGTAAGCCTCAATCCTTCTTCAGGAGGCCCGGCAACGGCCGCAGGGCGAAGCCGAACATCAGCAGCGTGACGAGCAGCCAGGGCACGTCGCCCAGGAACGCGTAGACGGTCTGGCCGCGCATGAAGTGGACGACCGTGTCGACGGTGGCGGGCTTGAACGTGGGCGTGTGCGCCATCGTCCGGCCGACCGGATCGACGATGGCGCTCACGCCGCTGTTGGTCGCGCGCACCAGGTACCGGCGGTGCTCGATCGCCCGGAATTTCGCGAGCGCGAGGTGCTGCCACGGCTCGAGCGTGTCGCCGAACCAGGCGTCGTTCGTGATGTTCACTAGCAGATCGGGGTCCTCCTGGTTCACGAGGTCGCTCGTGAACCGCGGGAGAATGTCCTCGTAGCAAATGAGGGTGCCGAGCTTGTAGTCCTTGCCGCCGCGCGAGAAGAGCAGCGGCCGAAACTCTTTGCCCTTCGAGAAGCGCCCGCTGTTCGGCGACCACTTGTGAAGGATCGGCAGCTCCTCGCCGAAGGGGAGGTACTCGCCGAACGCGAGGAGGTAGTGCTTGTCGTAGCGCGCCGTGATGTCGCCCTGCGCGTTCGACGAGAGCGCCGTGTTGAACCAGCGTTCGCGATCGGGATCGCTCCGGTAGACCACCGCGCCGAACACCATGGGAACGCCCGCGCCGGCCGAGACGCGGTTCTTCATGAACGCCTCGTGCACGTTCTCCGGCACGGCGAACGTGACCGACGACTCGCTCCACACGACGAGCTCGGCGCCCTTCTGACGGAGCTCCTGGGTGAGCCGCTTGTGGCGGCGGAGCCCCTCGGCGGGGTCCTCGCGCTTCTGCATGAGCCCGAGGTTGCCCTGGACGATGCCCACGTGGAGCGGCTCCGACGCCGCGGCCCGTGCGTCAACCGAGCCGATGCGCACCGCGCCGTAGAGCACCGTGGCCGCGAGCCCGCCCGCGCCGATGCCCACGATGCGTCGCGACATGGGCCGCGCCTCCAGTCGCGCGACCACGAGCTCGGCCAACGCGAGGTTCGCGCCGATGAGCGCGAGCCCGACCAGGATGGGCCCACCGAGATCGGCCACCTGAGCGAGCGCGGGCGTGTCGTGCGCGACGCCGCCGAAGTACCACGTGAAGAGCACGGGGAAGGTGAGCTCGGCCGCCACGAACGTGCCCGCGAACGCCAGCGCCGGGGCGACGCCGCGCTGGGTGACGCGCGCGAAGAGCCACGCGTGGAGCGCGCTCCGGCCGCCCTGGAAGGCCGCGACCACGAGCACGAAGAACGCGCAGATGGGCGCCGGAAAGCCGCTGAAGGTCTTCAGCATCGACATGAGCCAGTAGAAGCCCGTCGCGTTCATGGTCGTGCCCTGGAGCAGACCGAGCCACGCCGCGCGGCGGGGTGTCTGGCCGAGCAGCACGACGTAGAACGGCACGAACGCCACGATCGCGAGCGGCCACAGGTTCACGCCCGGAAACGCGAGGAAATACAGCAGCCCCGAGAGGAACGCGCCCGCGGCGGCGAGGCCCGTGGGGAGCGGCCGGTCGGCGAGTGTACGGCGGTCGTTCGACGACGGCGCCGCGGTCGGCGGCGGCGCCGCGGGTGGCGAAGCAGGTTCGGATGCGCTCACGGCGGGGCTCACTCGGTGCGGAGGATGACGTGGAAGCCGAACGGCGTCTCGACGACGTCGGAGAGCTGGCCGACGCGCATGCGAAAGGCGACCTCCTCGAACGCGGGCACCATGCGTCCGCGGCCGAAGCGGCCGAGCGCGCCTCCGCGCCCCGCGGCGCCTGGCTCGTCCGAGTACTCGGTGACGAGCCGCGTGAAGCTCTCGCCGCGTCGAGCGCGCACGAGGACCTTCTGCGCGAGCGCCTCGGCTTGTTCACGCGTGCGCACGACCGAGGCGGGCGCACGCTCGGCGCCAAGGAACTGCACGAGGATGTGACGCGCCCCGATCTCCTTCGGGAGCGTGGTGCCGGGCGGGGCGAGCTCCATGGGAGGTGCCTCGCTCGACGGCGCGGGCGTGCCTCCGGTCTCCGGCGTGGCGCCGGGGGCCGTGGGCGCGCCAGAGGCTGCAGGGGCCTCCGGGGCGGGCGAGCGGGCCAACGAGGTCTCACCGTCGGGCGTCGCGAGCTGCACGGGCGCGGACCCGCAGGCCGCGAGCAGGAGGGCGGTCGACGGCAGGAGCCAGCCTCCTGCGCGGGTCATTTCTTCCCGCCGGGCCGATCGTGGCCGGGGTGGGCTGGCGCTCCTTCTGGATTCTTCTTGATCTCCAGGAGCTCGACCTCGAACAGCAGCGTCGAGTTCGGCGGGATGACCGGCGGGGCGCCGCGCGCGCCGTAGGCCTTGGAGGGCGGGATGACGAGCTTTCGCTTGCCGCCCGGCTTCATGCCGGCCACGCCCTCGTCCCACCCCTTGATGACCTGGCCCTGGCCGAGCGGAAAATCGAAGGGTTTCCCGTGCTTGCGCGAGGCGTCGAACTCCTTGCCGTCGACCAGGGTGCCGACGTAGTGCACCGACACCACGTCGCCAGCCTTCGCCTCCGGGCCCTTGCCGACGACGACGTCGGTCTTCTTGAGCGGCTCCTCGGGGGCGGCCGGCTTGTCGGCGGGCTTGGGCGCGGGACGGTCCGCGGCCTTCGCCGTGCCTTCGGGCTGAGCCGGCTCTGCCTTGGCGGCGGGGCCGGGGTCCTTCGTGACCGTGATGGGCTCGTCGGGCGCGGGGGCCGTGAGGTTCGAGCAGCCGACGAGCGCGAGCGCCACGAGCGCAGCGGGGAGGCGGAGCGGGCGGCGGACGTGAGCGGGGGCGCGAGGGGGAGTGTCTGCGATCATGGGCAGGCGCACCGTACCCGGCTCTGCGATGAAGTAAAGAGCCAGGCGGCCCTCGCGCTGCCCGATCGCGCGGTGGATCCATGGGGTATACGTCGAGAGAGGTCCGCCGCCATGGCCCGCGTGCTGCACATCGAAGACGACCCTCGCAACCGGCTGCTGGTCCGCAAGCTGCTGCTGGCGGAGGGGCACGAGGTCGTCGACGCCGTGGACGGCCTCGAGGGCGTACGCCTCGCCCTCGCGGAGCGACCGGATCTCGTCCTGGTCGACATCAACCTGCCGGGCCTCGACGGCTACGAGGTCACCCTCCGCCTGCGCACCGAGCCCTCCCTCGCGAGGGTGCCCATCATCGCGATCACCGCCGAGGGCGATCGCGACACCACCGTGGCCGTCGGCTGCGACGGGTTCCTCGAGAAGCCCATCGACGCGCGCCGTTTCGGCGAAGAGGTCGGTCGCTATCTGAAGGGCTTTCGCCCCAGCATGGTCTCGTTCTCCGACGCGACCGGCGAACGCCTGCGCATGCAGAGCGGTCGCATCGTCGCGCACCTCGAGGAGAAGGTGGCGGAGCTCTCGCACGCGAACGAGCGGCTCCGCGAGCTCGATCGGCTGCGGGTGGAGTTCTACCGGAACGTGTCGCACGAGCTCGCGACCCCGCTGACGCCGCTCGTCGGGTATCTGCGCATGCTCGCCGATGAGGAGCTCGGCGACGTCAACAAGGCGCAGGCGAAGGCGCTCCGCGCGATGGAAGACTCGGTGCGGCGGCTGCGCGGCGTGCTCGACAACCTCGTCGACGTCACGGCCCTCGAGACCGGGCACATGCGCTTCTTTTGCAAGGAGTACGACTTCGCCGACACCGTACGGCGCACGATCGCGCAGCACGCCGAGCGGTTCCACGAGCGACGCATCACGCTCCTCGAGGAGCTCCCGCGGGGCGGCCTGCCGGGCTCCTCGGACCCAGACCGGCTCGCGCGCGCGATGGGGCAAATACTCGATAACGCAGTAAAATTCAGCCAAGATGGAGGCATCGTCGGGGTGGCCGTGCGCGCCCACGAGTCCACCTACGAGCTGGTCGTGGCCGACACGGGCGACGGCGTACCGCCCGACCGGGCCGCGCGCATCTTCGACGCCTTCTACCAGGTCGACGGCTCGCCCACGCGCGCGCACGGCGGCGTCGGGGTGGGGCTCGCGATCGCCCGGCGCGTCGCGCGCGGGCTCGGCGGCGATCTCCGGCTGCTCGCGGAGGGGGCCACCATCGAGGGGATGTTCCTCGGCGGCGCGGCGTTCAGCCTGACCGTCGCGAAGCGCGCGCCCGAGCTCGTCGGCGCTCCATGAGCGCGCGATGAGCGACCGCGCGACCGTGCCCGAGCGCGAGCCCTCGCGCGCCTACCTCGACTGGAACGCGACGGCGCCGCCGCTCGAGGCGGCGCTCGTCGCCATGCACGAGGCGGGGCGGATCGCCTGGGCCAACCCCGCGAGCGTGCACGGCGACGGACGCCGCGCGCGTCGCTTGGTCGAGGAGGCGCGGGCCGAGGTGGCGGCGCTGACCGGGTACAATCCGCGCGACGTCGTGCTCACCTCGGGCGGGACGGAGGCGAACAACCTCGCGATCCGGTCCGCGTTCAGTGACGTGCGAGGGGTCCTCGTGCTCTCGCGCGCGGAGCACCCCTCGGTGCTGCGGGTGGCCGAGGCGCTCGAGCGAGAGGGCGTGGCCACGCTGCGGTGGGTGCCCACCGGGCCGGGCGCGGTGGTCGCCATGGAGGCGCTGGAGCGCGCGCTCGCGCCCGGCGACGTCGCGCTGGTCGCGCTGCAGGCCGTCAACCAGGAGACCGGCGCGCTCCAACCCATCGCCGACGCCATCGCGGCCTGCCACTCCCGGAACGTGCGCATCCACGTCGACGCCGTGCAGGCCTACGGGCGCGTGACGACCGACCACCTCTTCGGCGCCGACACGCTGGCGGTGGCCTCCCACAAGCTGCGCGGACCGAAGGGGATCGGCGCGCTCGTCGCGCGGCCGGGCGCGCGCCTCGCCGCCTACACGTTCGGCGGCTCGCAAGAGCGTGGCCTCCGCCCGGGCACGGTCGACCCGGTGGCGAGCGCGGGGTTCGCGGTCGCCCTCCGCCACGCCCGCGGCGGGCCCGCGCGCTACGCCGCGGTGGCCGCGCTGCGCGACGCGCTCGAGGCGGCGCTCGAGGGTGCCGCGGAGAGACCCGTGGAGCTCCGCCCCGCCGCCCGCGCGCCGCACGTGGCGAACCTGTTGTTCCCTGGGTTCGAGGGGCCTGAGCTCGTCGCCGCGCTCGACCTCGAGGGCGTGTCGGCGTCGAGCGGCAGCGCGTGCAGCGCCGGCACGAGCGAGCCTTCGCCCGTGCTCGCGGCCCTCGTGGGGCAGGCAGCGCGCGCGGCCGTGCGGTTCTCGCTCGGCGAGACCACGACCGAGGCCGACGTCGAGCACGCCGTGCGCGCGCTCCGGGTCATCCTCGCGCGCCGCGCCAGCCCGGGGGGGGGGGGGGGCGGGCCCCGGGCCCGGGGGCGGGGGGGGGGGGGGGGGGGGGGGGGGGGGGGGGGGGGGGGGGGGGGGGGGGGCCGGGGGGGGGGGGGGGGGGGGGGGGGGGGGGGGGGGGGGGGGGGGGGGGGGGGGCGGGGGCGGGGGGGGGGGGGGGGGGGGGGGGGGCGGGGGCCGGCCGAGTCCCTGGGAGCGTGATCCCTACGCTCCAGGTAGCGACGGCGTCTCAGGCTCGCGCGCTACTTCGCGGCGCCCGGCGCCGGGGCGGGGGCGGGGGCGCCAGAGAGCGGGATCGGGATCCAGAAGGCCTTCATCTGCGTGGCCGCGCCCTGGCGCTTGTAGCCCGCGAGGCCGAACATCACGTTCCAGAAATAGCCCGCGGGGTTCTCGCCGTACGAGAACAGCGGCGCAAAGTGGAACTGCCAGTCGAGGCCGCCGCTCACTTTGTGCTGCAAGTACACGGTGTTGCCAGCTACCTGAGTGATCTGCGCGTTCTTGGCCTCGGCGAAGCGCCAGAAGAGCGGGAACGCGACGGTCGAGCGCGACTCCGGGCTCGCGAAGTCCCACAGAATGGGCGCGAGCACAGTGTGCGACGACTTGCCCTCGCGCCCGAGGTACACGATCGGGTGGAGATCGGTCTCCCAGCCCTTGTAGCCTCGCTGCACGGTGAGGTTCGGGAAGGCCCAGAACGTGCGCGACTCGCCGTAGCGCTCGAAACGCGCGAACAGCGGGGTCCACAGAGAGCGCCCCTCGTTGCCGTGATCGCCGTAGTAGAAGGGGAAGAGCCCGCGCGCGGTGAAGCCCGTGTCCCGGTCGTCGTACGCGTAGTACATCGGGAGGATCGGGCCCGCGGTGGTGAGCGACGTGGCGCCGCTCCGCGTGGTCGAGTGCACGAACAGCGGCGTGACGGTGGTGTCGACCGTGGGCGTCGTGCGGTGCAGATAGCCGGGCACCGCGAAGAGCGTCCCGGTGGGCGAGGTGCCGTAGTGGAAGAACGGAAAGAGCGTGGTGTGCGACTCCTTCACGCCACCCGACTCGGGCTTCCCGCGGATCGAGAAGAACAGCGGCGCCACGTCGAACACGAACCGCTTCGGGTTCTCGTGCGTGATGACCGGGCCCACGACGGTGAACGAGCTCTCTTCGGCCTCGCGCTCGCGGTGGTAGTAGAGCAGCGGCGGGATGAGCGTGTAGGTCTTGCGCCCGCCCTCGACGTCGCCGTTGTCGCCGCGGAAGAAGAGCGGCGCGACGCCGAGGTCGACGTCGGTGCCCGTGCGGTCGCGGAAGTACGGGCCGACGAGCGTGAAGGCGCTCTTCGCGTTCCAGTGGGACGACGTGAGCAGCAGCGGAAAGTGGAAGTAGCCGCCGTCCGCGCGCGCGCCGGTGAAGGCGAGCGGGGCGATCCAATTGTCGTGCTCGCCGGGGGCCTCGCGGTGGGCGAGCGGGCCGAGCACGAAGGTGCGCGACGCGTCGTCGCGGACGTGCCACGCGAGCGGGAAGACCACGTCGGCGTCGTGCCGCGGTGAGCGCCGCCGGTAGTACACGAGCCCGAGCAGCGACTCGGTGTCCTCGGCGGACTCGAGCGAGAGCTTGGGGGTCGGGAGGAGGGCTCTTGGGTGAGGGGCGCCCGCCGCGGGGAGGCCCCGCGTGTGCTCGAGGTAGAAGGGCGGCAAGAAGCGGAAGCGGTAGTCGCCCTTCGACTCCTCGTAGACAGGGAAAAACGAGCGCTTCAGCGAGCCCATGGGCGACGGCTCCCCGCCGTCGTGGTCGGTGCCGATGCGGTCCTTCAGCTCCTCGGGGATGGCGGTGGGGTCCTGCGGCGCCTGAGCCTGCGGTTCGGCGCGGCCCGGCGCGCGTGGCGCGGCGTCGTCGTCGTCGCCCGCGGCCGGCTGGGCAGGGCCCGCGCCGCGCGGTGGTCCGCTCCCGCGCGGACCTCCACCCGGCGGCCGCTGCGCGAAGGCTGGCGCGGCGAGCGCGGCGAGCGCGGCGAGCGTGGCGAGCGTGGCGACCGCCGTCGCCGCGGTCGTAGCGGGCCGCCGCGCGCTCACGCGGGCGCTCCGGCGAGGCGCTCGCCGAGGACGCGCGCGACCTCACCCCGGCCGATCCGCTCCTGCGTGTGCGCCCCGAGGTTCTTGAGCTCGACCTGTCCGCCGTCGAGCTCCGCGTCGCCGAGCAGCACCGCGAAGGGCGCGCCGAGGCCGTTCGCGCGGCGGAGCATGCTCTTCATCGAGCCCCCGCGCGTGTCGACCTCCACAGCGAGGCCCGCGGCCCGCAGCTCTCGCGCGAGCACCAGCGCCGCGCCGACCGCCCGCTCGCCGAGGGGCGCGATCAGCGCCTGCACGTGGGGGCGCGTGGGGGGTGGCTCGGTCGCGATGAGGAGCCGCTCGAGCCCACCGGCGAAGCCGAGCGCGGGCACGCTGGGCCCGCCGAGCTCCTCCACCATGCGGTCGTAGCGGCCGCCGCCGATCAGGGTGTCGCCCGCGCCGAGCTTCTCGCGCGACCCTTTGATCTCGAAGAGCGTGCGCGTGTAGTAGTCGAGCCCGCGCACGAGGAGAGGGTCGACCTCGTAGGTGACTCCAAGCGCGTTCAAGTGCTCGACAAGCCTGGAGAAATGGGCGCGGTCTTCCGCCGTGAGGACCTCGGTGAGCGACGGCGCGCCCACGATCGCCTCGCGGTCCTTCGGGTTCTTCGAGTCGAGGATGCGGAGCGGGTTCTTCCCGAGGCGTCGCTGCGAGTCCTCCGACAGCGCGTCGCGTTTCGGCTCGAGGAACGCGACCAAGGCGTCCGCGTACGCCGCCCGTGTGCCCGGTCCGCCGATGGAGTTGACGAGGACGCGCGGCGCGGTGACGCCGGCCGCCGTCAGGAAGGCGACGAGCTCCGAGATCATCTCGGCGTCGCTCGCCGGCCCGGCGTCGCCGAAGCACTCGGCGCCGTACTGCCAGAACTGGCGGTAGCGGCCGAGCTGCGGTCGCTCCGCGCGGAACATGGGGCCGAGGTAGTACCAGCGGCTCACGGGCTCGGATTTGGCGACGTTGTGCTCTACGTACGCGCGCACGGCGCTCGCCGTGCCCTCGGGCCGGAGCGAGAGCCGGTCGTCGTGGTGGGCGAAGGTGTACATCTCCTTCTCGACGACGTCGGTCTCTTCGCCGATGGCCCTCGTGAAGAGCCCCGCCGGCTCCACGAGCGGCGTGCGGATCTCCCGGTAGCCGCCGAGCGCCATCGCGCTGCGAAACAGGCCCTCCAGCGCGTGCCAGCGGGCCACGTCGCCGGGCAGCACGTCGTTCATGCCTTTGACGGCGCGGATGGAAGGCGAAGCGGAGGGCGAGGCCATGGAAGAAGTGCCCGAGACGGCGGCCACAGAGGGGCGGTGGCGGGCGGGCCGACTTTTGCCTTTTCGCCCGAGCGGGGTCAAGGGGAAGCTTTCGCGGTGAGGGGCTGCATGCTAGCTCCACGCGACTGTGGGAGGAATGCACAAGGCGCGGGGCGCGCGTGCGTGCGCGCTCGATTTGGGTGGGGCACGCGTCGGCGTGGCGCTGGCAGACGAGCTCGGCCTGTACGCCCACCCGAGGGGCGTGCTGGCCGCGCGCCCGAGGCCCGCGCTCCTCGCGAGCATCGCCGCGTTCGCGCGCGAAGAGCGGGTGACCCACATCGTGTGCGGGCTGCCCCTCGACATGCGTGGCGGCGAGGGCGACGCCGCGAACAAAGCGCGTGATCTTGCACAGGAAATTGCCGACAGCACTGGGCTCTCGGTCGAGCTGTGGGACGAGCGCCTCACCACGGTGGAGGCGCGGCGTAACCTCGCGGCGAGCGAGGTGCACGGCGCGAAGGCGAAGGCGCGCATCGACGAGGCGTCGGCCGTGACGATCCTTCAGGCGTGGCTCGACCAGCGCCGCCATGCTCCGCGCTCGCGGGGCAGGCGGTGAGCGGCTCCCGCGGCGCCGGTGAAGCGCGCGAGGGGGGGCGTGGCGGCGGGGCGGACCGACGCCGACGCCGGCGCTCTCCGCGCTCGCGGGTGTCCGCGCCCACCATCGCCCGCGTGATCGCCGCGCTCCTGGTCACGACGCTCGTCACGTGCGCTGTCCTCCTCGAGGTGGTCTACCCGACCTCGAAAGGCCCGGGGACCGGCAAGGTCGTGACGTTCGTCGTGACGAAGGACCAGGGGGCCTTCGCCCGGAGCCAACAGCTCGCCGAGCTCGGCCTCGTGTCGAGCCCGCGCATCTTCGCGCTGTTCATGCTCTCGCACGGCGGCGCGTCCACCCCGGTGCCCGGACCGCACTTCGTGACCGACGACCTCGAGCCGGGCGAGCTGCTGAAGCGTCTGCAGCGCTTCGGGCTCGGGGCGCGCGTGAAGGTCACCATCCCCGAGGGCTTCACCCGCTTCGACATCGCCCGGCGCTTGGAGGAGAAGCGCGTGTGCAGCGCCGCGTCGTTCCTCGAGGCCAGCGTGCGGCCCGAGCTGCTGACGGAGCTCGGCCTCACCGGGTCCGCAGAGGGCTTTCTCTTCCCGGCGACGTACGAGTTTGCGGCCGACGCCGATCCCGATCACGTCATCCGTCGGATGAAGTCGGAGTTCGATCGTCGGCTGGCGCAGCTCCACCTCGCTCATTCGCTCTCCAAGAGCTCTCTCTCCGCCCAGCTCGGCTGGGGCACGCGCGAGCTCGTGGTGCTCGCCAGCATGGTCGAGAAGGAGGCCGTGGTGGACGACGAGCGGCCCCTCATCGCCGCGGTCTTCATGAACCGCCTCCGCGACCCGGCCTTCAAGCGCAAGGTGCTCCAGTGCGATCCCACCGCCGGATACGGCTGCCTCGTGCTCGGCGCGGCCGTGCCCGCGTGCGCCGGATACGCGGGCAAGATCACGCACGACATCAACTCGGCGCCGGAGAACACGTACTCCACGTACACGCACGAGGGGCTCCCGCCCGGGCCGATCTCGAACCCGGGCGCCAAGTCGCTCGAGGCCGCGGTCTCCCCTGCTAACACCAAGCATCTTTACTTCGTCGCTCGCGGCGGCGGTCGTCACGCGTTCTCGGAGACCTTCGACGACCACCACGCCGCCGTGAAGGCGTCGGGGCCGCGCACGCCCAAGGCCGCCCCCGCGCCATGAACCTGAGAGTGAGCCCGAAGGGGCGAACGCAGGTCTAGATGGCGAGCCCGAGCCGAAGGCGCGGTCCCGCCATGCACACGGCGAGTAGGATGGCGCCATGGAACCCTGGCTCAAGGCCGCGCTCGCGGGCGGCGTGTGTATCGGTGTGCACTACATGTTTTTGCGCGCCGCTTCGGGCAAAATCGGCGACAGCCTCGGTGCGCTGATCCTCGAGGGGACGGCGACCCTCGGCATCCTCGCGGCGTACGTCGGCCTGCCTCGGGGCGAGGCCGTCGCGACGACCCGCGTCGGGGGGGTCTACGCCGCGCTGAGCGGGCTCATGATCTCGGGGGCGAGCATCCTGCTCTTCTACGCCCTGCGGCGCGGCGGCCCGGTGGCGTCGACCGGCACCGTGGTGCTCGGTGGCGGCGTCACGCTGAGCGCCCTGCTCGCGCCGCTACTCTTCGGCGAGGCGTTCACCGCGCGGCGCGGGCTCGGCGTGCTGCTGGGGGTCTGCGCGATCTTCGTCCTCTCCGCGGACGGCAAGGCGGCGACGCCGTGAGAGCGAGCTTCAGCCGATACCGCCCGCGGCGCGGTCGACCAGCCACGAGAGTCGGCCTTTGAACCCGCGCGTGATGCGCGCGGGGCAGTCGAAGGCGTCGCCGTGGAGCGCCCACGCCCGTTCGAGCGCGGGGTTCTTCGACCCGCCGTAGGCGACCACATACACGTTGCGGGCCTCCGCGAGGACCGCGCGGCCGAGGGTGACGCGCGCCTCACGCGTGTCGGTCGCCGGGATACCGAGCACGACGCTCTCCATGTCGTTGACCGCGGGATCGCCAGGGAAGAGCGAGGCCGTGTGCCCATCGTCGCCGATGCCGAGCACGACGAGGTCGAACGCCGGCGGCGTGCCGGGGATCTCCTGCGCGAGGAGCTCGGCGTACGCGGCGGCGCTCGCGGCCGGGTCGCGCGTGCCGTCCATCGGGAAGACCCCGAGGAACGGGGTCGCTCCGAAGGCCTCGCGGACGGCGCGCGTGTTGCTGCGCGCGTGGTCGGGCCCGACGGCGCGCTCGTCGACCCAGAAGAGCTTCACGCGGTCCCACGGCACGTCGGTCGCGGCGAGCGCGGCGTAGGTGGGGAGGGGAGTGCCGCCGCCGCTCACGGCCATGGTCGCGGTGCCCCGCGCTCCGACCGCCCGCCGGAGGACGTCGGCGAAGAGCCGCGCCCCCTCCGCAGCGCCGCGCTGGGGGTCGTGGACGGCGACGAGCTTTCCTGGGACGAGTTGTGTGGCCACGAGCTGACGGCTTTCTGGGGCACGGGGAGGCGGAGGCGGAAGGCGACGAGGCAGGGTGGTCTGGCGGCCCCTCAGGGGGACGGGGCGCCGGGGGCGCCGCCCGGGAGGTCGGCCGATTCTTCGACGGGCTCCAGCGTCGCGAGCTCGTCCGCGATGTTCTCGGCGAACGCGATCGACTCGAGCAGGGCCGCGTCGAGAGGCGGGCGCCGGAGCGTCCGCTCGAGCCACTTCGCGGCCTTGTTCGCCCCGAGACGAACGCGCTGCTCCATGGCGGCCCCTCCCGAGGGGACGAGCCGCCAGGTGATCACGTCCGCGTCGGAGGTCTCGCCGCACTCGCCGCCGCTCGCCAGCTTGCGGACCGCGCTGCCGCGGAGGAGCTCGTGACCCTCTCGGGCGACGAAGGAGACCTCCGCGAGCGTGCACGGGGCCACGCCCTGCGGGGGCGGCACCGCGCGGAGGTCGATGCGGACCTCTCCGCCGTCGGGTCGCACGTAGCGGAGCGCGCCTCCCGCGCGGTAGGAACGAATGCCCAGGCGCGTGGCGAGCCACCCTACGAGGAGCGCCGCCTCCGACCCGATGGTGCTGTCGGGCGGCGACGCCTGCAGCACGCGGATGGACTCGATCCGCTCGGCGAACGGCGTGTGCGCGGGCTGATCGAAGAAGCGCGCGAACAGCTCTTGCCACGGCTGGAGGCGGGTCCACGCGAGGTCGGCGACGCGAGGCCCCTCGGTGCGCGAACGCGCGTAGGCCGCCAGGCCAACCAGGTTGCTCACGGAGGTGTACTCCGAGTCGATGAGCACCCGGTCGGCGCGCTCGGCGAGCTGCTCGAAGATGGCGTCGTTCGGGTGGAGCCTTCCGAGCCACACGAGCGCGATCGGGACCTCCGCGACGCGCAGAGACTCGACCACGCTCGGGATGCGCAAGCACATGGGCCCACGCGCCGTGAGCGAGATCCGCTCGGTGAACGAGTCCTTCTCGCCCCCGGGCGAGGTCACGTGCACGGCGCACCCCTCGAGGGAGCCCTGGCGTGACCCCGCCTCGAGGCCCACGACGATGGCGCGCGCCAGCAGCGACGCCGACACCTCGTCGACGACGTGGGTGTATTTTACAGCGATATCGATCGACTCCGCCACCACCACGAGGTTCATCGACAAGAGCCGGGTCGTCGGCCCGCGCGCCTCGCCGATGGCGCGCAGCTCGCGCTCCACGTTCGCGATGATCGCTGATGGCGGTGTCACGGCTTCCTCCACCGGCGCCCGTCGCGGGCGAGGAGATCGTCGGCCTGCTCGGGGCCCCACGAGCCCGACTCGTACACAGGCGGCGGCGCGCTCGCCTCGGCTCGCCACGCGTCGAACACGCGATCGATGAAGGCCCACTGCTCCTCGACCTCGTCGTGCCGGGTGAACAGCGTCGCGTCGCCGCGCATCGCGTCGAGGAGCAATCGCTCGTAGGCCTCGGGAGTGTTCGAGCCGAAGGCGGCGCCGTAGCGGAAGTCCATCGCGACGTCGCGCAAGATGGTCTGCTGCCCGGGCTCCTTCGTGATGAACCGCAGGGCGATCCCCTCGTCGGGCTGGATCCGAACCGGTGAGGACGTTCGGGCTCACGCCGCCGTCCGGCGCGCGGAACAGGTTGTGGGGCACGCGCTTGAACTGGATGGCGACCTCGGTCACGCGCCGCGCGAGGCGCTTGCCCGCGCGCACGTAGAAGGGCACGCCCCCCCACCGCCAGTTGTCGACGAACATGCGCATGGCCACGAACGTCTCGATCGACGAGGTCGGCGAGACGTCGGGCTCCTCGCGGTAGGCGGCCACCTCGTCGCCGCGGATCAGGCCGCGGCCGTATTGGCCGCGCACGACGTTCTCCTGCACCAGCGTGCGCTCCATCGGCCGGAGGGAGCGGAGCACCTTGACCTTCTCGTCGCGCACGGCGTCGGCCGCGAGCGAGATGGGGGGCTCCATCGCCGTCAGGCAGAAGAGCTGCATCAGGTGGTTTTCGACGATGTCCTTCGTGACGCCCGTCTCTTCGTAGAAGCGCCCGCGCCCCTCGACGCCGATCTCTTCGGCGACCGTGATCTGCACGTGGTCGACGTGCTCCCTGCTCCAGACGGGCTCGAACAAGCTGTTCGCGAAGCGAAACACGAGCAGGTTCTGGACCGTCTCTTTGCCGAGGTAGTGGTCGATGCGGAAGATCTGCGACTCGTCGAACGCCGACGCGAAGATCGCGTTCAGCTCGCGTGCGCTGGCCAGGTCGGTGCCGAACGGCTTCTCGACCACGACGCGGGTGACGGCGCGGCCTTCGCCGGGCGACTGGACGAGGCGAGCGTCGCGCAGGTTCGCCACGATCGTGCCGAACTCCGAGGGCGGAACGGCGAGGTAGAACAGCCGGTTTCTCGTGCCGCGCTCGACCTCGAGGGCCTCGAGCTGCGCGCGGAGCGCTGCGTACGTCGACGGGTCGTTGAAGGCGCCGCGCACGTAGTGGACGCCGCGCTCGAAGTCGTCCCACACGGCTTCGTCGAGCGGCTTGCGGCGCGAAAAGCTGGACACCCCGTCGCGCATCTCCCGACGGAAGTCCTCCTGGCTCTTCTCACGGCGCGCGACGCCCACCACCGCGAAGCCGCTCGGGAGCGTGCGGCTGACTGCGAGGTTGTAGAGCGCCGGGAGGAGCTTGCGTTTGGTGAGGTCGCCTGATGCGCCAAAGATGACGACCACCGAAGGCGCCACGGTGCGGTCCTCGACGAGACCGCGTCGGAGCGGGTTGCTCATGAGCACACGCTCTGCGCCGCGCAGGCGACCCGCGCGACCTCGACGTCCCAGCGAACAAGCATGGTTCCCTTCTCCCTAGACTCCCGACCCTCGCGTGAGCGCCGCCCATCATAGCGGCGTTCGAACGGCGGCGCGCGAATCTGGCGAAACCCCCTTCGGTCGACCGGCATCCGAATCCACGAGGACGACGATGCACACCAACGACGACGCCACCAACCGACGGAACCTCCAGCCCCTTTCGAGCAGCCCGTCCAACGCAGACGCCCTGCCAGAGCCGCGCCAGCCGAAGCGCCGCGGCTTCGCGGCGATGGACCCCGCGAAGGTCTCCGAGATCGCCCGCAAGGGCGGCAAGGCGGCGCACGCTGCGGGCACCGCGCACGAGTTCACCGCCGACGAGGCGCGCGCGGCCGGTCGCAAGGGAGGCCTCGCGCCTCACTCGCGCCGTGGCACGCAGAAGCTCCCCGAGCCCGCGCGCGGCTAGCCCCTTTTTTGACCGGGCGCGTGGCGGCCCGTAGCGTGTGGTTCGCCGTGCTCCCCCCTGTACGCGTCCACCACCCCCACGTCGATCTGAAGCCCGACGACGGCGCGCCGTTCGTGCGGGGGACCCGCGTGGCCGTGCGCAGGCTGTATGCATGGCACAAGGGCGGCGCGAGCGTCGAGACGCTCCTGAAGCGCTACCCGGGGCTGGGTCCCGCGCGACTGTTCGACGCGCTCGCGTTCGCGTACGACAACCTCGAGCTCGTCGAGGCGGACCTCGCGCGTGAGCGCGCGCTGCTTCACTCCGACCCCGACGCTCCGAAGGCCGCGACGCGTCAAGAGAAGCTCCCGTTCTGACGCGCCCCGTCGAGAACTTTTTCGCCTGCCAGGCGTCCAAGCGGCTTCCACCCCTGGAGCCCGCATGTCCTCGACGCCTCCGCTCGCCGCCCCCGCTACCCCCGCGCCCGAGGCGCCGTCCCTCCCTCTCCCCCCGCGAGGCCCCATAGGCCGCCGCACGCGCGCGTTCGCAGTGCTGGCGGTACTGGGCGCCTTCGCAGGCAGCTACCTCGGGCTTCGCCTGGCCGATCGGCAGGCTGCGCCAGCCGCCCGCGCGAGCGGCGCGCTCCAAGGCGCGGTGTTCGCCGTCTCGCGGGGCGCCGCCGACAAGGCGGGGGGCTTCACCATCACGCCCCCGGGCGGGACCGCACAGACCGCGGGCCCCAAGGCCCAGGTTGGGCCTGGCAGCGTCCTCAAGACCGACGCGCGCACCCGGGCCCGAGTGAAGCTCGCGGACGGGACCGACCTCGTGCTCGACCGGGGCTCCGAGCTGGTGCTCGAGGCCCAGGCGCGTACGGCTCGCCTCGTGGAGGGGAGCGCGCTTATCGAGGCTGCGAGCGTCGCGGGGGCGCCGCCCTTGACCGTCCGCACCGCGCTCGGCGACGCCCGCGTGCTCGGCACCAAGCTCGTCGTCACGACCAGCGCCGACCGCACGAACGTCGAGGTGCTGCGGGGCGAAGTCGAGGTCCAAGGGGCAGGGCAAGGGGACGGCACGGCGAAGGTCCTCGCTGGCCAGGAGGCGGTCCTGACGAAGGCTGCCAGGCCCGAGGTCGTCCCCGCGACCGACCTCGCGCGGCGCACGGCGTTCGGCGAGGCCCTCGTCGCTCACAACGAAGACACCGAGGGCGACACCGGCGGCCTCGGCGAGCTTCGCGCGAAGCGGCCGGGCAAGACCGACGAGAAAGATCGCGTCGTGCGGCTGGCTCGTCACGACGTGAAGGTGCGCATCGCGGGCGCGGTCGCGCGCACCGAAATCGAGGAGGTCTTCACGAACGAGAGCGACGACGAGCTCGAGGGGCTCTACCGCTTTCCGCTGCCACCCGGGGCCCAAATGGAGCGCCTCGCGCTCGACGTGGACGGCAAGCTCGTGGAGGGCGAGTTCGTCGACGCGGCCCGGGCGCAGGCCATCTGGCGTGGGGTGATCCAGCACGCAGCGCCGAGCGCCCCGAAGCCTCGCGAAGAGTGGGTGTGGGTGCCTGGCCCGTGGCGCGATCCCGCGCTGCTCGAGTGGAAGCGCGGCGGGCGCTTCGAGCTCAAGATTTTCCCCATCCCGAAGCGCGGCTCTCGGCGCGTGGTGCTCGCGTACACCGAGGCCATCGCGCCTTCGGCGGGCCTTCGCCGGTACACCTACCCGCTCCCACACACGACCTCGAGCGACATGGTCATCGAGCAGTTCCACGTGGACGCTCGCGTCCTCGGCTCCGACAAGCCCGCGAGCGTTCAGCCACGGGGCTACGAGCTCACGCGGAGCGAACAGGGTGGCGCGGTGGCCCTCTCGACCGAGGCGCGGAGCTTCCGTCCGTCTGGCGATCTCGTGATCGAATACTCGCTCGGGGACCAGCGCAGCCCGCTCTCGGCTCACGCCTTCGCCACGCCCGCCGCGGGCGGAAAGCCTGGCGAACGCTTCGCGGCGATCGCGCTGCGCCCGCAGCTCCCCAAGTGGACCGACGTGCGGCCGCGCGACCAGGTGATCGTCGTCGACTCCGGCCGCTCGATGTTCGGGGAGCGCTTCCGCCGGGCTCGCCGCCTCGCGGTCGAGATGGCGCAGGAGATGGATCGCCGCGATCGAGTGACCGTGATGACGTGCGACATGCGCTGCAGGCCGCTTGCGGCGGGGCTCATCGGGCCGGGCTCCACCGCGTCACACGACGTGGACGCGTTCTTGTCGGGGGTGACGCCCGACGGCGCGTCCGACCTGGTCGGCGCCGTGCGGGAGGCCTCGCGCGTCGCGGGGCGCGACGGCTCACGGGATCTCCGCGTGACGCTCCTGTCGGGCGGCCACGCCACCGCGGGGCACCGCGCCACTGATCGGGTCGCCGACGAGGTCCGTGACGCCGTCGGCGACCTGGCCCACACCTCGGTGCTCGCGGTACCCATCGGGGGAGACTCCGACGTGACGTTCCTCTCCGAGGTCGCGCGCGGCGGCGGCGGCGTGGTGCTCCCGTACCAGCCGGGCGAGCGCCTCGCCACCGCGGCGCTCGACGTGCTGAACGCGTCGTACGGGACCGTGCTTCGTGACGCCACGCTCACTCTCCCGGAGGGACTCGTGGACGCGGCGCCGGGCGTGCTCCCGCCCCTGCGTGGCGGCGGCGAGACCCTCGTCGGAGTGCGCATGCTGCGCGACCGGGTCGAGGGGGAAATCGTGCTGCGTGGCACAGTCGGCGGCGAGCCGTTCGAGCAGCGCACGCCGGTCACGCTGACGGCTACCGACGCGCCGGGGAACGCGTTCGTGCCCCGGGTGTTCGCGGCGAACCGCATCGCGGATCGCGAGCGAGAGGCCGGCGACGCGGGGAAGACCGAGCTCATCGAGCTCTCGAAGCGCTTCCTCGTACCGAGCCGGTTCACCTCCCTCCTCGTCCTCGAGAGCGAGGCGATGTTTCAGGCCTTCGGCATTCAGCGAGGCGGGAACACGCAGGTGCGCTGGACCGGCGACGATCTCGCGACGGGACTCATCGCGGGGACCAAGTCGGCCGAGACCGAGAAGGACGATTCGCACGATCTCGGCGGCGCCATGGAGCTCAAGGTGCCCGCCGGCGCCGGCGGCTTCGGCGCGCTCGCAGGCCCGTCGCCCACGTCCCCTGCGCCCGCGCCCCCTGCCGACGCCCCAGCGGCCAAACCCAAGGCCGAGGCCTTCGGGGGCGCGTCCCGGGCGGACGAGGCGCCGCGCAAGGGCGCCCCGTGGCAGCCTTCGATGCCGCCGCCACCCCGTGGGCGCGGCGAGTGGATGAAGCGTGTCTGGCGTCGCACCGCCGCGGTGACGGAAGGCCGTGGCGCGGTCGTGCCGGGCGACAAGCTCTCGGCGGCGCGATCGGCGCTCGCCGCGGCGCCAGACGAGCGCAACAAGCACCGCGACCTCGCGCGCCTCCTCGCCGTGCAGGGCGAGCTCTCGGAGCTCGACGATGTGCTGACGAAGTGGAACGAGCGCGACCCGCTGGACGCCGACGCGATCGCCTGGCGCGCCGACCTCTCCGCGAGGAGGGGAGACCGCGCCGGCGCGCTCCGTGTGCTGACGGGCGCCCTCGCCTCGACCACGGCGTCGCCCCGCGAAGCGTCGCTCGTCGCTCTCGCGGCGGCGGAGGCCTACGAGCGAGCCCACGATCCAGCGGCCTGCGCGCTTCGAATCACGGTGAGCGAGCTGCGACCCGGCGACGTCGAAGCGGCCGCGCGGGCGGTCCGCTGCGAAGAGGGCCTCGGGCACGCGCGCTCGGCCATGCGCCTTCGCAAGGGGTTCCAGGGGGCGAAGCTCGCGGCGCTGGAGGCCGCGCTCGCGAGGATCGGCTCCGAGAAGGCCGACACGGCCCGAGGAGACATCGTCATCAGCGCGAACTGGGAGGGCGCCGACGACCTCGATCTGGCCTTGCTCGACCCCACGGGAGTCCGCGCGTCGTTCGTGTCTCGGCTCCCTGGCGTCCACGTGGTCGATCCGACGGGCCTTGGCCGCGAAGAGCTCGGTGTGTCCAACGCCAAACCCGGCGCGTTCCTCGTGGAGGTGACGCGCGCGACGCGAGGCGCGGGGCGCCCCATCTCGGGGACCGTGAAGATCTCCTCGGGTGGCAGCGTCAAGCAGATGCCCTTCGTGTTGACCGGCGACAGCGTCGTGGTGGGGCGCGTCGACGCCCGCTACGAGGAGACCCTCGTCTCCGAGTCGGTGGATCGCTCGGTGCCACCGACTCCCTGGGGGATCGGCGGGCGCCCGTTCGATCGCGCCTCCGCCTCGGCTGCGCTCTCGCGTGTGAACCTCCAGTCGTGCGCGCGCCCGAACGGTCCGACCGGCGTGGGGCACGTCACCGTCGTGTTCTCACCGGCGGGCTTCGTCAGCTCCGCCGTGGTGGACGGCGGCCCGTTCCCCGTGACGGCCATCGGGGCGTGCATCAGCGCTCGCTTCCGCGGCATCCGAGTCGCGCCGTTCGACGGCGTGCCCGTCTCGATCGGCAAGACGTTCACCCTGCGCTCGGCGCCGTGGGAGGAGTGACCTCGGACACCCTAGTCAGTAATCTTGTCTTGTTTCGGCGGGTTGGACACTGACTCCCGCCCCTGGATGGGCGGGGACCAGGTCTAGCTAGTAGTCGCAGCGCGACAGGCTGATCACCGCCGCGACGCGGGCCTTCACGACGTCGAACTCGCGGAGCGCAAGGGTGATCTCCGCCTGGCGGAGGGTGGTCGCGGCGGCGACGAGCTCGAGGCTCGTCCCGCGCCCCTCGTGATAGGCCACGCGGACGAGGCGGTCGGTCTCCGCGGACAGCTCCCGGGAGCGAAGCGCGACGGCCCGCGACTGTTCGGCGACCTCGACGGCCCGGCGTGCCTGCGTGATCTCGATCGTGGCCTGGCGCCGCACCGCCTCGAGGCGCTGCTCGGCGCGGCCGATGTCGACGTTCGCGGTCCGCATGGTCGCGTAGCGCGCGCCGCCATCCCAGATGGGGATGGAGAGCACTCCTTGGATGTTCCACGTGGTGCGCGGCGTGGCGCCCGTGTCGATGCTCGTCGTGGCGAGGGTGCTCTGGAGGTTCAAGACGGGAAGGAACTGCCGCTTGACGTCGCCGATGGCGCGCCCGGCGAGCGCGATGCTCGCGCCCGCGGACGCCACATCGGGGCGGTCGTCGAGCCGAGACGAGGGTTTACACGTGGCCGAGGCCGCCTGCTCGAGCCCGTCGATCCTCACGTCGGCGGCCACGCCGATGGCCTCAGGAACGCCCAGCGCGAGCCCGAGCGCCTCACGGCTCTGGCGGAGTGACTCGTCACCGCTGACGAGCGAGGTGCGGGCGACCTCCGCGTCCTGCTGCGCTCGCACGACGTCGAGGCCGGTCGCCGAGCCGAGCTCCGCGCGCCGCTGCGTGAGCGCGAGGCGCTCGAGGGCGTTGCGGAGGCCGACTCGGTTCAACTCGGCGAGGCGCTCCGCGGTGACCACGGCGACCATGCCGTTCGCGACACGGAGGGCGATCTGTCGCTTCACGTCGGCGACGTTCAGCTTCGCGACCGCTTCACTCTGCTTCGCCGTGCCGAGCGCGTACCACGAGCGAGTCGCGAGGAGCGGCTGGACCGCGGTGATCCCCGCGTTCGCCGCGTTGGGGAACGGCGTCTCGATCGGGCACAGCGACACCGAGCCGTCGGGCGTGCACTTCGAGCTCGGTTGCAGCGACGTGTTGGTAATGAGCTGGTGGGTGAGCGACGCGTTCAGGTTGATCGACGGGAGGGAGCCCGCGAGCGCCTGGCGCCACTGCGCCTCGGCGCGCGTGATTTCGATCTCGGCGATCCGCAGATCGGTGGACCGAGCCTTGATGTAGACGAGCGCGTCCTCCCAGCGGTGGAGTCGGCGCGCGGGCTGCGGCACCGAGACGAGCATCGCGTCCTCTACCGCCGGGCTCGCGGGGGTGGGCGCGGTGCGAGCGGGCGCGGGCGCGGGCGCGGGTCCCTCCGCCGCGGCGCTCGATCGGGCCTCGACGACGACGAGCGTGGCGAACGCGAGTGCAACCTTCCAGGCATGACTCATTCCGCTCAAGTACCACGCGAGCGTCCGGTCGTTCAGGCTCGTGCGGGCGTCAGGTGGCGTAGCGGTCGTCGCCCCGGGTGATCCGGAGCTCCGCGCGGAGCTCGGCGAAGCACCCTCGGAGTTGCGCGACGGGCACGCGGAACGGCGCGGCGACCTCGGCGTGGGTGAGTGGCACCTCGTCTACAAACACGATGGCGTAGGCGATGGCGGCCGCGAGGCTCTCGCTGGACCGCGTGCGCGTGACCGAGAGGCGGGCCTGTTCTGTCGCGTCACGCGCCAGCTCGCGCGCTCGCGAGCGCTGCTCGTCGCTGAAAGGCAGCCGCTCAAGGCCGAGCCGTAATGTCCGGCTCAGGGCCTCGTGCGCGCCCGGCTGCGACACGATTCGAGCGCTCCCGCAGGGCGCGTGCCGCGCGGCGGGTGGGCGAACCGCCACGTCGTCGGACCGACGCTCCACCCAGCGAGCGAGCGCCGAGAGCTCCCGCGTGGGCCCGTGGGCGAGCGCCCTCCCAAGCACCTTCTTCGCGTCTGCCCAGCGACCCGACCGGCCGAGGGCGTGGGCGTACGAGGCGGCGACCGAGGGATCGCTCCGCGCCCCGTCGTGAGCTCGACGAAGCCACGGCACCGCCGCGTGAGGATCTCCGAGGGCCACGTCGAGCAAGTGGCCCAGGTTGTGGGCGTACGAGCCGTTCTTGGGCGCGAGCTCCAGGGCGCGCTGGTACGCGGTGCGCGCGAACCGGAAGTGGCCCAGCGTCGACTGCGAGAGCGCGAGCACGGCCCACGCGCGGTGGCTGGTAGGGAAGTGCTGGAGCACGCGGCGCGCATACAGGGCCGCGCGCCACGGCTCTTCCTCTGCCAAGAGCTCCGCGAGCTTCTGGTGGGCGAAGGCGGCGTCCTCGCTCGTGGGGCTCGCGATCCGGGCGAGCTGATGCAGCAACGGTACGACTCCGACCGGATCGCCCGAGCGCCGCAGCGAGTGCTCCGCCCGGCGACGGAGTCGCGCGGGAGCATTGTCGTCACGGGTGCGGCGCCCTCTCATGGCTGCACTTGGTGTAGCGAGAACGAGACACCCGCGCAAACCGCGACGCGAGATTTGGGCTGTCAGCGCCTCGCGGCGAAGTCGATGATGCGCTGCTCGACGAGCTCCGCGAGGATGCCGAGCGCCTCGAGCTCCTTCATCCCGCTGATGTCTACGATCTCCTCGACGCTGGACACACCGTCGACGTGAGACAGGATGAACCCCGCTTTGTGATCGATCGCGAGCCAGCGGAGTTGATCGCGCGCGACCGCGACGACGGGCACGCGGTCGAGGGGGCCGAGCTTGGCGGCGAGGCTCGCGCGAAGGGACGTCCGGCACCGCTCGAGGCACTCCAGGGCGTCGACGTGCTGCGGGTGTCGGGCGAGAAGCGCCTCGGCGGTGGCCATCGCCCCCGCGAAGTCGCCCATCGCGAACTGGTCCTCCATGTCGACGGCGCTCGGGCCGCGCGGCGGCTTCGGCGCGGGAGCCGGCGCCGTCGTGGGCGGCGGCTCGAGCAGCATCACGGCGGGAGTCGCCTCGGGCGTAGGGGCATGGATGGCGGCGAACCCCACGGGCGTGGGGCGGGTAAACACAGCCGCGGGGATGGGCGCCGATGGCGGCACCTCGGTCTCGGGGCTTTCCCCGGCGGGCGGTCGCGCGGTGATGATCTTCGACTGGCTGGGCGCCGCAGCCGGCTCTTCCTCCACCAGGAGATCGGAGTCGAGGAAGGGGCCGCTGTCGTTGGTGGTCCGCGCATAGGGCGGGGGTGGCGCCGTGACGGCGAGCGGCGCGGCGTTCTCCGTCGCAGCAGGAGCCGTCTCCGGGGCGTGCGGCTCCGCGGACGCTGCCGGGGGCGGCGCCGTGCCCGCATCGTGAGGCTTCGTGCTCGCCGGGCCGAGGTCCCAGTCGTCGTCGAGAGACTCGTCCTCGGGGGGCGCGGGCGCGGCCACGGGTGAGTGACCGCTCGGCACCGCGGACGCTTTGAGCGCGTCCCACACCCGTCGACCGTCGACCACGAGCGTCGCGTCCGGGTCGTCGCCGGCCTCGCTCGGCGGGGTCTTGGGGGCCTCGGTCACTCGAGTGGTCCTTGCTTCGTTGCGCCGCGCAGCGCGATCAGGTCTTCGCGACCACGCCCTTGAACATGCGATGGGTCCGCTGAAGGCCCTCGAGCTGCTCCTTCACCGCCGCGGCGTCGCGCTTCTCGATCGCCTTGCGCGCCTTGGCCACGATGCCCTTGGCCTTCTCGATCGCGTCGCGACCGAAGTCGCTGGACGCCACCACGGCTTGCACCTGGGGAAAGAGCTCTTCGATCTGGGCGATGGCCTTCTCGGCCTCTTGCTTCGCGCTCTCGAACTCGTCGGACGTGCGGCGATCGACCAGATGGTCTTTCGCGTTGTCGATCATGGACTTGATCTCGTCGCGCGTGAGGCCGCTCGTCGCGGTCACCTGGATCGACTGCTCGAGGCCGGTCTCGAGGTCCTTCGCGCGCACCGACACGATGCCGTCCGCGTTGATCTCGAAGGTCACCTCGATCTCGACGGTGCCCTTCGCCGCGCGGCGCAGGCCCGTCAGGATGAACTCGCCGAGCAGCTCGTTCTCCTCCGCGTTGGTGGAGTCGCCCTGCATGACGAGGATCTTGACGGCGGTCTGGTTGTCGCGGCTCGTCGTGAAGATCTTCTGTCGCTGCGTCGGGACGGTCGTGTTCGCGGGGATGAGCTCCTCGAAGAAGTTCCCGAAGGTCATGATGCCCAGCGCGTGGGGCGTCACGTCCAGCAGGATCATCTGCTGCTTGTCGTCCACGAGGGCGGAGCCCTGTATCGCCGCGCCCAGCGCCACGACCTCGTCCGGGTGGACGCCCTTGGAGGGCTCACGCTCGAAAAACTTCGCGACGGACGACTGAATGAGCGGCATGCGGGTCATGCCGCCGACGAGGAGCACCTCCTCGACCTCGTTCTTCTCGAGCCGCGCGTCTTCCAGCGTCTGTCGGCAGATGTCGATCGTGCGCGCGACGAGGTCGTCGGCCAGCTCTTCCAGCACCTGCCTCGTCAGCGTGCGCTGGAGGTGGAGCGCCTCGTTTCGGCTGCTCGTGATGATGAAGGGGAGGTTCACCTCGGCGTCGCTGACGCTCGAGAGCTCGCATTTCGCCTTCTCGGCGGCGTCCTTTAGGCGCTGCAGCGCCATGCGATCCTGCCGAAGGTCGATGTCGTGCTCGTCCTTGAAGCCCTGCACGAGCCAGTCGATCACCCGCGCGTCCACGTCCTCGCCACCGAGGAAGGTGTCGCCCGCCGTCGCGATCACCTTGAAGACGCCGTTGCCGGCGATCTCGAGGATCGAGATGTCGAAGGTGCCGCCGCCAAAGTCGTAGACCGCCACGACCTTCTCGACGTTGCGTCCGTACCCGTACGAGAGGGCGGCCGAGGTGGGCTCGTTGATGATCCGGATGACGTCCAAGCCCGCGATTTCACCCGCATCTTTGGTGGCTTGGCGTTGGTTGTCGTTGAAGTACGCGGGCACCGTGATGACCGCCTGCGTGACGGGCTCACCGAGGTAGTCCTCCGCGATGACCTTCATCTCCTGGAGGATCATCGCGCTCACCTCGGGGACGCTGAACTCCTTCTCGCGGAGCACGATGCGCACGTCCGCGTGGGGCCCCTCGACCACCTTGTAGCTCGAGGTAGCTACGGCGTTCTTCACCTGCGGGGACGTCCACTTGCGGCCGATGAGGCGCTTGGCGGCGTAGACCGTATTCTCGGCGTTCGTGATGGCCTGGCGCTTGGCGATGTGTCCGACGAGTCGCTTACCTGCCTCGGTCACGGCGACCATGGACGGCGTGGTCTTGTATCCGCCGCGGTTCGGGATCACCACCGGGTTGCCGTTCTCAACGATCGCAACGCACGAATTGGTGGTGCCGAGGTCGATTCCGATGACTTTATCCATACGTGGGGCTCTCCAAAAAAGAACGCGTCACAGCATGCCTCAAGTGGCCAAGGTTGTGCACATTTCTAACGTGCACGGCCAACGCTGCGGCGATTGGGTTCAGGCGGGCCTCGCGGCGAGGGACTTCAGCAGCTCTGCCACGGACTGGCTCTTGGGGTCCACCTTGGCGGCGGCCTCGAGCTCTCGCTTCGCGGCCAAGGTCAGGTTGGCGGCGATGTAGACCTTCGCCAGCGTGATGCGGTACTTGATGTTCTCGGGCATCAGCTCGATCGCGCGCTTCGCGAGGTCGGCCGCCTGGTGCAGGTTGCCCTTGCCCGCCACGAGGCAGCGCGCCGCGGACTCGGCCGCGATGGCGTCGTTGGGGCGGATCTGCGCGACCTTCTGCCACGACCGCGCGGCCTCCACGAACTTGTCGTTGCGCTCCTCGTACTGGGCGGTCTTCTGGTAGCTGTCCACGAGGATGAGCGAAGCGGCCGCGTCGGCCTCGTCGTAGCGCGCCCGGAGCTCCTCGTCGGTGTCGTCGACGCTGAGGGCCATGCGCAGCGCCGCCGCGCGCGCGACGGCGTCGTTCTTGGCGGCGGCCGCGTCCGCCATGTCGGTGTACTTCTTCACCTGCGCGCGCTTCACGCCGTGGAGGCGGTCTTCGTACATGCGCTTGACCGTCTCGCGGTTCTCTTCTGCCGTACGCCAGCGCGCGCTGTCTTGGCGCGCGGTCTCGACGGGCTTGGGCGGCGCCGCCTGCGCGACGGGCCGCCCGAGGCGCCTCGCGAGCGCCTCGCGCCGCGCGCGAAGCTCCGCCTCCGGGTCGCGCTTGGGGCCGACGGGCTCGAGCTCGCTGGGGTCGACCTCGGTGTACTCCGCGGCCGCCGCCTTGAGCTCCTCCTGGGCGCGCGCGAGCTGGGCCTCGAGGCTGCGCGTCGTGACGACGTCGCGCAGGTAGACGTCGTATTCCTCCCGACCCTGCGTCGACGTGAGGGTCTCGTGGGCGGTGGTCACCTTCGCGAAGACGACCTCCATCTTCGTCTTGAACGAGCCGAGGTTACGTCGGAAAAAGCGGTCGGGGTGGAGACGCGACGCGAGGTCGTAGTAGGCGCGCTTGATCGCCTTCTTGTCGACGTCTTGGGTGACGCCGAGCAGCGTGTAGTGATCGAGCTCGTCGAGGTCGTAGAAGAGGTCGAGGATCTGCCTCCGGTGGTCGCGCTCGAGGTCGCACACCTCGTCGAGCTCGGATTCGGGATACCGCTGCGAGCGCCCGGCGCTCCCGGCGCTCGCGGCCTTGGACGCGTCCGGCTTGGACTGCGCTGGGGGCGGCGCGGGCGGCGGCTTCGACGGGTCGATCATGTCGACCACCCCGAGGCCCTTCAGCTTGTCGATGCACGAGGCGACGCTGCCCTCCGGCAGCCCGGTGGTCTGCGCGATTGAGGCGATCGTGGTCGCGCCGTCGATGCGGGTCAGCACGAACCCGTCGGTCGGATCGAGCGGGAGTTTGCGGAAATCCACGCCGGGCAGCACCCGGGGCACAAGGGTAGGCAAGTGAGGTCCCTCCACGTCGATCGTACCGGAATCGGAGCGCACCGATGGAACTTTCGGCCGCGGGACGGGGTCACCGCGGCGCCGGGAAGCGCTCGTGCATCCACGGCCAGTGGGTGGGGGCCCCCCGAATGCGCGCCGACAGCTCGTCGTTGACGCGTCGCAGCAGCTCGCGCTCGCCGGCCTCGCCCGAGGTGAGGTCGTCCGTGCGGATCGCCCGAATGCGGATGCAATCTCCGGGGGTGTAGGTGCCCACGACCACTCGCGCGCCGGTGCGGAGCGCGAGGCGGGCGGGCCCCACCGGCGTGGGCGCCGGGACGCCGAGGAACGGGACCTCGACGGTGGGCACGCGCGAGGCGAGGTCCATCGGTGCGCCAAGCACGCCGCCGGACCGCAGCGTCCGCACGATGCGCGCCGCCGCGCCCGCGGTGCCTCGGAAGATGGCGCGCACCCCGTGCCGCTCCCGGAGCGCCACGAGCACCCTCGTGAGGCGGGGATCGTAGGCCGCGCGCGCGAGCGTGACGAGCGGGACGTCGGCCCGCACCAGGGAGGCGGCGACCCTCTCCCACGGTCCGAGGTGGGCCGAGGCGAACACCACGCCGCGCCCGTCGCGTCGCGCCTCGGCGAGGACCGCGTCCGAGCCCTCCTCGAGGGGCAGGACCGCCGAGAGCGAGCTCTTTCCGTACAGATCGACGGTGTCGCCGAGGTGCGCCCCGAGCGCGCGGAAGGTGGACCGGACCAGCGCGTCGCGCTCCGCCTCCGAGAGGTCGGGGAGACCGCGCCTCACGTTCCGTGCGGCCGTCAGGCGCGCGTGCCGGAGCAGCGCATGCGCGACCGCCCCGAGCCCCCGCCCGAGCGCGAGGAGCCAGGGGCGCGGGAGCGGCCCCAGCCCGGCCAGCAGCGCGCGCGCGGAGGCGTAAATGAGCGCGTTCTTTAGGGATTGCGCCCAAGTCCAGCGCCCCCCCTCGCGGAGATCGCGCGAGGCCAGCGTCGCGTCGGGCGTCGCCGGGCTCACCGGGGGCTTGGCACCGGCGCGCTCCGGTCGAGGCTGGTTCCGTCGGGGCACGCGACGCAGGCGGCGCGCACGCGATCGCGAGCCGCGCGCACCCGAACGACGGCGTCGGCGCAGACGTGCGGTTGGGCTGCGCCGTCGAGATCGCAGAGCTCTCCGGCCGCGCGGTCCATGGCCCCGAGCGCGCGGCACGCGGCGCGGCAGTCGGCTCCCGCATGCTCGAGCATGACGCTCGCCTCCACGAACGCGGCGCGGCGGGCGCCGAGCTCATTGGGCCGGTGGGCCGTCGCGGAAGGTGGGGAGGGTGGGGAGGGTGGGGGCGGCGCGTACTGCGGCGCGCCGGGCTGCACCGGCCTCGCGACCTGGTCTGGAGCAGCAGGGCTCGCGTTGACCGACTTGGGCGCGGCCTCGGCCGACGGAGCGCGCGGGGCCTCCGCGTCACGCGCGGCGCACGCGGCGAGGGACGCCGCGAGGGACGCGACGACCGTCGCGAGGCGGAGGGCGGGCCTGCTCACCGGTCACCCCCGGCGTCTCGCAGGGCGGCCAGGATGACGCCCTCTTGCACCTTGACCGCCTGGTCGAGCAGCTCGATCGCACGCGCCCGCGCGGCGCGCGCCTCCCCCTCGCGTCCGGCGTCGGCCAACGCGCCACCGCGCGCCTTCTCCACGAGCCCTTCGATCTCCAGCAGGTGGCCGCGGAAGAAAGTCGGCGCGTCTGCGTGCCGGAGCCCCTCGTGGACCGACGCCAAGGCGGCGTCCGTGTTGCCCATGCGGAGCTCGAGCTCCGCGCGGCGGGCGAGCGCGTCGGCGAGCACCTCCTCGACCTCGGGCGTCGTGCGCTCGGGGTGGGGGCGCGCGGCGGAAGTGAGGCGCCCGAGCGCCGCGACGGCGCCCGCGAGATCGCCCGAGTCCTCCTTGATTCCGGCCTGGTGGTGGAGCGCGCGCGCCTCGGAGAGGTACGCCATCGTCTCGAGATCGAACGCGGGACCCTCGTCGACGTGGCCTTCGCGCTTGCCGCAAGCCAGGACGAGCGCGAGCGCGAGCAGCGCCGCAAAGGCCAGGGCGACGTGCGCGGACGTGCGCGTGAACCTGGACGTGAGCCCCGAAGGGGCGACCCCAGGTCGACCGCGATCCCGAGCCGTAGGCGAGGGCTCGCTCATGAACCTGCGCCTCATTGGACCCCCCACGTCGCGAAGCGGTTCTCGCGAAGATCGCCGCCGCGCGCCACCGCGATGCGGTCGATGCGCGCGCTCGCCTCCGACGCGCGGAACGGCTCGCGGAACAGATCCTGCGTCGAGCGAGACCGCGCGAGCGGGGCGGTCGCCCGCGGCGTGTGATCCGGCCCGAACGACGAGAAGGAGAAGAGGACCGCCGCGGCGATCGCGAACGCCGAGACGGCCCCGAAGGCCACCCGGATCACCCGCCCGCGGCGGGACTGCGCCGCGCGCTCGTCGGTGGCGCCGACCACCCTGGAGACGAGCCGCTCGTGGTCCGCGGGCTCGATCGCGCGCGGTGCGTTCGCGACCTTCGCGGAGCGGAGCAGCTCGGCGGGGCCGGCGCCGTCCCCGCGCTCGAGCGCCTCCATGAGCGCCCGCGCCTCGCGCAGCTCGTCTTCGGTGGGGGGCGCCTCGGGGTCGAGGTCGCGCTCGTGTTCAGGAGCCATGCGTTTTATCCTTGGCCAGGCTACCATCCCGCGGAGCGGACGGAGCGATTGGAGGCGTCTCGAGCGCCTTCTTGAGCGCGGCGGTGGCGCGATGCAGCAGCACGTCGAACGTCGCGGGCGTCGCCCCGAGCCGGGCGGCGACCTCCTCGCGGGGCAGCTCCTCGAGCACCCGGAGGCGAATGGCCTCCGCGTAGCGCGGGTGAATGCGCGAGAGCGCGGCGTGGAGCTTCTCGCGCACGGCCTCGGCGTCGCGGGCCGCGGACACGCGGTCGTCGAGCGGCGTCGACGTGGCGGTGGCGTCCACCTCGCGCTCCACGTCCTCGGCGCCCCAGACCACCATCCGCTTGCGCGCCCTCAGATGGTCGAGCGCCACGCGCAGCGCAACCGTTCGTAACCATGGGTAAAACCCGACGTTTTGCCAGGTGAAGGTGTGGAGCTTCGCGAGGACCTTTTCGTAGGTCTCGGCGAGCGCGTCGTGGGCTGCAGCCTCCGAGCCCAGGCGCGGGAGCAGCACGCTCCGGTAAAGGGTCGGGCCGTGGGCCGTGAGCAAGACGCCTAGCGAGGCCCCGTCGCCCGCCTGAGCTCGCGCGACGAGCTCACGGTCGCGCTCACGCTCGAGGTCACGGTCCGCGGCGATCCCAACGCCCCCGCCGCGCCGCTCGTCGTCACGCTCGCCCTGCACGCGCGCGAGCCTACCAGCCTTGCGATCGGCGCGTCGCGTGACCTCGCGCGCCACCCCGAGGGTCGCCAAGACCGAGGGGAGACGCCAGTCGTCGAGGGCCATCGTGCTCACGAGGACCCAACGCGGGTCGGGTGGTGCACCTTACAGCTTCGCCCGCGGCGACGAACGCCTCGGGGCTCAGTTCCAGGTTCACGGGGACGCGTCCCCCGCGCTACCGTCGCGGCATGCGAGCTAGCGGTCACGTGGGTCTCCTCTCGGCCACCCTCGCGGCGGCGCTCGCGCTCGCCGCCCCGGCCGCCGCCGCGGAGGCAGCCGCGCCCACCCCGCCCGCCGCACGCGCCGGCGCGTCCGCGCGCCCCCTGCTGCCGTTCACGAAGACGACCCTACCCAACGGGCTCCAGGTCATCTTGCACGAGGACCACACGACCCCGACCGTCGTGGTCAACCTGGGCTACCGCGTGGGCTCGCGCTTCGAGGCGCCCCGCCGTACGGGCTTCGCGCACCTGTTCGAGCACCTGATGTTCATGGGCACGCGCCGCGCGCCGACGAAGGCGTTCGACGCGTGGATGGAGGCCGCCGGCGGCTGGAACAACGCGTGGACGAGCGAGGACCGCACGGTCTACTACGACGTCGGGCCGCCCACCGCGCTCCCGCTGTTGCTCTGGCTCGAGGCCGATCGGCTGAGCGATCTCGGGCCCTCGATGACGCTCGACAAGCTGAACGCGCAGCGGGAGGTCGTGCGCAACGAGCGCCGCCAGACCAGCGAGAACCAGCCCTACGGCAAAGCCGAGCTGCGGCTGCCGGAGCTCCTCTTCCCCGAGGGGCACCCGTACCACCACCCGGTGATCGGCTCGCACGCCGATCTCGAGGCCGCGTCGGTCGACGACGTGAAGGGGTTCTTCGCCACCCACTACACCGCGTCGAACGCGGCCCTCGTCGTCGCGGGCGATCACCACCCCGAGGCGACGCTCGCGTGGGTGACGCGCCTCTTCAGCGGGCTGCCCCGCGTGGCTCGCGCCGCCGATCCGGCAGTCCCCGCAGGCACTCCCGCGCTCGCCAAGGTCGTGCGCGAGACCCTCCGCGACACGGTGGAGCTCGCGCGCGTCACGTTCGCGTGGCCGAGCCCGAAGCATTTCGCCGCGGGCGACGCCGAGCTCGATCTCCTTGGAAGCGTGCTGTCCGCGACCAAGGCGAGCCGGCTCACAGAGCGCCTCGTTTTCCGCGAAAAGGCGGCCCAGAGGGTCGTCGCGTACCAGGCGTCGAGTGCCCTGGCGTCGCACTTCGCGATCGACGTGCTCGTGACCCCCGGAGTCGATCCCGCCAAGGTGGAGCGCCTCGTGGACGAGGAGCTCGCCAAGGTGCGGGCGGGCGAGCTCACCGAGGTCGAGCTCTCGCGCGCCAAGAACGGCGTCGAGACGGGCCTCATCACGCGGCTCCAGAGCGTGCGCGAGCGCGCGAGCCTCCTGAGCTCGTACGAACAGGAGCTCGGCGATCCGGGCTACTTCGAGCGCGATCTCGCGCGGTACCGCGACGCCACGCTGGCGGGCCTGCGGGCGGCGGCGCAGAGCTCGCTGCGAACGGACGCCCGCGTGGTGCTCACGGTGCTTCCGGAGCCGCCACGGGCCCAGCGGGCTTCAGGCGTCGGCGCGGGAAAGGAGGCCCCATGAGCGTCCGACCCCTCGCGCTCGCCGCGGTCTGCCTGCTCGCGGCGGCCTGCGAGCCGCCCGCGCCCCCCAAGCGCCCGAGTCCCCCGGAGAGCTCGCCCCCAGGCGCCTCGCCACGGGCCGCGGTGGCGCCCCCGCCGGCCGATCCGCTCGGCCCTAAGCCCGAGCCCGCCGCGCCCGCGCCGTACGTCCCCGACGCGCCCCGCGTGCGCACGTTGAAGAGCGGGCTCACCGTGTGGGTGCTCGAGCGACACGCGGTGCCCCTCGTGTCGATGACCCTGGTGGTCCCCGGGGGGGCGGCCCGCGATCCGCGGGGAAAGCACGGGCTCGCCGCGATCACGGCGAACATGCTCGACGAGGGCGCAGGGCGCCGAGGCGCGCTGGATCTCGCGCGGCATTTCGAGTCTCTCGGGGCCGAGCTGAGCACGGGCGCGACGGCCGACTACTCCTTCGCCCAGCTCACGGTGCTGAAGCGAAACCTCCGGGCGGTCTGGCCCGCGTACGTCGACGTGTTCGCGAAGCCTTCGCTCCTCCCGGCCGATTTCGCGCGCGTCCGCGAGCTCTGGCGGAACGAGCTCAAGGCGCGGCGCGCAGAGCCCGAGGACGTCGCCAGGGTCGCGGGCCTCGCGCTCCACTACGGGCTCGATCACCCGTACGGGCACCCGCCCGAGGGCACGCTGCGCGGGGCCGCGGCGATCACCGTCGCCGACGTCGCGGCCGAGTACGCGCGCGCCTACCGCGCCGACGTCGCGACGCTCGTCATCGTCGGCGACGTGGCCGACGCCGACCTGACCGCGCTCGAACCCGAGCTCGACCGCTTCGCCCGAGGGGCTGCACCGCGTGGCGCCGCGCCGCCCGCGCGTGAGGTGCCTCCCGCGCCGGCCCCGGTCCGTAGGCGGGTGGTGGTGGTCGATCGCCCTGGCGCTCCGCAGAGCGTCGTCTCTTTGCTGCTCCCGGCGGTCCCCGCGGGTCACGACGAGGCGCCGCTCTTGTCTCGCGCCAACATCGCCCTGGGCGGGTCGTTCACGTCGCGCCTGAACCAAGATCTCCGCGAAGAGCGCGGCCTCACGTACGGCGCGAGCTCGCGCCTCTCGTTCAGCCGCGGCGCGGGCGTCTTCGTCGCGCACGCCGCGGTGCAGACCGACAAAACCCAGGAGGCCCTCGCGGCGCTCATGGCCGACGTCGTCGCCTACGCGCACGGCGGGCCCACGCCCGCCGAGACCGAAAAGACCCGGCTCGTCGCGCGGGCGGATCTCGTGGAAGCGTTCGAGGGCGTATCCCCGGCCTCGTCGCGCCTGGCGCGCCTCGCCGGGGTGGGCCTACCCCACGACCACGACACGCGGACCTCGCCCCGCCGCGACGGCGCCACCCGCGCCGAGCTCGCGGACGCCGCGCGACGGTGGCTCGACCCCACGCGGGGGGCTGTGCTGGTCGTGGGGCCGAAGGCGACGGTGTTGAAGGCGCTCGAGCCCCTGAAGCTCGGCCCGGCGGAGACCCTCACGATCGAGTAGGGCCGGCGCTGGGGTCCATGGGCGCGCGGGCGAACAGCTGTTGACGTCCCAGGGGAGGGGCGCGTAATCCGGGGCCATGACGGTCTCGATCGAGCTCGGCCCGGGCGCTGAAGACAACGGGCTCGCCTCCATGTTGGCGGAGCTCCTGCGCCAAAATCTCGAGCAAAACCCCCACAAACTCACCGATTTCTACGCGCTGCGGGGCAAGTTCGCGATCGTGGCCGACGACGCCGACGTCGCCCTCACGCTGCGCTTCGCCTTCGGGCATCTGTGTGTGCTCAACGGCATCGTGGGCACGCCGGACGTCACCATCCGCGCGACGAGCGACGTGGTCATGGCCCTCTCCAACATGCCCGTCGGGGCCTTGGGCCTGCCCATCCCGTCCCGCGACGAGCAGCGCGACGTCGTGCGCCAGGTGGCGTCGGCCTTCCGCGCTGGCAGCTTTCGGGTCTTCGGCGTGCTCCGCCACTTCGGCATGTTCCAGCGGCTCACCCGCGTGCTGTCGGTGAACGGCTAGCAAAATACGGCACTTTGACGCTTTCACCTTGACGGGTGTGAGGTGCCCTCGTACCCTGCCGTGCCTCATTCCCCGTGGCGGCAGCCCGAGCACGTCGTGGCTGCAACTCCTCGTTATTACGTGATTTTGTAAGGTTCTCTCCCATGGCCGTTCACATCCGTCTCGCGCGCGCTGGCGCCAAGAAGAAGCCCTTCTACCGTATCGTAGTCACCGACCAACGCAGCCCGCGTGGGGGCCGGTTCCTCGAGAACATCGGCACCTTCGACCCGCTCCGCGAGGGCTCCTTCACGATCGACGCGGCCCGCCTCGCGTACTGGCAGGGCACGGGCGCCCAGGCGTCGGACACCGTGGCGCACCTCATCAAGGCCACCGCGAAGAAGGCCCTCGCGGCCGCCAAGTAGGCGCCGTCGTGCCCCTGAAAGAGCTGATTCGCTCCATCGCCGTGGAGCTCGTCGACCAGCCCGAGAAGGTCGTGGTCAACGAGATCGCCGGCGAGAACAACACCCTCATCGAGCTGCGCGTCGCGCGCGAGGACGTGGGCAAGGTCATCGGCAAGGAGGGGCGCACGGCCCAGTCGATGCGCACGCTCCTGTCGGCGGTCTCGACCAAGCTCGGCCGGCGCGCCCACCTCGACATCGTCGACTGATGATCCGCCCCGACGCGTGGGTACCCCTCGCCGAGATCGCCCGCGCCCACGGCGTGCGCGGCGAGGTGCGCCTTCGCCTTTTCAACAAGGACAGCGACGTGCTGCTCGAGCAGGACGAGGTCCTGGTGCGCCTGACCGACGGCGAAGAGCACGAGGTCAGCGTCGACGGCGCGCGGCGGGCCGACCAGGCCATCCTGATCAAGCTCCACTCGGTGGACGACCGCGAGCGCGCCGACGAGCTCCGCGGCGCGCTCGTGTGCGTGCGGCGCGAGGCGTTCCCGCCGCTGGACGACGGCGAGTTCTACACCTGCGACGCCCTCGGCGCGGAGGTCGTGCTCGTGCAAGGAGCGACCGACGCGACCGACGCCGCCACGGAGGCGGGCGCCCAGCGCCTCGGCCACGTCCGCGATCTGATGAGCTACCCGAGCGTCGACGTCCTCGTCGTTCGCGCCGAGGACGGCGGCCCCGACTGGGAGATCCCGCTGGTCGCGGCGTACGTCGCCCGCGCCGACGTGTCCGCGGGCCGCTTCGTGCTGCGCTCGATCGAGGGCATCGAGCGCCTCGCGCCTCGCGCGAAGGCGTCCGCTCCGCCCGACGACGGCCCGTGAGGGCGGCGTGAGGGTCGACGTCGTCACGCTCTTCCCGGAGCTCTTCGGCGCGTTCGCGACCACCTCGTTCGTGGGCCGCGCGATCGAGCAGCGGGCGCTCGCGCTCCGGCTGCGGTCGCCGCGTGAGTTCGGCCTGGGGCGTCACCGCAGCGTCGACGACACCCCCTACGGTGGCGGCTGCGGCATGGTCATGCGCGTGGACGTGCTCGTCGCCTGCCTCGAGTCCCTCGACGCCGACGCGCCGGCTGCGCCCGCGGTGGCGGCGGGCCGTGGCGAGGACGCAGGGCCCGGGCGCGCGCACCGCGTGCTGCTGACACCGCAAGGCGCGCCGTTCACCCAGGCCCACGCCCGGCGCCTCGCCACGCTGCCCGCGCTCGCCCTCGTGTGCGGGCGCTACGAGGGGTTCGACGAGCGCGTGCGACTGCACGTCGACGAAGAGATCTCTCTCGGCGACTTCGTCATGACCGGCGGAGAGGTCGCCGCCATGGCGATCATCGAGGCCACGGTGCGTCTGCTGCCCGGGGTGCTCGGCAACGCCGACTCGGTGGTCGACGAGTCGCACGGGGAAGGGGGGCTCCTCGAGTACCCTCAGTACACCCGCCCGCTCGAGTTCCGCGGCGCCCGCGTGCCCGATGTGCTCGCCGGAGGAAATCATAGTAAAATCAAGGCGTTTCGTGACGCGGAGCGCCTCGAACGCACGCGCGCCCGGCGCCCCGATTTGCTCGCGCGCCGAGGCGGTGATCCAGACGCGGGCGGGGAGTCGTGAGCCGCTCGGTGTCGATCGCGCTCGTGCACTTCCCGGTCCTCGACGGGAAGCGAGCGGAGGTCACCACCACGGTGACGAACCTCGACGTCCACGACCTCGCGAGGAGCGCCCGCACCTTCGGGTGCGCGTCGTACTTCATCGTGCACCCCGTGGAGGCGCAGCGCACGCTCGTGGGTCGCATCCAGGAGCACTGGACCACGGGCTCGAGCGCGCAGCGCATCCCCACCCGGAAGGTGGCGCTCGCGCTCGTCCGCGTGGTGCCGAGCCTCGAGGCGATGGTGGCCTCGTTCGGGGGACGCGACGAGGTCGAGCTGTGGGCTACCGCGGCGCGGGCCTCGCGCGAGCCGCTCGATTTCGCTTCGGCGCGCGCGCTCCTCGCCACGCCAGGCAAGCCGGTGGTCGTCCTCTTCGGCACCGGGTGGGGGCTCGCCCCGCAGGTCATCGACGGCGTGGACGCGCTCCTGCCCGCGATCGAGCGAGCGCCCGGCGTCGGCGAGGGAGACGCGTACAACCACCTCAGCGTGCGCGCCGCGTGCGCCATCACGCTCGATCGCCTGCTCGGCGGCTGACGCGCTCCTCAGCGGCTCACGAGCGGAGCATGCGGTGGACGATGAGCACCACGAGCCCGCCGCCGACCGCGAGGCCGAAGCTGTGGAGGTCGAAGCCCGTGACGCTGCCCCAGCCGAGGCGCGTACCTGCGAAGCCGCCGACCACCGCGCCGACGATGCCGAGGAGCGTCGTGGCGATGAGCCCGCCGCCGTCGCGGCCGGGCAGGATGAACTTGGCCACGATCCCGGCGATCAGGCCGAACAGCGCCCACGAGAGGAAGCCCATGCGCGCACTCTACGCCGCGGGCTACCCTTCGACGAGCGGAGCCTCGACGAGCAGGCCGCCGGGCTTGCCGGGGAGCAGCTCCACGAGCACCACCCGCGCGGCGACCGCCTGCCCCGCGTGTACGAACCGGAGCCGCTTCGCCTCGAGCCCGGCGCCGCGCGAGGCCACGAGGAGCGCGGGGAGCTCGCGTGCAGGATACACAAAACATGCGCGCCCTCGTCGACCGAGCAGCGACCGCGCCCGCACGAGGAACGGGTCGAGCGCGCCCGAGCGCGCGTCGCGCACCTGCGCGGCCGGGGGGCGCCCCTTGCCAGGCGTGAGGTACGGCGGGTTCGCGACCACGAGGTCGGCGGTCCCGGGCGCAAACGCGGCGTCGTCGGCGACGTCGGCGCGGACGACCTCGGCGCGCGCAGCGTAGCCGTTCTCTTCGAGGTTTCGCGCGCAGAGGCTCGCGAGCGTGGGGTCGCGCTCCACGAACGACACGCGCTCGGCGGAGCCGCTCGCGAGGAGCGTGAGCCCCACCGCGCCGACCCCTGCGCCGAGGTCGACGGCGTGCGTGGCGGGCCGCGGCCGGATCGCGAACCCCGCGAGGTGCAGCGCGTCCACGTTCACGCGGTACCCGACGCCGCGCGCGGGCTGCCACAGCACCGTGCGGCCCCCGTGGAGGGTGTCGCGCGTGGAGGCCGCCGACGACAGCACGTCGCGCTCCGGGGTTACTTGGAGGGGCGACGGCCGCGCAGGGAGAGCGCGGTGACCGCGCCCGGGAACATCTGCACGACGTGCGTGCCGAGGACCATCGTCTGGCCGTTGACCTTGCCGACCGCGGTGACGCGGACCGGGACGCCTGTGGGGAAGTTCAGCGCGCCGAAGAGCCCGAGCTTGCTCGTGCCCGAGCGGGCCTGCTGCTGGTCGGGGAGGGGATCGGCTTCGTTCTCGCCGAAGTAGAACACGTCGGCTTCGTGCGGCACGTCGGTGTCCACCGTGGCGCCGGCCACGCGAATGTCGCCGCAGTCGTGGATCTCGCCCGCGAGCACGCCCTTGTCGGGCTTCGGGATGAAGCCGCCCGCCGCCGCGGCGACGGTGTTGACGTCGGTGGCCGCGACCGCCGCCGGATCGTAGGCGATGACGTCGCCCTTGATGTCGCGGTTACGGAACATGACGTTGTAGTCGTAGAGCTCCTTCCACTGGCTGCCGTTCGGCGTGACGTCGCTGGTCTTCACGATGAGCGGCGTCTCGGTGGGAACGCCGGCGTACGTGTACGCGCGGAAGGAGCAGCCCCCCTCGGGGCACTTCTTCAGCCAGGTGGGCTTGGGCGTCTGCACGTCGTCGGTGTTCTTGGTCTCGATGGCCGTGCCCACCCGCTCGCCGACCGTGCCGTTTGGGCCCTCCTTGAAGAGCTCGAGCTTCACGCCCGCCGAGTCGTTCCCGCTCGAGAAGAGCCGCACGAACCCCTTCAGCGTGACCGTCTTCGAGGGTTCGAGCGCGCCCGGATCATCGAGGCAGGCGAGGTTCAGCGCGGGGTCGGTCGTGGAGTAGCGCTGGAGGCCGGTGCCGCGCGACAGCTCCTTCGTGGGCGGCGCGACGTACGTGCAGCACGCGTTGACCGTGCGGGGTGGCTTGCACGACGTCGGGTTCGCGTTGGAGGGGGCGCTGCACGATGAGCAGAAGTCCTTCTTCTGCAGGTCGGCCAGGCAGCCGCCCGCGGCGCCGCCGTCGCCGGCGATCGGCGGGTTCGAGGTGCTGCAGCCGGCGCCCGCGACGAGCGCGGAGCCGAGGACGATCGCGACGAGGGCTAGCTTCTTCATGCGTTCATGCGCATAGCAACGCTGCCGGGCTCGGGCTAGCCTCGAAGTGTCGTTTTGAGCGTTCATCCCGCAAATTCCACCGAGCGTGCCCGGCTGACGCAGAGCGTAAAGGACGAGGCGCGGCGCCTCCGCTTCGACGTGGTGGGCATCGCGCGGGCCGATCAGCCGCTCGGCGAGGACCACGCGCGCTACGAGGCGTTCCTCGCCGCCGGGTACCACGGCTCGATGGACTACCTCGCCGCCGACGCCGACGTCCGCGCGCGCCTCGATCGTCCGACCGTCCTCGAGGGCGCGCGCTCCGTGATTTGCTTGGCCCGCAGCTACAAGCGGGCGGACGACGACCGTGACGGCCCGATGGCGCAGCGCGTGGCCCGGTACGCGCGCGGCCAGGACTACCACAACGGTCTGCGCAAGCGGCTCCGGCGCCTCGCGGCCTTCGTGCGGGCCCTCGCGCCGGGCGTGTCCGCGCGGCCGCTCGTCGACGACGCGCCCGTGCTCGAGCGCGCGTGGGCCTCGCGGGCGGGCCTCGGCTTCGTGGGCAAGAACGGGCTCCTCATCGCGCCCGGCGTGGGCTCGTACGTGCTCCTGGGCGAGGTCGTGACGACCCTCGAGCTCGCGCCCGACGACCCGATCCCCGGGCGCTGCGGCGCGTGCACGCGGTGCCTCGACGCGTGCCCCACGCAGGCGCTCGTGCGACCGTTCGTCCTCGACGCGCGACGATGCGTGGCCTACCTCACCATCGAGCACGAGGGGCCTCTCGACCCCGCGCTCCGAGAGGGCGTGGGCGAGCGGGTCTTTGGCTGCGACGTGTGCCAGGAGGTGTGCCCGTTCAACGCGGGCCGCGCCGAGGCGGCCGACGCGCAGCCGTTCCGGCCCCACGCGCGCCTCGACGACGCGTCGCTCGAGGGCTGGCTGGGGCTGGACGCCGCCGGCTTCGAGGCGGTGCGCGCCGGGAGCCCGCTCGGCCGCCCGGGCCTTGACGGCCTGCAGCGGAACGCCGCGATCGCGCTGGGGAATCGAGGGGATCCCGTGGCCCGATCGGCGCTGAGCGCCAAGGCGTCCGACCCCCACGCGGCGCCCGCTGTGCGGGAGGCGGCCGCGTGGGCCCTCGGCCGCCTCCGTGGGGACTGAGCGTGCGGGGCGCGGCCCTCGCTGCTGCTGCCTCCATGCATCGAAAATCATTCAAGCTTCGACAGCCGCAGGGCGGGTTTTGTTTGCGCGACCGGGGGTGGGCGGTAGCCTAAGGACCCATGAAGCGCCTCGGACTCGCCACTGTGCTGCTCGCCGCCTCCCTCCCGATCGTGCTGCCCCGCGCAGCGTCGGCCGCAACCCAGCGCGTCACGGTCACACAGCGCGGCGACTTCGCGGTCATCGGGAACACCCTCGGCCACGACTGCGGCAACGCGACGCCTGCGCCCCTCGTCGGCACCCTCGGCGCGTGCGGCAACACCGGCCTCGCCGACTCGGCGCCGGACGTGTGGTGGACCACCGACGGCGCCGCGGCCGGCACGAACGCGTCTCTCGCGATCACCCCCGCGACGGCCCGGAGCGTCGCGGTGCTCGCGAGCGGGAACACGAAGGGCGTCGCGGTGCCCGCGGGCGCGACCGTGACGCTGGCGCGTCTCTCGTGGTCGGGGTCTCTCCCCACGGGCACGGCGCCCTCGGAGACCGTCACCCTCGATCGCGTCGGAGCCGGCGCCTTCAGCGCGCCGGTCACATCCGACAGCACGGTCGTGCGGACGGTGAACGGCAAGGTCTGGTACGGCGCCTCGGCCGACGTCACGGCCCTCGTGAAGCAGCATGGGACTGGCGCGTACGGGGTCAGCGGCATCTCGGTGCAAGACGTGGCCAACGCCAACGACAACGAGCGCTTCGGCGGGTGGTCGCTCACGGTCTTTTACTACCGAGAGACCGATCCGGTGCGGAACCTCACGCTGTTCGATGGCATGGACATCATCGACAACGGCCAGGTCGACCTGCCGCTCAGCGGGTTCCTCGTGCCGCCGGCGGGCTTCGACGCCACGCTCGGCGTGGTCACCTTCGAGGGCGACAACGCGCACACGGGCGACAGCTTCTCCTTCGGGCCCACTACGGCGAGGCTCACCGCGCTGTCGAACCCGCTGAACCCCGTCGGGAACTTCTTCAACGGCTCGCGCACGAGCCTCGGCGTGCCGGTCTCCGTGCCCGGCGATCTCCCGCAGCTCACCGGCGCCATCGGGTCGATGTCCGGAATCGACGTCGACGTCATCGACGTCACGGCCCAGATGGCTGCGGGCCAGAGCGCGGCGGTCGCGCGGCTCGCTACCGCGAGCGACACGTTCGCGCTCGCCGGGCTCGCGACGTCGCTCTCGTCTCTCATGCCCGACTTCACGGCGTCCCCCAAGACCGTGAAGAACCTCACGCACCCGACGGGCGGCACGCTCGCGGGCGACGTGCTCGAGTACTCGATCGCCGTGAAGAATACCGGCAGCGATCCCTCCGATCGCACCGAGCTCCGCGACGCAATCCCGACCGGGACGACCTACGAGGCGGGCTCCCTCTCCATCGTCTCCGGGCCGAACACCGGGGCGAAGACCGACGCCGGCGGTGACGATCAGGCCGAGTTCGACGCCGCCGCGGGCGCGGTGGTGGTGCGCGTCGGCGCGGGCGCGAACGCGACCTCCGGCGGCAGCTTGGGCATCAACGAAGAGAGCATCGTACGGTTCCGCGTGAAGATCTCCGCGGCGCCGCCGCCACTCATCTCCAACAAGGGCGTGATCCGATCGAGCGGCAAGGCCGCCGTCGCGGCGGGCCTCACCCTCGAGCCCACGTGGGGCACCATGGGGCCGGGCAGCCAGCCCGACACCCCGACTCCGTCGGCGGTCGGCAAGGACACCGACGGTGACGGCCTCCCCGACGATGTCGAGCTCGTGATTGGCACGAACCCCACGAACCCCGACACCGACGGCGACGGCGTCCGCGACGGGGTCGAGGTCGGCGGCGACACGGCGAAGCCCCAGGACACCGATGGCGACGGGAAGATCGACGCGCTCGACACCGACGACGACGGCGACGGAGTGCTCACGAGCGCCGAGCTCGGCGCCGACCCCACGAAGCCCCGCGACACCGACGGCGACGGCAAGCCCGACTACCTCGACGACGACGACGACAACGACACGGTCAAGACGGCGGCGGAGCTCGGCGCCGACCCCACGAAGCCGCTCGACACCGACGGCGACGGCAAGGCCGACTTCGTCGACGACGACGACGACAACGACACCCTCAAGACCGCCGACGAGCGCGCGGCCGCCACGTCCTCGCGGCAGCCCGACGACGTCGATGGCGACGGCAAGAAGAACTGGCTCGACGACGACGCCGACGGCGACGGCAAGAAGGACGGCGCGGTCGATGAGGGCCGCGGCGACACCGACGGCGACGGCGTCCCCAACTTCCTCGACCCCACGGACGCCAAGCCCCCGACGCCCGTGCCCACCGGCACAGGCACGACCCCGGCGCCCACCGGCTCCGTGCCAGGCGCGTTGCCGGGGGCAAGCGACGACCGCAACGACAACGGCTCGCTCGAGGGCGGGGGCGTCAACTGCGGCGTCGCCGAGCGCCCCGCGAGCGGCTCTACCGCGGCCATCGTGGGCCTCTCGCTGCTGGGCCTCGCGCTCGCGGGGCGGCGGCGTCGGCGCCCGTGAAGCGCGACCCGAGAACGAGCCTGGCCAACCGGCCCGTTTCTCGGTAGCGAAGCGGCATGTCTGAAGAAGCTGTGCTCGCGCTCGCCCCTGGCGTGCTGCGAAACGAGACCCGCGCGGTGGCTCGACTCCTCCGCGCGGTCGACGACCGCGTGCCGGGCTACTCGGCCGCGCTGAAGGCGTTATTTGCGCACACGGGACGTGCCTATATTGTTGGAATTACAGGGAATCCTGGCGCAGGAAAGAGCACGCTGACCGACCGCTTGGTCATGCGCTTCCAGGCCGAAGGCAAGCGCGTCGCGGTGCTCGCGGTCGACCCCTCGAGCCCCTACTCCGGCGGCGCCATCCTCGGCGATCGCATCCGCATGAACCGTCACGCGCTGGACGCGGGCGTGTTCATTCGCTCCGTCGCGACGCGCGGGCACATGGGCGGGCTCTCGCGCTCGGCGCGCGACATGGTGCGCGTGCTCGACGCTTCGGGCGCCGACGTCGTCCTCGTCGAGACCGTGGGTGTCGGGCAAGACGAGATCGAGATCACGCGCACGGCCCACACCACGCTCGTGGTCATGGCCCCGGGCATGGGCGACGAGGTGCAGGCGATCAAGGCGGGCATCATGGAGTCGGCCGACGTGTTCGCGGTCAACAAGGCCGATCGCGACGGCGTCGACTCCACCGTGCGTGACATCGAGCTCATGATCGCGCTCGGCTCGGAGACCATGACGGCGGTGTCCAAGTCCCGCGGGCACGTCGTGCATGGCAAGGCGCTCGGTCCGCCCGGCGCGCCGGCGCACGAGCGCGGAGGCGCCAGCGCCACGTGGACACCGCCCATCACCCGATGCGTGTCGCTGCGGGGCGAGGGGATCGACGAGCTCACGGCGCACCTCGTGGCCCACCGCGCGTGGCTCGAGGGCACGGTGGCGGGGCAGGAGCGGAAGGCCGCGCGGCTCGCCGAAGAGGTCCGCGAGTCGCTGCGCGAGGCCCTCATCGACGCGGCGACGCGGACGCTCCGCGACGAGCTCGACGCGGCGGTCGCGCGCGTGTCCTCCAAGACCTCGGATCCGTACACCGAGACCGAGCGGCTGCTCGAGGCCTTCCGGGGGCGCGGCGCTCCGGCGCCCGGCTCGTGACGTTTTCGCTTGGTTCTTCGCCGGCGCGGCGCCAGGCTGCGCGCCAGAATGTTCCGCACCTTGCTCCTCGACCGCGAGCCGCTCCTCGGCCGTCGCGGCGCGCTCCACGCCCTCGTCCGTCCGCTCGCGCTCGTGCTCCTCGCAGGCGCCCTCACGGGATGCCCCGACTCGGACAGCCCGGCCGGCATCGAACGCGAGCCCCAGCTTCGCGTCACCTTCGACCTTTCCCGTGGTGACGACAACCCGTCGTTCACCCTGAGTCGGGGCGAATCGCACGTCTTTCGGAAGAAGTTCGAGGACCTGGAAGAGCAGAAGGGGAAGGTGGCGCCGCAGCCCGGGAAGACGGGTTATCAGGGCGTCGTGGTGCGCGAGGTGGGGCGCGGTGACGGACGCCCCGAGTACCGCCTGAAGAACGGGTGGCTCGTGGTCACGAACCGCGGTGTCACCAAGGGCTACGCCGACAAGCAGCGCGCCCTCGAGTCGTGGGTCGCCAAGCGCGGCGAGCGCGTGGTCCCGGCCGCTCCGTACGAAGAGGTCCAGCGGGAGCTGGCGAGCCAGTAGACGCGAGGGCGCGCCGCCGCTCCCAGGTCCTGCCGAGACGCACGTGACGCGGCTGACTGGCGGTGCGCCGCGAGCGGTGCCAGGCTTCACGACAATGAACCAGGCGAACCAGGACACGAAGCCGACCACCAAGGCAACGGTTGCAGCCCAGCGCCCGTCGCCACGGCGCGTCCGTACGGGGGTGAAGGCGGGCTCCCTCCGCCGACCCTCGCCGCTGCCAATTTGCGATTCCCAGACCGGAGACTGCAGCGGCTAGCGGCTCGGGAGGTGGCGCTTCGATGGCGGAGCGTCTGCTCGAATCCGGCGAAGTCGGGCTCCCGTGTCCGCGCGCGCCTCACGTCGTGGTGACATCGGACATGTCGCGCGCTCCCGCGTGCGCCATGGCACGGGCTTCGCCGTGGTCTCCCGACTATGCTTTCAGGGCGGCCCCCGTGAAGTGAGAGCGAGGGGCGTGCCGTGCGGGAGCGCCGCGCGCCGTTTGACCGGGGGTTCTGCATGTGGCCACGTTCACGTGAAAGAGGGCTGAAGCTAGCCATGTCCCGCGCGGTCTTCGCGTCAGTCTTTGCTTCCCTGCTCATCGCTTGCGGCAGCGCCGCCGAAGACCCCGAGCCCTTCGGGCCGGGCGACGTCGAAGGGGGCGACGGCGGGCCGGCCACCCTAGGCGCAGACGCGGGAGCTGACGCGCGCGCGGACGCCAGGGACGTCTGCGAGGGGCGCGCCGACGGGACCTACTGCGGCGAGCGCCTCGGCGGCGAGGTCGGCGCGCGCATCACCTGCCAAGGCGCCAAGACGCAGAAGCGTGAGGTCTGCGCGACGGGCTGTTTCGTCCGAGAGCCCGGCAAGCCCGAGGCGCGCGACGACGTCTGCGCGAACGACGCGGTCGACCCCTGCTTCAACGATCCCGACGGCGTCCGCTGCGGCGTCGAGATTGGCGGCGACGCAAAGACGCTCTTCACGTGCGTGGGCAAGCGCACCGCGAAGCGGGAGGCCTGCAAGGACGGCTGCTATTCGGCGAGCGATCCGAAGGCGCCCGACGCGTGCGCGAGCGACGCCGTGGACCCGTGCTTCAACGACGCGGACGGCACGTACTGCGGGAACGCCATCGGGGGGCCCGCCGGGCAGCTCTATCGCTGCGCGGGAAAGCGGACCGCGTCGGTCGAGGCGTGCGGCGCTCCGGGCTGCATCGAGGAGCCTGGGGCACGCGCCGACATCTGCAACGGCGTCCTCTCGTGCGCGAACGTGCAGTGGTGGAATGTGCCGCTGACCTATGGCCCCTACATGTCGTCCGGCGGGTGGTGGGACACCGATCTGTTGGTGCGCGCCAATACGCCCGTCGTGCTTCGGCACGCGTCGAAGCTCGACAAGACCGGCGTCTACGGTTGGGGCTACATGCCCGAGTTCACCGATCAGGCGACCGGCAAGCGGTTTCGCATGTTGCATCTCCGCCCGAGCGCCCAGAACGCGACCGATGTAGGCCGGATCTATCCCGCGGGCTTTGTGGTCGGGATCTCGGGCGGCGACACGGCGGACACCGGACTGCCCAGGTACTCTACGGGGGCCCACCTGTGCATCCAGACACTCGAACTCTGGCGCACCGTCTTCCCAGACGTCAAGGACTCCTGCAAGCCCTGAGCTTCCTCCCGGCGAGCGGACAGGTTGGCTATGCCACCATGCTCCTCCGGGACGACCAAAATCACCCACAAAGGCTGTCGTTTCTCGAAAAGGTGATCGGGAGGGAGTACCCCGGGGGGATGTCGTCGCCGATCACGCGATCGGGAGAGAGTACCCCGGGGGATGTCGTCGCCGATCACGCGATCGGGAGAGAGTACCCCGGGGGATGTCGTCGCCGATCACGAGTAACCGGCGAGCCCGCCGTGAGCGCCGAGACTAGGTCGGGGAGCCCCGCGTCGTCGAGGGTCACAGAGCTCCCAGCGAGCTCGATGGCGCCGGCGGAGGCGATGAGCGCGAGCACCTCGCGCGCCGCGCGAAGCCCAGATGGATCATGTCGAATACGCGCTCGTCGCGCTCATGTCTCGTGGAAACCCCGCAGTGGTGGCGAACTACGGCAACGACACGGTGAGCGTGTTGGTGAATAGCGGTGCGGGGACGTTCGCCCCGAAGGTCGACTATCCCACAGGGAGCACCCCGTCTTCGGTGGCTTTGGGAGACGTGGACGGGGACGGCAAGCTCGACCTCGTGGTGGCGAACAACGGCAGCTCCACGGCGAGCGTGCTGGTGAACAGCGGGACGGGGACGTTCGCCCCGAAGGTCGACTACCCCACGGGAGCACCCCGTATTCGGTGGCGTTGGGAGACGTGGACGGGGACGGCAAGCTCGACCTCGTGGTGGCCACGGAGCGTGCTGGTGAACAGCGGTACGGGGACGTTCGCTGCGCGGGTCGACTACCTGACGGGAGGGTCGCCGTCTTCGGTGGCGTTGGGAGACGTGGATGGGGACGGCAACCTCGACCTCGTGGTGGCCAACGAATACAGCGATGCGGTCAGCGTGCTTGTGAACGGCGGGACGGGGACGTTCGCCACGCCGGTCGACTACCCCACAGGAACGTTGCCGTCTTCGGTGGCGTTGGGAGACGTGGACGGGGACGGCAAGCTCGACCTCGTGGTGGCGAACTCCGGCGGCAACACGGTAAGCGTGCTGGTGAACAGCGGCACGGGGACGTTCGCGCCGAAGGTCGACTACCCACGGGACCCCTGCCACGCTCTATGGCGGTGGGAGACGTGAACGGGGACGGCAAGCTCGACCTCGTGGTTGCCGGCGGCATCGGCGTGAGCGTGCTCGTGAACGGAGGCCCTGTCTGCGGAGTGGAGTAGCGGCGGGACCACGCGCCCGCACATAACCGGCTTCCCCTAGCCCTAACGCGAGCCGCGCCTCCGCCGTCCCGCGAGCACAAGCACGCCGAGGCCGAGGCCCAGCGCGGCGACACCGCCCGCGCTGTCGCCCGCGCGGCTCGTGCTCCGGCAGCCGCAGCCGCCGGCCGCCGCCTCGCCTGCAGCGCCCGCGCCGGGGCCGGTCGGGGCGGCCCCGGGGCCGGTCCCGCCGTCCGCATCCGGAGACACGGGGCCCGGGCCCGTGCCGGGAGGTGAGCCGGTGACCACCCCGAGGAGCTCCATCCTCGCGTCGTGGAACGGCTTGCCCCGCTCTCCCCAAGCGGGCTGGCCCGACGACGACTCGCTCAGCGCCTTGGGGATCGCTTTGCGCACGATGGAGTCGACCCGCGCCGGATCGGCCGCGCGCGCTAGCTGCATATAGCCGGCGTCCTGGACTCCGCGGCGCAGGTTCTTGAGGCGAATCGAGGCGATCAGCGCGTCGGTCCCGATCGAGTGGCTCGTGAACCGGTCGACCTGCTTGCCTGGATAGAGCAACATGCCGTCGCCGTTGCAGTAGTCGCCGTCGCGATTGTGGAAGTTCTCGGCGGTCACGAAGGGATCCACCGGCCCCTGTCCGCCGTTGACTCCGTCGTACCAATAGACGGTCTCCCAGTAGTACCAGCGCTCGATGTCGAACATGCCCTGCAGCCAGGCGTTCACGCGCAGCGACACGGCCTCGGTGTCGATCATGAAGGTGCCCGTGTGCGGCCGCACCCCGTTGTAGGCCCACACTCGCTTGCCGGCGGCCTTCGCGGCTTGGGCCGCCTTCGCGTCGTACGACTGCCCCGGAAGAATCGGGATGTGCACGGGCTGCGCGGCCGGGTTCTGGTAGCAGGTCCACGCGACGGGGATGTTCTTCGCGTCGGCGTTCTTGGACGAGGCGAGGAGGCTCACCCACCCCTGGCCGTAGGGGCTCGCGCAGCTCTCGTCGGCGGCGTAGACGAAGACGTCGAGCTTGCCGATGAGCCTTGCTTGCGCGAGCGCGGTCGCGACCCCCTCGACCTGCGTCAGCCGGGCGGCGGTCGGGGCGCCGTAGTCGCCGTAGGTGCCGAGGCTCAGGACGCCGTCGCCCTGGCCCTCTCCGGGCCCATCGTAGCCATTCGCGGGCGTGTAGAGCGAGCCGTCCAGCGCGGGCAGCTTTCGAGGGAGATCCGCCGCCGAGAGGGCCTGATGCATCGCCGAGAGGCCATGACGGTGGAGGAGCTTCCACAGGTTCGTCTCGGCGGCGGGGCCGTTGCCCATGCGGCTCGCGAGCGAGTCGAGCTCGTAGTAGAGCATCGTCTTGGCCGGTGCGTCGGGGAGCACGACCGGGTGCACGGTGAGCTCGACGGGGAGCGTGGCGAGCGGTCCCGCCGAGGACTTCACCACCACGTCGCCGCGATAAACGCCCGGGGCCTGCCCGCGGGGCACCGTCACGTCGACCCATACGATCCCGTTCTGCTTCGGCGCGACGCGCATGGGGTAAGGCGACCACGCGGGGGCGACCTCCACCGGAATGAGCGCATCGGGGACGAACCCGACCCAGCGTGAGGGGTCGGGTCCCGAGCCCGCGCGCCAGCCCAGCGACTCGGTCGGTTTGGTCGTGTTCCCGGACACGCGCTTGATTTCGACGAAGTGCTCCACAAAGCGCTCGATGCGTCGGCCGGCCGGCCTCGTAATGTCGGTGGCGCCAGGCTCGTTCTTGATGGCGCCGCCGGGGCCGACGAGCTCGGCGAGGTCTACGGTCACGCCGTCCAGCGCCGCGGTGTCGGCCTCGACGACGATCTGGAACGCGACGGTCTCGTTCCGGACGGCCACGAGCTTGATGGCGCTCCCGGGGACCCAGATGGGGTTGTCGCGTCCCGTCTCGAAGGGAGTGTCGATCGCGTCGCGGCGAAGCTTCTCGCCGTCGTCGATGGCCCAAACCGTGGGCGCCGCCGCGGCGTGGGCGGACGAGAGCAGGATCGCCGCGAGAGTGGAGGAAAATACGGCTCGTCGCACGGGGCCTCGCTGGTCGTGTTTTGCGAACCACGTCGGTCCGCGTCCGGTCGCAGCGTTGTATCCGATGCATCGGCCTCGAGCGACGCCATATCGGTGGCAACAGGGCTATTCGGAGATGCCTATGGACGAGGGGGGAGCGGTTCCCATGCTACGGTCGGGCATGTCCGTCTTCGGTCGACTTCGGGGCGTGTGGCTGGTGATCGGGGTCGCCGGCGTCGCCTCCGCCTGCGAGGGCGCGGCGGGCCCGAGCGTCACTCCCGGCTCGCCGACCGCGCCGGCGACCTCGAGCGCGGGCGGCCCGCCGCCTCCGGTGTCGGACGGGGCTGCGCCTCCGGACCCGCCCGGGGGGCCGCGCGGCTGGGTCCTCGCCTACGAAGAGACGTTCGAGGCACCCGCGCCGCTCGCGCTAGGCGCATGGAGCAGCGCTCCGGTCGTCGACACAGATCCCTTCGCGGACGACGGGAGCTATTTTCGCGCCAAGGGGGTGCGTCCGCCCACGACCCAGCGCGCGTCGGCGGCGATCGGGAGAGACGGGTGGCTCACGGTCGAGTCGGCGTCGCGCACCACCGGCGCGCCTCCCGCGGCGCTCGCGCAGACGGCCCCGGATCCGGGGAACCCCTCGAACCGCGCGCTCCGTATCCGGTCGATCGCCCACACCGACGCGACCATCGTGCGCCCCACGAAGGCGCTGCCTCCGGCGTATCGAGTCTCCGTCCGTGTGGGCTTCCCGAGCTTCGGAGACGGCAAACCGGGGAAGAACGGGTACGACTCCGGCAACGAGACCGCGGAGCCCTGGAGCACCTCGAGCGCGGTCGATCAGAACGGCTTCTACTGGCTCACGATCCTGGACACGCCGCCGCGCCCCCACAACAACACGTGGATTCATCACCACCGCAAGGTGGTCGTCGACAGCGACAACCACTCCCCGGCGTGGATGCAGATCTGGGACGGCGCGAAGTTCGTCGACAGCGGCGAGCACCCCATCATGATGTTCGCGGTCGACGGCCGCACGGCGGGGGGCAACGAGCGCATCGGCAAGCCGTTCCTGTCGTATTCGTCGGGCGCCTGGCAGCCCTCCGGCGAGATTCGCGCGGTGGACGCCTACAAGGCGAGCACCTGGTACACGGTCACGATCGCCCGAAAGGACGGGCACTTCACGCTCTCGGTGGAGGGGGACTTCGCGTTCGGCGGGAAGAAGAAATACGAGGGGACGATCGACGCCGCCGCCCGCTGCGTCTTTCACCAGAACCGCCCGGGGGAGCCCTCCGGCGCGTGCACTGACACCACGTCGTGGCCCGCGCTCGGGCCGCAACACCCGCACTGGCCCGCCGACGGCGCGTGGGACGACTGGTTCATGTTCGGGGATCCCCACGAGAACTACTACGAGGGCGAGGTCTATTACGACGACGTGCGGCTCGAGGTGTGGCGGGACTGAGGCTGCGCGGAATCGGGCGAGGGAAGAGCCCTCCATTCTTCGGAGGCACGGCTCGGAGCGACGCGGTGTCGGACGACGGGCCGCCCGGACGCGGCGCTGAGCTGCGGCTCGGAGACGCGCGCAGCGAGCTGCGTGCGAGAGTGCTCGTCGGTCCAGCGGTCGTTCGGCGGAGGATCGGGCTCATGCTCCTCGGACTCGCCGAGGGGAAGCTCGCCTTCTGCATCAGCGCCGCGGTGCTCTCGGGTGTGCCGGGATCCATGATCCCGAGGGCACCGAGGAGGCAGAGAAGGAGCTCGCCCCGATGACCAAGGCGCCAATCGTCGTCATCGGCGCGAGGAACGGGGAACGCCAGGAACGGGGATCGCGAGGTGTCGACGGCCCTCGCCCGCAGCGAAGAGCTCACCTCTCCAATCGCCGACGTCAGCCGGCTGAGGCGGGTTCTGGAACCGGGGATCTAGGTCGCCTTTTTCGGGCGCGCAGGCTTCGTCGCGGCCTTCGTCGCGACCTCCTTGCTCGCTCCCCCCCGAGGCGCCCGCGGTGGCTTCCGCCCCACCTCCTCGGCCGCGTCGGCGCTCGGACACATCCCGCGCACCGTGCACGCGCCGCACGCGGGCTTGCGCGCGAAGCACACGCGCCGCCCGTGGAAGATCAGCGTGTGGCTCGCGGTGTCCCAGAGCTCCCTGGGAAGCACCGCGCAGAGCGCCTTCTCGATCTTCTCGGGCTCGGTCTCCTCGGTGAAGCCGAGGCGCTGGGAGAGCCGCTGGACGTGCGTGTCCACCACCACGCCCTCGGGCTTGCCCCACACGACGCCGAGCACCACGTTGGCGGTCTTTCGCCCCACGCCCGGCAGCGCGACCAGCGCTTCGAGGCTCTGAGGGACCTCGCCGCCGTGGCGCTCGCAGAGCACGCGCGCCAGGCCCGTCACGTTCTTGGTCTTCTGCCGGAACATGCCGATCGTGCTGAGCTTCTGCTCGACGTCCGCGGGATCGGCGGCCGCGAGGGACTTCGCGTCGGGGTAGGCCGCGAAGAGGGCGGGGGTCAGCTTGTTGACGGCGACGTCGGTGGTCTGGGCGGAAAGCACCGTCGCTACGAGGAGCTGGAACGCGTTGGCGTGCTCGAGCTCGCAGTGCGCGTCGGGGTGCGCTGCGCGGAGCGCCTGGAGGACCTCGGTCGGCGTGGGTCCCGCGGGGGCTCTCTTCCTTGCGACTGCCTTTTTTGGTGCTCTTGGCGCTGCCATGGTTCCCTACGCGTGCCCGTGTGGGGAGAGCGGTGCGGCGCGGTACGGCGCGTCTGTGAGGCGTTCCCCCTCACACTTCCCCAAAGTTTGTGGCCCCGTTCGCGGGGCGCTCCCCCCCGATTTTCGGACTGGAGCGCCCACTTCGAGGGTTTGTTGGCTCAGTTCAGATCGGGCGGGGGATCTCCGCCGGTGGTGTCGCTCGGGGGCGCCTCGCTGGTGCCGTCGGCGCCGTCCGCCGCGGGGTCTTCCGCGGCCTCCGCGAGGCGCTCGACGGCGACGATGCGCTCGCCCTCTTCCAGCGACATCAGCTTCACGCCTTGGGCGTTGCGGCCGGTCTCGCGGATCTCGCTGATGCGCGTGCGGAGCATCTGGCCGCGGTCGGTGATGAACATGACCTCGTCCTCGTCGCACACGAGCTTTACGTCCACGACCGGGCCGTTGCGGTCGCTGGCGTCGATGAGGATGATGCCCTTGCCTCCGCGGTTCTGCGTGCGGAACTCTTCGATGTCGGTGCGCTTTCCGAAGCCTCGCTCGCACACGGCGAGCACGTGCTTGCGCGCGTCGTCGGTCACCGTGAAGCCCACCACCTGGTCGTCGTCGGCCACGTCGATCGCCTTCACGCCCATCGTCGAGCGCCCCATCGGGCGGACCTGCTCCTCGGGGAAGCGGATCGACTGGCCCTGCTTGGTCGCGATGAGCACCTCGCGCGAGCCATCGGTGAGCACGGCGGACAGCAGCTGATCGTCGCCCTCGATCTTGACCCCGATGATGCCCTTCTCCCGGAAGTTCTGGTAGTCGGTGAGCTCGGTCTTCTTGATCTGACCACGGCGCGTGAGCGTCATGACGAAGCGGCCGGCCTCGATGCTGGGCACCTCCACGACGGCGGCGATCTTCTCGCCGGGCTCCATGCCGACGAAGTTCACGATCGCGCGCCCCTTCGAGGTGCGGGCCGCCAGCGGGATTTCGTAAACCTTCTTGACGTACACCTTCCCCTTGTCGCTGAAGAAGAAGACGTACGCGTGCGTGGAGGCCACGAAGAGCTGGTTGACCCAGTCCTCGTCGCGCGCCTCCATGCCCACCTTGCCGCGCCCGCCGCGCTTCTGCGCGCGGTACGCGGAGGGGCTCGTGCGCTTGATGTAGCCCGCGTGCGAGATCGTGACGACCATGTCCTCTTCTTGGATGAGGTCTTCGTCGCTGATCTCGCCCGCGTTCTCCACGATCTCGGTGCGGCGCTTGTCGGCAAACTTCGCGCGGATCTCCTCGAGCTCCATCACGATGACGTTGAAGAGCAGGCCCTCGTTCGCGAGGATGTCGCGGAGCCGCGTGATCTCACGCGAGAGCTCGCCGTACTCCGCCGCGAGCTTCTCTTGCTCGAGCCCCGTGAGGCGCGCGAGGCGCATCTCGAGGATGGCCTTCGCCTGGCGCTCGGAGAGGTAGTAGTCGCCGCGCGCCTTCGCCGCGTCGATGTCGGCCTGGTCGAGCCCGGCCCGGGTCACGAAGGACTCGAGGCCCTTCAAAGGCAGCGCCATGAGGGCCGCGCGTGCCTCGTCGGCGTCGCGGCTCTGGCGGATGGTGCGCACGACGAGGTCCACCTCGGTCGTGGCCATGCCCAGGCCCTCGACGATCTCGCGCTTCTCCTCCGCCTGGCGGAGCTCGTAGCGGGTGCGCCGCGTGACCACGTCGCGGCGGTGCTCGACGAAGCACGCGAGGGTCTCGCGGAGGTCGAGGACGGCCGGTCGGCCGCGCACGATCGCGAGGTTGATGACGCCGAACGACGTCTGCAGGTCGGTCATTCGGTAGAGCTGGTTGATGACCACCTGCGGGAGGATGTCTTTCTTCAGCTCGATCACGAGACGAATGCCGTCGCGATCCGACTCGTCGCGCACCTCGCTGATGCCCTCGAGCTTCTTCTCGCGCACGAGCTCGCCGATGCGGGCGGCGACCTTGGCCTTGTTGACCTGGTAGGGGATCTCGGTGACCACGATCTGCTCGCGCTCGCCGCGGCCGGCGGCCTTCTCGACGAGGGTGCGGGCGCGCATGACGATGTTGCCGCGGCCGGTGCGCTGCGCCGAGAGGATGCCCGCGCGCCCGTAAATGAGCGCCCCGGTTGGGAAATCGGGGCCCGCGATGAAGCGCATCACGTCGTCGAGGGTGCACTCCGGGTTGCGAATGAGGTGGATCGTGGCGTCGATCACCTCGCCAAGGTTGTGCGGCGGGATGTTGGTCGCCATGCCGACGGCGATGCCGCCCGAGCCGTTCACGAGCAGGTTGGGCACTCGCGCGGGGAGCACCTTCGGCTCCTGGAGGCGATCGTCGAAGTTCGGCTGGGTGTCGACGCACTCCTTGTCGAGATCGGTGAGCAGCTCGACCGCGAGACGTGAGAGGCGGGCCTCGGTGTAGCGGTACGCGGCGGCCGGATCGCCGTCGACGCTGCCGTAGTTGCCCTGGCCGTCGATGAGCGGGTAGCGCATCGAGAAGTCCTGCGCGAGGCGGACCATCGCGTCGTACACGCTCGCGTCGCCGTGCGGGTGGTACTTGCCGAGCACGTCGCCGACGATGGTGGCGCTCTTGCGGAACGCGGAGGTGGGCGTGAGCCCCGCCTCGTACGCCGCGTAGAGAATGCGCCGGTGCACGGGCTTCAGCCCGTCGCGCACGTCGGGGATGGCGCGCCCCACGATGACGCTCATCGCGTAGTCGAGGTAGCTCGTGCGAAGCTCGTCTTGGATCGAGACCGGGATCCGCTGGTTCGGCGAGCCGGGCGGCGGGGGTGACGGAGGCGGAGGGGGCGGCGGAGGCGGCTGGTTCTCGGGGGACGTCATCGCGCCCGGAACGGTAGTTCAGCGGGGGCCCCCCGTAAAGCATGAAACCCTACGTTTTTCCCTGCGATGCGCGATTGTGCGGCGCTCGGCGCCGGGGTTCGCTACGGTTCGGTGGGGCAGGGCGTGCAGGACTCGTTTCAACTCGTAGGCAAGGTGCTGGACGGCAAGTACCGTCTGGACGGCGTGCTGGGGGAGGGCGGCTTCGGCGTCGTCTACGCCGGCCGGCAGCTCGCGCTCGATCAGCCCGTCGCGGTGAAGTGCCTCAAGCCCATGGAGGGCGGCGCCGACGTGGCATCGTTCCTGCGCGAGGCCCGCGTGCTCTTCGGGCTGTCGCACCCGGGCATCGTGCGCATGTACGACGTGGGCGAGATCGCCACGGCGCTGGGCCCCGTGCCCTACGTCGTGCTCGAGCACATTGAGGGGCGCACCCTAGACGCCGAGATCGCGGCCCGCGCGGCGGAGCGACGCCCCTTCACGGGGCCGGAGCTCTTCGCGATCGCCACGGGGCTGCTCGACGCCCTCGCGTTCGCGCACGCGCGCGGAGTGGTCCACCGCGACATCAAGCCCGCGAACGTGATGCTGGTCCGGGGGCCGGCCGGCGTGTCCGTGAAGATCTTGGACTTCGGGCTCGCGAGGGGCGGTAACCCCGGGCAGAAGACCACCGCAAACGTAGGACTTACGCCGCGTTACGCGGCGCCGGAGCAGTGGAACGCCAGCTACGGCGCGGTGGGCCCGGCGACCGATCTGTTCGCCCTCGGGCTCGTCCTCGAGGAGGCCGCGACGCTCTCGCCCGCGCTCGCTGGCGACTCCCTGGCCGAGGTCGTGGCGTCGAGCACCAACGTGGCGCGCCGCTCGTCGGTGCCTCACAGCCGCCCCGACTTGCCGCCGGGGTTCGCGGCCGCGATCGATCGGGCGACCCGCGTGTCTCCGGGCGAGCGCTTCGCCACCGCCGAGGCGATGAGCGCCGGCCTCCGCGCGCCGCCCGCGCCGCCGCCCGCCTGCGGGCCGCCGGCCTTCGGACCGGGCACCGCGACGCCTGGGCCGCCTACGGGGCGTGGGCCCGCCGCGTACGGCCCGCCCGGCGTGGCGTACGGGCCGCCGAGCGCGCCGCCGGGGGCCGCCCCTGGCCCGGCGTATGGCGCACCTGGCGCGCCGCCGGGGGCCGCGCCACCCCGCGCGTACGGCCCACCTCCCGCGCCACCCCGCGCGTACGGTCCCCACCTCTCGGCAAGCCTCCCACTGGCGGCTTCCCCGCTCGCCGAGCCGCCTACCGGGCGCCCCTCCCGGCTCGGCCCCGCCGTGCTCGTGTTCCTCGGGCTCTCGGGCCTCGCGGTGGCGGGCCTCTTCGCGGGCGGCTTCGGGGTCGCCTACTTCGTGTCGCGTCCGGCCGAGACCGCTCCTCCTGGGGTGGCCTACAGCGCCGGGCCTAGCGCCCCGCCCACGCCGCCGCCCCCGGACGCTCCGGCGACCGCCGCGTCGACTCCGGCGGCTGCGACGGCACCCGCGAGCGCGAAGTCGCGGACCCGTCCCACACCCGAGCCACCGCCGCAGCCGGGGCCGCCGCAGCCGGGGCCGCCGCAGCCGGGGCCGCCGCAGCCGGGGCCGCCGCAGCCGGGGCCGCCGCAGCCGGGGCCCGCGCGGGGATTCTCCGTCACGGCGCTCGGGCGGGAGAACCTCTACCCCTCGGTGGCGAGCTTCGTGGCGGTCGTCAACAGCCGCGGTCCGGGCCTCGAGCGCTGCTTCAAGAAAGCGGGCGTGGGTGGCGAGCCCTATTCGGTCAAGGTGCGGCGCTCGTTCCGGCGCGACCCCGCCGTGATCAACATCGTGGCGACCATGAGCTACAACGGCTCGCCCTCGGGCGCCGCGGCGGCTGAGGAGATCAAGGACTGCGTCTACTCCGACGTCCACGGCTGGCAGTGGCCGAGCCCGGGCTGGGGAGACAAGCCCGATGCAGGTGTAGCCTACATCGAGTTCCGCGCGGGCTACTGAGCGGCGCTCAGAAGAAGTTGCCGATGGTGAACTCGAACACGCTGCTCTCCTCGAAGTAGAGCTTGTTCAGCGGGAAGCCCCACTCGAACCGCAGCGGACCGAGCGGCGAGAACCAGCGCACGCCGAAGCCGGAGGAGGCGCGGAGGTTGGCGAGCGACGAGGCCGTGAAGCACGGCTGGACGAGCTTCGAGAACTGCGGCGCTGGCGTGGTCTGGCAGTACTGGTCCTCGAGGTTCCAGGCGTTGCCGGCGTCGAAGAACGTGACGCCGCGGATGCCCACCTTGTCGATGATGGGGAACTCGAGCTCGACGTTCGTGTAGGCCTGCAGGTTGCCGCCGATGTTCGCGCCGTTGGTGATGGGCGGCGCGTTCACGTCGAGCGACTGGTTCAGCGGCAGACGTGGGCCCACGGTGCGCAGGCGGTAGCCGCGGACGTCGAGGATGCCGCCGAGGAAGAAGCGGGCGAAGATGGGCACGCCGGCCGACTTCGGGCTCGTGACGACGCCCGCCTCGGTGTTGACCTTGAACACCACGCCGGAGCCCGCCTGGTCGGTCTGGCCGAAGAGCGGCACGTAGAAGCGGCCCGTGAGGCGGTGGCGCAAGAACTCGATCTCGCTCCCGATGACTCCGCTGGCGATCTCGGTGGAGCCCTGGAGGAACAACCCTGAGGTGGGGAAGAGGCGGTTGTTGCGCGTGTCGTAGGTGAGCGTTGGCCGCAGCGAGATGGTGCGGCCGGCGTTGAACAGGTTCGCGAGGGGCAGCCGCTGGAAGGTGCTCGAGAAGCTCGAGTTCGAGCCGAGGAACGTGGTGACCTGGGTGGTGTCGACCTTGTCGTTCTGGACGGTGCCCGTGAGGCTCACGCGGAGCCACGGCTGGACGAGCGCGTACCCGAACGTGAGCGAGCCGCCGAGCGATCGCCTGGAAAAGTCAGTAAAAATATAGAGTTGGTCGTAGAGCTCCGTGCTCGCCGACCAGTCGGAGTCGAGGAAGTACGGCTCGAAGAAGCGAATGCTGATGAGCTGACGGAGGCCGCTTATCTGGGCCTGCAGCGCGAGCGACTGGCCGTTGCCGAACAGGTTCGCCTGCTGCACCTGCGCGGTGGCGATGAAGTTCTCGACGCTGCTGAAGCCGGCGCCCACCTGAAAGGTGCCGGTGGGGCGCTCGGTCACCTCGAAGGTGATCTGGATCTTGTCGGGCGTGCTGCCCTGCTGCGTGCTCACGTCGACGCGCTCGAAGTACCCGAGGGCGGTCATGCGCCGCTTCGAGTCTTCCATCTTGGTCTCCGAGAAGAGCTGCCCCTCCTCGATTTCCATTTCGCGGCGCAGGACCTTGTCGCGGGTCTTGGTGTTGCCCTTGATCTCGATGCGCTCGACGTGCACGAGCGGGCCGCGGCGTATGGGGATGACGATGTCGACCTCGCGGCGCACCGGGTCGAGCTCGGTCTCGGGGTCGGCCTCCACGTTCGCGTAGCCGGCGTCGCGGTAGAGCAGGCGCACGGCGGTGAGGTCCTTCACGAGCTCGGCGCGGTTGAAGAAGTCGCCGCTCTTGGCCTTCACGAGCTGGCGTAGCGCCTTGCGGCCGCCGATGGGCTCGACCTCCTTGCCGTCCGCGTCCCGCTCGAACACCTTGAGCTGGCGGATCTTGAAGCGCGGGCCCTCGTGGATGGTGACCGTGATCTCGATGCCCTCGCGGTCGGGCGTGAGCATGACGCGCGGTGTCCCCACCTGCACGTTCATGTAGCCCTTGTCGTAGTAGAGGGCGTTCAACATGAGGACGTCGCGCTCGAAGACGTCCTGCCGGTAGGGGCCGCCCGAGCCGAAGGCGAGGAAGCCGGCGTTGCCGGTCTGCATGCCTTCGCGGAGCTCGGTGTCGGAGACCGTGTAGTTGCCGATGAAGGTCACGCGGCGCACGGTGACCGGCGAGTGCTCGGCGATCTTGAAGCGGACGACGACCTCGTTGTCGCGCTCGGCGTCCACCGTCGACTCGACGTCGGCGAGGAAGTAGCCCTTCTCCGCGTAGGCGTCCTTGATCTTCTGGACGCTCCGCCGCACGGCGGGGACGCTCAAGATGGTGTTGGGCTTGACCTCCACCGCCTCCTGCAGCTTGTCGTTCTCGATCTCGGAGTTGCCCTCGAACTCGACGGCCTTCACGTTGGGTCGCTCGCGGACGAGAAAGCGCAGCGACACGCCGCGATCGGAGCGCGTGAGGTCGACCTCGATGTCGTCGAAGAAGCCGGAGTCCCACAGGGCCCGAACGTCCGATGAGAGCAGCTCGGGGCGGAACGCCTGGCCCGGGCGCAGGCGCAGGTAGGTCATCACGTCGTCGCGCGCCACGCGGCGGTTGCCGCTCACCTCGATGGCGAGGATCGGCGCCCCGGCCGCCTTCTCGGCCTCGGTGAGGGGCAGGCGAATGGCTGGCGCTGCGGGCGCCGCGGCCACGGGCGTCGGCGTGGACGGTCCCGCGTCGGCCGAGGCCCCCGCGTCCATTGGGCTGCCGGCGTCGGCCGCGAGCGGCGTCGCGCGCGCGCCCGCGTCGCCAGCCCCCGCGTCGTCCCCTGCGGCCGCCGCGCTGCGCACCGCGGGCACGAGCTGCGCGCGGGAAGTTCCCGAAAGGACGAATAAAAGTAGCCCCAGCACGAGCCCGAGGGCGGCGAGCAGCCGTGCGCTTCGTCTCGGGTCAAGGAAGGGGCGGGTCGGCATCGAGCAGAGCTGCGTGGCGGAGATCCCGCAGACGCGGAGGGGTCCTATCGCGTTACCGGGAGCAAGGTCAACGCGTGTTTGGCGTCGCGCTCCGGGGCCGCCTCCCCTCGGGTGCGCGCGTGCCTTGCGGATTCATGCGCGCGCGCCCCGAGGGGGAGATCCGGCGACCCTTGGTGCGGAGACTAACTGGGGGCCACGGCCCCCTCGGGCGTCGACAGGTCGCCCGGCCGCGGCCACCAGAGATACCCGGAGAGGCCGAACGCCGCCGCGAGGGTCAGCATCGCGACCCGGCTCGGCATCACGTCGGCGAGGAGCCCCACGAGCGGCGGAGACCAGAGATCGCCGAAGAGGTGGATCGCGAAGATCGCGAGCGCCATCGCGCTCGCGCGGACGTGGGCGGGGACGCTTTTCAGGAGGATCGCGTTGATGGGCGACATCGAGAGGAACAGCGCCACCTCGCAGAAGAACGCCGCGCCGAAGAAGGCGTTCGACGATGGCGCGAGGAAGCAGAAGGCGGCGATGGGCGTCGCGATGAGGCTCCCGACGGCGCATAGCTTGAGGAGGGCGGAGACCTCGAGCTCGGTCCGGCGCTTCGCTTCGGCTTCGGTGGGCGCCTCGCTTGGCGGGCCGAGGTGCGCCGTCGCCTTCGCTTGCAGTCGGTCGGCCAGGTTCCCGCCCAGGAAGGTGCCGACCGCCCCACCGACGACGGTGATCAGGCCGAAGCGGAAGTTGGCGCTCACGAGCGTCACCTTGAAGGTGTCGGAGAGGAAGGTGGGGGCCCAGTAGCTGAAGCCCCCGAGGGCGAACGTGTAGGCGCAGTACCCAAGCAGCGCGCGCCGGTACTGCCGGGCGGCTCGGAGCTCCCCGAGGGCCTCCCGCACGTTCGGCTTCTCGCGGCTGCCGCGCTCGGGCTCGACCACGAGGAGGCAGGCGAAGCCGAGCAGCAGCCCCGGTCCGCCCGCGAGGTAGAACGCATAACGCCAGCCGTAGGCGTGCTCGATCGCGCCACCGATGAGGTAGCCGAGCGCGGCGCCGATGGGCTGAGCTACGTAAAATATCGAGAGGTTTCGGCCTTTTCGCGCCGTCGGGGAGACGTCGTCGATGAGCGTGGGGGCGATGGCGGTGAAGCTCGCCTCGCCGACGCCGACGACCGCCCGCCAGAAGAGCAGGGTAGGCGCGGTGCGCGCAAAGCCCGAGGCGACCGTGGCGACGCTCCACACGAGGATGCCGAACGTGATGAGGCGGGTGCGACGCCCGCGGTCCGCGAGGTAGCCGAAGACGGGGCTCGAGGTGAAGTACCCCACGAGGAAGATCGTGGCCATGAGCCCGCTCACGAAGTTCGAGAGGAGCAGCTCGTCGCGGACCTTCGGGAGCACCGCCGCGAGCACGTAGCGGTCCACGAAGTTCAGCAGGTTCAGCGCCGTGAGGAGCGCGAGCACGGCGGCGGGGCGACGGATCACCCGCCGAGACTACGGCGTTGTGGCCGGACCCGCGCCCAATTCGCGACTCGAGCCCACGCGGGAGCGCCACCGCAGGGCCCCACCGCAGCCGTCCACCCGCGGGTGGACGCGCCGCGCTCCGCTTGACACCTGTTCACCTCCCGCGGTAGCTGCCGAAGCGCCATGTTGCCCGCACAAGCCTCCGTCGACTCGACGCCCGCCTCGAGCCAGGTCCCGAAGAAGCCCGCGCGCCGCGCCACCGCCGAGACGATGGCCACCAAGCAGCGCGAGATCTCGGTGAGCGAGTTCTTCACGAAGAACCGGCACCTGCTCGGGTTCGACAACCCCGCCAAGGCGCTGCTCACGACCGTGAAAGAGGCCGTCGACAACTCGCTCGACGCCTGCGAAGAGGCCGGGATCCTCCCCGAGCTGCTGGTCGACATCAAGGAGGTGCAGAAGGACCGCTTCCGGGTCGTCATCGAAGACAACGGCCCAGGCATCGTGAAGGCGCAGATGCCCAAGATCTTCGCCAAGCTGCTCTACGGCAGCAAGTTCCACCGCCTGAAGCAGTCGCGTGGGCAGCAGGGCATCGGCATCAGCGCCGCCGGGCTCTACGCGCAGCTCACGACCGGCAAGGCGGTCACGATCACCTCGAAGATCGGCAAGGGTCGCCCCGCCATCCAAATCGAGCTGCGCATCGACACCAAGCGAAACCAGCCCGACGTTGTGAGCGAGCGCATCGTGCCCTGGGAGCGCGAGCACGGGACGCGCGTCGAGCTCGAGCTGGTCGCGGCGTACCGCGGCGGGCGCACCGGCGTCGACGCGTACCTGGAGCAGACCGTGGTCGCGAACCCGCACCTGGGGCTCAGCTACGATCCGCCGCGTGGCGAGCGCGTGGTCTACCCGCGGGCGTCGAGCGAGCTGCCCCGCGAGGCGCAGGAAATCAAGCCTCATCCGCACGGCGTCGAGCTCGGGATGCTGCAAATGATGCTCTCCGATGCCGAGGGCAAGTCGGTGCAGGAGGTCCTCGCGGCCGACTTCTCACGCGTGAGCAGCAACGTCGCCGGGAAGATCTGCAAAGACGCGGGCGTCTCCGCCCAGACGCCCGCCGGCGAGGTGCGCGGCGACGATCTCGACCGGCTCTACAAGGCGCTCGGCGAGGTGAAGCTGATGGCGCCGCCCGCCTCGTGCGTGGTGCCCATCGGCGAAGAGTTGCTCATCACGGGCCTCCGCCGTCGCTTCCCCGACGCCGACTTCGTCGCCTCGAGCACGCGGCCCCCGTCGGTGTACCGCGGCAACCCGTTCGTGGTGGAGGTGGGCCTCGCGTACGGCGGCTCGATGTCGGCGGACGAGCCCGCGGACGTCATGCGGTTCGCGAACCGTGTGCCGCTCCAGTACCAGCCGAAGGCCTGCGCGATCAGCGAGTCGGTGTACGACACGAACTGGCGCTCGTACGAGATCGCTCAGCCGAAGGGGTCGCTGCCGATCGGCCCGCTCGCCATCGTGGTGCACCTCGCGAGCGTGTGGGTGCCGTTCACGAGCGAGGCGAAGGAGGCGGTCGCTCACTACGACGACCTGCTCCGCGAGATGCGGCTCGCCGTGCAAGAGTGCGGGCGGAAGCTCGGCTCCTACCTCCGGGCGCGCGAGCGCGCGGCGAGCGACCAGAAGCGGCTCGGCATTTTCCAGCGCTACATCCCCGAGGTGGCGCAGGCCATCGCGGACATCCTCGCGGTGGACGCCGAGGGCGTCGAGGGCGCGTTCTTGCGAGCGCTGCCGAACTTCGCGAAGGTGGCCCTCGTAGAGACCACGGAGGAGGACGACGAGCCCTCCCGCGCCGCGTCGATGTTGCCACCCCCGGACGACGGCGACAGCGCGAGGCCGCCGCCACCTCCGCGCGTGCCTGAAGATGACGGCGCCGTGAAGGCCGCGTCGGTGAAGGCCGCGTCGGTGAAGGCCGCGCCTGCGAAGGCCGCGCCCGCGAAGGCCGCGCCCGCGAAGGCCGCGCCCGCGAAGGCTGCGCCCGCGAAGGCTGCGCCGGCGAAGAGCGCGAAGAGCGCGAAGGCCGCGCCGAGCAAGCCAAACAAGCCCACGAAGAAAGGGCGGGGGTGATCCATGGCCGCCAAGAAGAAAGCCCCGAAGGCCCCCGCCGCGAAGGCCCCCGCGAAGGGCGCGCCTGCGAAGGAGACGTTGCCGCTCGACGCCGTCGACGCAGCGACGCTGCGAAAGATCGAGAGCCTCGCGAAGCTTGCGCTCCGCTCCGTCGAGCAGGGCGACAACCCGGCCCTGTCGATCCGGACCCGCGCCCTCTCCAACGTGTCGTTCAACCCGAAGAAGCGAATCATCGAGCTCGGCGATCGCCGGCAGTCGCGTGAGTTCTTCAACACGTCGATGGCGAAGAAGTTCATGCAGACCTTCCTCGTGGCGCGTGGCTGCAAGAGCCTCATCGAGGAGCAGAAGACCGTCAGCATTCGTCAAATGTTCTACCTGTCGAAGCACACGCTCCGCGGCAGCCAGGAGAACACCTTCGACGAGCAGAGCGAGAGCGATCCCATCATCGAGGACCTCGAGGTCGGCATCGACGCGCTCCGCGAGGAGCTGCACCTCTTCGCCAACCGCCGCGGGCTCGTGGTCGGCCGGCTCGTCGTCAACGACGCGGGCGACGAGATCGACCTCAGTCGCATGGGCCGCGGCGGCTGGGGAATCCCCAGCATCTGCGAGGAGAAGGACCTCAAATTCACCCGGTGCGACGCCGAGTTCATCCTCCTCGTCGAGAAGCAGGCGATCTTCCACCGCCTCAACGAGGACCGCATCTGGGAGAAGCACAAGTGCATCCTCATGACGAGCGAGGGGCAGGCCGCGCGCGGCGCCCGGCGGCTCCTTCAGCGGATGGCCACCGAGCTGAAGCTGCCCATTTACGTGCTCGTCGATAACGACCCGTGGGGGCTCTACATTTACTCGGTGTTGAAGCAGGGCTCGATCAACCTGGCGTACGAGTCGATGCGCATGGCCGTGCCGAACGTGCGCTTCCTGGGCATGAGCTCCGTCGACCACAAGCACTTCACGCTGCCGAAGGCCGTGGAGATCAAGCTCTCCAAGGACGACGTGGCCCGCGCGAACCAGATGAAGAAGTACCCCTGGTTCGCCGACAAGAAGTGGCAGAAGGAGATCGACGATCTCCTCCGCGCCGGCTTCAAGATGGAGCTCGACGGGCTCCTCACCAAGGGCATCTCGTTCATCACCGAGGAGTACATCCCGAAGAAGATCCGGGACCGGACCTACCTCGTGTAGCGCCGCGCGGCGCGCCGCTGGCCCGGGATCGAATGCCGCGCGGCCCGCGCGCACCTACGCACGGGTACGGCGCCGCTCGCCACCGGGGTGGACTACGCCGGGTCCAGGACTCTCCACCGTGCAGTTGCGCACCGGCGCGCCGCAGCTTCTACTGAAAGAATCATGGCGACCTGCCCCACCTGCCACACCCAGTACGCCGACTCGGTCGAGGTCTGCCCCGAGCACGGAGCCGCGCTGCTGCCGGACAGCGTGTTCGCCGCGACGGACTCCGACCTCGCGCCTGGCACGCTCGTCGGCGAGTACCGCATCGAGGGGAAGCTCGGCGAAGGCGCCTTTGGCGCGGTGTACCGGGCGGTGCACCCGATGATCGGCAAGGCCGCCGCGATCAAGGTGATCGGCCGCTCGCTCTCGCACGACCCGCAGATGGTCTCTCGGTTCGTGGCGGAGGCGCGCGCGGTCAACCAGATCCGGCACCGCAACATCATCGACGTGTTCGGCTTCGGCGTGGTCCCGGACGGCCGCCACTACTACGCGATGGAGCTGCTCGAGGGCATGACCTTCGACTCCTACCTCAAGGCCCACGGGCGCCTCGCGCTCGCCGACGCGCTCCCCATCCTCCGCGGCATCGCGCGCGCGCTCGACGCTGCGCACGCGAAGGGCATCTTCACCGCGACTTGAAGCCCGAGAACGTGTTCCTCGTCCTCGACGACGACGGCCCACCGCAGCCGAAGCTGCTCGACTTCGGCATCGCCAAGCTCACCCAGCCTGGCGAGGCGACTCACAAGACCAAGACCGGCGCCGCCATGGGGACGCCGTACTACATGTCGCCCGAGCAGTGCCGCGGGCTCGATGTCGACGGCCGCACCGACGTGTACGCGTTCGGGGTCATGGCGTTCGAGGTGCTCACCGGCACTCTGCCGTTCGAGAGCGCGAGCGCGCTCGACCTGCTCATGATGCACCTGAACGAGCCGGTGCCGCGCGCCTCCGACCGACACCCGGAGCTCGGGACCGCGTTCGACGCCGTGTTCGCGCGCGCGATGGCCAAGGACAAGGAGGCGAGGCCCACGCTCGCCACCCAAGCGCTCGACGAGATCTCGCACGCGGGCGGGGTCGCGCTCACGAGCTCCGCCGGCGCGCGCGGCGCGGTGCTCCCAACGTCGGGTCACGTGGTCGCGGCGCGACCTCACGGGGCGACCGAGCTCGCGCACAGCCAGACCCTCGCGCAGCCCGTGACTCTCGCGGAGCCCCCCGTGATGCCGTCGAAGACCCTCGGCGCGTCCTCGGCCGACGTGGCCTCGCCGCCGCGCCGTTCGCCCGTCGTGCTGGGCGCCATCGCGCTCGTCGCCGTGCTCGTCGGCGCGGTCGGGGTCGTGGTGGTGAAGGGGCGCTCGACCGCGACCGCCGAGCCCCGCGCCGCAGCCTCCGCCCCGATTGAGGCGGCGTCCGCGCCGGCCACCGGCGTCACGGCGCCTCCCGCGGCCTCCGTCGCGACCCCGGCGCCGGCGGCGACTACGGTCTCGCTCACGGTCGAGGGCGCCACGCTCGACTCGGTCGTCACGGTGGACGGCAAGAAGCTCGGCGTGGGCCAGGGGCCGTTCGTCGTTCCGCGCGGTCAGGCACCGCTCGTGCTCTCGGTGGCGGCGCCCGGCTACAAGCCGTTCGTGGGGGCGTTCTTGCCCGCGGAAGACGGCAAGGTCGAGGCCCGGCTTGAGCGGGCAGGGGGCGGCCTGAAGCCCGCCGCGGTTCCCGCGGGACCGGGGAAGCCGGCCCCGACGATCTCGAAAGATCTCGCACAGCCTGACTTTGGCAAGTAGTGGATATCAGTTCCTTTCTTAGGAGACGGGGCGCCATGAAAAGGGGTATCGCGTGGCTCGTGGGGTGCGGTGTGGCGGTGGCCGTGGCCACGTCGTGCGCTGCGCTCGAGCCCTCCGCTACGGGCTTGTGCGGCAACGGCGTCATCGAGGACTCGGAGGACTGCGACGAGGCCATTCCGGCGACCTCCGGCGCCGCGTGTCTGCCCGCCGGGCAGCTCAACGCGTGCCACTACACGTGCGGGGTTAAGTCCGAGTGCCCGCCCGCGTGGGGCTGCGACATCAACGAGGGCATCTGCAGGCGCCCAGGCGGGACGTACACCCGAAAGCTCCGCCTCGAGACCGGCGCCGTACGTCTCGTGAAGGGCGACTTCGACGGCGACGGTCGCGCCGACCTCGTGCTGTCGCAAGCGAGCGACCTCGACGGGACGTCCTCCAGCACGGGGTACTTCTTCTCGGAGGGGATGCGCGAGCGCGAGCGCGTCCGGATCCCCACACGGATGGGCCCGCCTCACGTAATCCCGTCGGCGCTAAGCGACAAGGCCCTGGGCGTCGAGACGCCGGCGCGTGACTTCCCGCTCTCAGACCTCGGGTTCGCGACGACGCGAGGGGTCGGGCTGCTGCGCGGAGCCGAGGAAGAGCCGTTCGTCCCGGAGCTTCTACCCTTCCTGAAGGTGGCGGTCGCGAGCGCCCTCGTGCCCATCCCGAGCGCTCCGGATCCTGCGACTGGGTCCTCCCGAGGCCGGATCACCTACGGGGCCCTGGTCGCAGGCCCCGGCGGCCGCAACACCATGGCGACGGTGCGCCTCGACGGAGAGAACCCCCCGGCGAAGTACCTCGGCGAAATGGACGGGGACCCCGCGGCGCTCGCATCGGTGACAGCGCCCGCCGGCCGCGCCCTGTGTTTCTCGACGAAGGCGAACGCGCTCGCCCCTCCGACCACGTCGTGCAGCCACGCGCTCGTCTACTTCAAGGACGCCCCGATGGGGGTCGTCTATATCGTGGACGCCGATTCGGACGTCATCCCGAAACGTCGTCCGCGCATCCTGGCCCCCGGTCCCATTGACGGTCTCGCGGTGGGCGACGTCGATGGGGACGGCCTGACCGACATCGTCATCGGGCAAGGCCGGGGGAGCGACAAGGCCAGCTGTCCGCTCATGGTCGCCGGCGCGACGCTCCGCGACACGGCGCCGTCGGGGCTTGATACGCTCGAGTTCCGTCCGACCGCGTTGCCAAACCTGAGCGCCTGCCGGAACGAACCGTTCGTGGGGCTCGCGGAGCTCAACGGCGACGGCGTCGCCGACTTCATCTACGGCGGGCGAGTCCTGTTCTCGTCGGGGGCGGCGGGAGGGCCGCGCACCTGGGCCGAGGCCTACCGAAGCCCTGCCTCCCCGTGGACCCAGCTCACCGTTGGAGACTTCGACGGGGACGGGCGCGACGACGCGGTGCTGGCGGGGCTCGGGCAGGTCGACCTCACGGTGCTGCGCGGGTCACAGGGCGAGGTGCGACCCCTCACGGTCCCAACCCCGGAGCCGGTCGACACCGTCGTGGGCGGCTTTTTCGACGGCGATCGCATGCTCGACATCGCGTACTCGACCAAGTCGGACGGGACCCGCGCCGGTGCGGCTCCAGGCGTCCGCGACGCGGGGCCTCCGCCCCGCGACGCGGGGCTCCTTCGTGACGCCGCCGCGCCCGACGCCGCCGCCGCGCCCGACGCCGCGACATCGACGCCGACCCCCTCATCGTCCGTGTACGTCGTGTTTGGTGGCACGGAGCACGAGACGGTTCGTGTCGGGCGCAAGTCCGGCGCGCTCCAGAACCTGCGCCGACCCCTGTCGGATCCGACGCTCCCCGACATCGACGTCCTCGGCTTGCAGACGCGCACGGCCGCCGAGACGACCCTGTATGCGATCTACGCACCCCAAGGCCGCGGGCTCGTCCCTCTCTCGGGGAACACGGGAGAGGGCGGCGTAATCGGCGGTCGCGGGGTCGCGTTCGCCGATCTGCACGGCACCGGCAGGCTTGATGCCGTCCGCCTGAAGCTCAAGCAAAACTTCGCCTGCAAGACGGATCCGCCAAAGGCCGGCGTGGAGGTGCAGCCCGACCTGTTGACCCCGCCTTCGGTGCGAAAGTCGCGCGACGGCGCCATGGATTCGTACGACTCCCCGTACCACCCGCTGTCCCCGCTCGCGGTCGCCGCGGGGCGTGTCGGTGCGATCCCCATGGCGTTCGCGGTGGGCGCGGCGGGGGCAAGCTCCGCATCTTGGGGGCACGGTGTCGGCCGCAAGTGCCGAAGGGGCCCCTGTCGGCCAAGCTCGTCTTGAGCGAGCCTCGTCGAGGCGCTGGCGTACGACGTGGACCAGCCGCCCAGCGCCACCAGCGATTGCGTCAATCGACAATCGGACAGCTTGTCGCCGGCGGAGAGGTTCTCGCTCGTCGACCTCGACGGCGACGGGTACGACGACCTGGTGTTCTCCGACGGCGGGCGGGTTCGCCTCAAGGGGGACGCCGAGAGTCCGTACGGCCTCTATCCGGGCCTCGTCGTCGTGCTGCGGGGTGACGGCACCGGCAAGTTCTCGCGGGTCTCGCCCCCCGACCTGCGTGGCCGCTCGTTCGCCAAGGCCACCCTGCCCAACGGCCGCCCGGGCCTCGCGGTCTTGCGCGCTGGCAAAGTTGTATTCTACACGTTCACGAACGGCGAATTCGGCGCAGCACCCGCCGCGGACGTGACGCTCGAGGATCCGAACGGCCGTTCGCTCGAGGTCGGTGATTTCGATGGCGACGGGCTGGACGACCTCGCCGTGCTCGGCGGCGGCGTCTTGAAGATTTACGCAGGCGAGCGCGCGGGCCTCGAGGGACGGGTTGAACGGGAAGAGAATTCGCCACGCGCGCCCCGGGCACTGGATGGGTCTCGCCGTTGCCTTCGGCCTTGCGTCCCCGCTCGCAGCTTCCATCACGCCCCGCCTCGCGCGGGCGGAGGCGCCGTCCGCGGCCCAGCCAAGACCCAGTTCAGCCTCGGCGCGCAGGCCTACAGCACCGCGCGCTACGACGTCGCGGTGGTGGCGTTCGCCGAGGCGTACAGGCTGCTCCCGAGGCCGGAGATCCTCTTTTCCCTCGCCCAAGCCGAGAAGAAGCAGTGCCTCGCGACCAAGGACGGCGCGCTGCTCAAGAAGGCCCTGAAGCACTTTCGGGAGTACTACGACCGGCCGGAGCGCCTGGCGGAAGGTCGGAGGCGGTCAACGCGATCTCGGAGCTTGTCGCCCTGCAGAGCACGCCAGGTTATGCCGTCGCCGGCGCGGCGGCGGCCCCCGTCGCCACACGCGAGGCCACGAGGCTCTCGGTGTACGCGGCCGTCGACGGACAGGCGCGCGGCGCGGAGCTCTACGTCGACGGGCGCAGCCGCGGCGATCTGCCGTTTTCCGGCCCCGTCTCGGCGGGCAAACACCACATTCACGTCCGGTTGGCGGGGCACGTGCCGGTCGAGCGCGACGTGAAGCTCGCGGAAGGGACCTCCGAGAGCCTCAGGTGAACCTCGTGGAGCGCCCCGTGGGCGTCGCGTCTGACGCGCCCTCCAGGGACCGACGTCTACATCGACGGGGCGTTCGTCGGGCCGCACGCCCTTCGGCGTCGGGGTCGGCCTCACGTCGGGGCCCCACACGGCGGTGCTCGTGAAGAACGGGCGCCGTCTCTTGGCCAAAGAGTTCACGGTCGAGCAGGGCAAGCCGATGATCGTTCGCGCGCCGCTCGAGGTGTCCACCCAGCGCATCGCGGCGTACGCGGTGGGCACCGTGGGGGTCGCAGGCCTCGTCGCGTCCGGCGTGTTCTACGGCATCGCCCTCGGCGAAGAGACGCGGGCGCAGAACCGCCAGCTCGACGCGGCATTGGCAACCTCCAACCCCCAAGGGGTCGAGCAGTACAACAACGCGCTCGCGAACCGCGACTCGTTCCGCGCCGTAGGCACAGTGAGCGCGCTCGGCGGGGCGCTCGCGCTCGCCGGCGGGGTCGCCCTGTTCGCCTTCGACCGCCCCGATCCGAACAGCGTGCCGATCCGGGCCCGACGGGCCCAGCCGAAAAGCCTGGCGCGGACTTCGAGTTCGCCGCCGCGCCTCTGCTGCTCCGGGGGAAGGGAGCCGGCGGGCTCGGCACGCTAGGAATCGCGCCCGCGCTTCGCGACGCGAGCACGCTTCGGCTTGCGCTTTCTGTTTGCGAGGGACCGCGCGTTCGTCGCATGAAGGCGGGCATGCCGTTCAAGAAAGTGCTCGTCGCGAACCGCGGCGAGATCGCCCGCCGCGTCATCCGCACCTGCAAGCGCCTCGGCGTCCCGACCGTCGCCGTGTACTCCGAGGCGGACGCCCAGTCGCCGCACGTCCGTGAGGCGGACGAGTCGGTGCTGCTCGGCCCCGCGCCGGCGAAGGACTCGTACCTCAACGTCCCCGCCGTGCTCGACGCGATCGCGCGAACGGGCGCGGACGCGGTGCACCCGGGCTACGGATTCCTGAGTGAAAACAGCGGGTTCGCGCGCTCCGTCGCCACGGGAGGTGCGGCGTTCATCGGCCCGCCGCCGGCGGTGCTCGACGCGTTCGGCGACAAGATGAAGGCGCGCCACGTCGCGCTCTCCGCGGGCACCACGCCTGTCCCCGGGACCGACACGCCGCTCGCGCTCGACACCGCGGAGGCGCTCGTGGAGGCCACCGCCGTGGCGGAGCGGGTGGGCTACCCGGTGATCGTGAAGGCGGTCGGCGGCGGGGGTGGCATCGGCATGCAGATCGTGCGCGACGCCGCGGGCATGGAGCGCGCGCTGAAGAGCTGCTCCGACCGAGGGCGCGCGTCGTTCTCGGACGCCCGCGTGTACATCGAGCGCTACGTCGGCAAGCCGCGGCACATCGAGGTGCAGGTGTTCTGCGACGCGCACGGCGCCGCCTACGCGCTCGGCGAGCGCGAGTGCAGCGTGCAGCGCAGGCACCAGAAGATCATCGAGGAGACCCCGTCGCCGGCGGCCTTCTTCGCGGGCGAGGCAGGTGAGGCGAGGCGCGCTGCGCTCTACGAAGCGGCGCTCCGCGTGGTGCGCAAGGTGGGCTACGTGGGCGCGGGCACGTGCGAGTTCATCGCCGACGAGGCGGGCGAGCTCTACTTTCTCGAGGTCAACGCGCGCCTGCAGGTCGAGCACCCCGCGACCGAGATGGTCACCGGCCTCGACCTCGTCGAGTGGCAGCTCCGCGTCGCCGCGGGCGAGCGCCTGCCCGACTGGTCGCGGTTGCCGCGGACCGGCCACGCGATCGAAGCGCGCATCTGCTGCGAGGATCCGGCGAAGGGCTTCGTGCCCAAGCCCGGGCCCATCCACGAGCTCGCGTGGACACCGGACGGCGAGGTGCTCACGCGGGAGATCCGCGTCGAGTCGGCCGTCGTCGCCGGCAACACCGTCACGCCCTACTACGATCCCATGATCGCCAAGCTGTGCGCCTGGGGCGACACGCGCGCGGCGGCGATCGCGCGGCTCGACGCCCTGCTCGCGGGGGTCCACATCGCGCCCACCGTGACCAACATGCCGTTCGTGCGGCGCGTGCTCGCGTCGCCCGAGTTTTCGAGCGGCGAGTACGACACGGGGTTCGCCGAGCCCTTCGCGAAGCGCCCTCCGGCGTAGGCGCCAGGCGTCTGCGCGACCGCGGAGTCACCTCGGACTACACGGGAGTGAGCAGCGGGCGCCCTTCGAGGAGCGCCACCACGTTGTCCGCCGCGAGCATGGCCATGGCGCGGCGGGTCTCCGCCTCGGCGCTGCCGATGTGCGGCACGAGCACCGCGTTCTCTCGCAGCAGCAGCGCGGGGTGCACCTTCGGCTCGTGCTCGTAGACGTCGAGGCCGGCGGCGAACAGGGGCCCGTGAGCGAGCGCTTCGGCCAGCGCCTCCTCGTCGACCACCGCGCCTCGCGACGTGTTCACGAGCACCGAGCCGGGCTTCATGCGGGCGAGCTCCGCGCGGCCGATGAGGTGCCGCGTGGCGGCCGACAGCGGCACGTGGAGCGAGACGAAATCGGCGCGGGCGAGCAGCTCCGCGAGCGGCACGCGCTCGGCCGCCGGCGCCCCGGGCGGCGGGTCGGCGCGTGACGTGTAGAGTACACGCATTCCAAAGCCCTCGGCGCGCCTCGCCACTGCGCGCCCAATTCGCCCGAAGCCGACGACCCCGAGGGTCGCGCCGGCGACGCGCTTGCCGAGCATGAACGCCGGGTTCCACGGGGGAAACCCGCCGCTCCGGAGGACCCGCTCGGCCTCGCCGACCCGCCGCGCCGCCGCGAGGAGCAGGGCGAACGCCAGGTCGGCCGTGGCGTCGGTGAGCACGTCGGGCGTGTTCGTGACCGCCACACCGCGCGCGCGGCACGCGTCGAGGTCGACGTGATCGACCCCGGCGGACACGTTGGCCACGAGCTCGAGGCGGGGCAGGCGAGCGAGGAGCCCGCGGTCGACGCGCGTCGTGAGCAGCGGGACGAGGGCGCGCGCGGCCGCGGCCTCCGGGGAGAGCTCGCCGCCGACGCCGTCGGCGTACACCTCCACGCGCGCGCCGGTCGCGCCGATCCGCCCGAGCGCCTCGGAGGCGAGGGGGCCCGCCACGAGGACGTCAGTCATTCGCGTCGGCGTCCGCGTCGAACGGCACGACGCGCACGTCGTCGAGCCTCGGCAGCGCCGCCCGCAGCTCGGCCTCGATCGTGCTCGCGGTCCCGACGACGACGATCGCGAGATCTTGCGTCGAGATCCGCTCGCGCACGGCCGCGGACGCGGACGCGGCCGTCGTCGCGCGGACGCGCTCGAGGTACGAGGTGTGGTAGTCGGCCGGCAGCGCGAGCGTGTGGGTGTCCAGCGCCTGGTGGAGGCGCTTCGTCGGCGTGTCGATTTCGAACGCGTGCGATCGGACGAGGTAATTTCGCACGAACGCCGTCTCGCGCGGGGTCACGCCTCGCTCGACGAAGCGCTCGAGGAGATCGAGCTCCAACGCGACACACTTCGGGGCGTCGGTCGACGCCGGGAAGGTCCAGACGGTGAGCGCGTGGCGCACGCGCTCCACCGAGAGCCTCGCGCTCGCGCCGTACGACCAGCCGCGCTTCGAGCGGACCTCGCGCATCAGCCGCGAGGTGAACGTACCGCCGAAAATGGCCGTTCCGACGAGCAGCGGGACGTGGTCGGGGTCGTGGCCCGAGGTGCCCAGCGCGCCGATGAGGATCTGCGTCTGCGAGCGCTCGGGCTTGTCGACGATCACGAGGCGCCGGCCGCGCGGCCCGGGCGGATCGTGGAGGGCGTCGAACGACGGCGCGGCGCCGCTCGGGAGCGCGGCCGAGAGGCGCTCGGCGATCTCCGAGGCCTCCTGCGCGCCCACGTCGCCGGCGAAGCCGAAGGTCGCGGTCTCGCGCAGGTAGTGCCCGCGGTAGTGGGCCTCGAGCGTCTCTGGCGTGATCGTGGCGAGGGTGCGAGGGCGCCCCTGGGCCGAGCGGCCGAACGGGTGTCCCTCGAACATCGCGGCGCGGAAGGCGACCTGCGCGAGGTGGCGGTCGCTGTCGCGCGCCTCGATGAGCTCCGCGAGCACCTTCTTGCGCAGTCGCTCGACCTCGTCGGGTGCGAACGCGGGGCTCCCGAGGACCTCGGCGAGCAGGTCCACGAACCCGCCTAGATTGCGACGGATCACCTGCGCGTGCAGGGTGGTGGTCGTCGCGCTCACCTCCACCGACAGCTCGCCCCCGAGGCGGTCGAGCGCGGCCTCGAGCTCGCGCGCGGAGCGGCCGCGGGTGCCGCGGCGGAGCATGCGACCCGTGAAGCGCGACAGGCCCTCTTGTCCATGGGGATCAAAGAACGCCCCGGTGCCGAACGCGACGACGAGGTTGACCACCGGCAGCGCCCGCGAGGGCTCATGGAGGACGCGCGTCATGCGCTCACCGCCGCGGACTCGGTCGCCTGCGGGAGCACCGTGACGACGGTCCGCGAGGCGGCGCCGAGCCACCTACGCGCGGCCGTCCGCACCTGCCCGCGGGTCACGCGCCGGTACGCCTCGAGCTTCGCGAACGCGCCCCGCGGATCGCCCAGCACAGTGTCGTAGAAGCCTATCTGCTCGGCCTTGCCCGCGGCCGTGTCGAGCGACTGGAGGAGCCCGAGCTCGAGCCGGGCCTTCGCGCGCTCGAGCTCGTCCTCCGTCACGAGCTCCTCCTTCAGGTTCGCGATCTCGGCGTCGAAATCGCGGAGCAGCTCTTCGGGGCCGTGCGGCGCCCGCGCAGTGAGGAATACCTCGTAGAGGCCGGGATCACGGAAGGTCGAGACCCACCCGCGCAGCTCGGTCGCGACCTCGGTCGCGACGACCATCCGCTCGTAGAGGCGCGACGCGCGACCGCCGAAGAGGACCTCGTTCAGCACGCAGAGGACGGTGTGCTCGCTGTCGCCGAGCGACGGGCCCCGGTAGCCCACCAGCACCTTCGTGGTCGCGGTGGGGCGACGCAGCACGACCTCGCGCGCCGCCGTCTGGGGCGGATCGGGGAGGGTGTCCTCCTCCGGCACGACGCCCCGGGGAATGCCCCCGTACGCGCGCCCGACCTTCTCCAGCACCGCGCGCTCGCTCACGTCGCCCACCACCACGAGCGTCGCGTTGTTCGGCGCGTAGTAGCTCGCGTAGAACGCCTCGCAGTCGGCGGGGGTGAAGTTCTGGATGTCGTCCATCCAGCCGATCGTGGGCCAGTGGTACGGGTGCCGATCGAAGGCGGTCTTGTAGAGCAGCTCGTTCGCCGCGCCCTCGACGTCGTCCTCCACGCGATAGCGCCGCTCGTTCGCGACCACCTCCTTCTCGCTCGTCACCTGCGGCTCCCGCAGCACGAGGTGGGCCATGCGCTCCGACTCGAGGGACACGGCGAGGCCGAAGCGATCTCTCGGGAGCGACTCGTAATAGTACGTCCAGTCGAGCCAGGTGGCGGCGTTCGACTCCGCGCCGCTCTCCTCGAGCCGGCGGTCGAACTGCCCGGCGCGCAGGTTCTCGGTCTCGTTGAACATCAGGTGCTCGAACAGGTGCGCGAGCCCCGTCTTACCCGGCCGCTCGTGGCGCGAGCCCACGCGAAACCAGGTAAAATAGCTCACGGTTGGCGCCTGCCGGTCCACGAGCAGCAGCAAACGGAGGCCGTTCCCGAGCGTGAACGCGCGCACCGGATCGGCGCCGAAGGGCACGTCGCCCTCGTAGGTCCACTGGTGGGCGGGGGAGGGCGCGCGCGCGTTCAGCGTCGAGATCGTGGCCAGAATGCGCTTGTCCATTCCGCCCGCTTTACCACTCCGTCACGTCGAGCACCTGGAAGGATTCGCCGTGCCAGAGCCACACGTGCGGACCGCACAGCGCGAGGATGGCCGTCTCGGGGGCGCCGCTCAGCGACTCGCGGTCTTCGCTCCCGAGGCGTACGAGGCGCGCGGGCTCGTCGCAGTCGCGCGCGCGGTAAAACAGCGGCTCGTCCCCGCTCGTGCTGAGGACGCCACCGTCGCTCGCGATCAGCATGCCGCCCTCGAACAGGCGGAGCGAGTGGGCCGCGCGCGGCGCGCCCCGATCGTCGGAGAAGGCGGGGTGCTCTTGCTCCAAGGGGACAGGGCGGGGCCTCGCGGCGCGCTCCTCGCGCCACACGGTACCCTCCCGGTCGAGCACGAACGCGGCGCCGCGGAACACGTCGAGGTCGGCCACGTCGACGCCGATGACCTGGTCTTGGCGGATGTCGCTCCAGCGCTTGCCGTCGAACGACGCGACGGCCCCCATCTGCGCGCCGCTCACGAGCATGCTGAGGCCCCGCTTGTGCGCATGGATGGCGAGGACCGCCTCGCTCCCGTCGAGGCCCGCGTCGGGCGTGAACGGGATGAAGCGGTTGCCCGACAGCTCGAGCAGCGCTCCCGCGCCCCACACGAGCACGCGGCCCACGGCTGAGCCCATTCCGTACCAGAAAGTGCGCCCGGGGGTGCGGCGCGCGAGCGGAATGGGGCGGGACGTACCGTCGCGCTCGAACCGCACGGCGTGGCTCGCGGTCAGGCCCCACACCGTGCCATCGCGCTCGACGTGGATATCGGTGAGGTGCTCGTCGCGCGACACTTCGCTCTCGACCTCTCCGTCGACGAAGTGGAGCAGCAGGCTCGGCGCCTTCGCGCGGGCTCCGCTGGCGCGGCCGAGCACGTAGAAATCGGACGGTGAGCGCCCAGCCGCGGCTCGGAACGTGTAGCGCGTCGCGGGGAGGGGATCGAGGACGCGGGCGCCGCGCACCACGAGCGGTGGCTCCGGCGCCGACTCGCGGAGATCGCGCGACAGATCCTCGACGTGCTTGCCGGCCGACTCGGCGTAGAAGTTCTCGTTTCGGAACGTGCGCAGCCAGCGGAAGACGTCCTCGGCCCCGAACGCGACGTCGCCGGTGCGAAAGCGGCCGGTCATGGAGAAATCGTCGACGTTGATGGTGAGCACCGTCGCGCCCGTCGAGTCGAACAGGCGGTTCACGTCGCCCCGCGTGGCCCGAGCGCGCTCGGCTCCGAGCAGCGCGGTCATGGCGGGCAAGTCGGAGGTCTCGAGCGTGCCAAGCAGCGGCGTCTCGAAGTGGAAACCCAGGTTCGCGAGCAGCTCGCGGAGCCGCTGAGGGATCCGCGCCGCGGCCTCCATCGACTCTTCGCGCTCGTCGGCAAGGTCGTCGAGCCAGTGGGCGAAATCGTGCGCTCGTGGTCGTGGCGTGGTGCCCACGAGCTCGACGACGGGGAGCTGGCCGGGCGCCGTGGCCGCCCGCGGCGCTCCGCCGAACCGACGCGGCCCGTGCCCGCGATCCAGCGCGACGAGGGCGCCGTCGACCGTGGCGAAAGGGAAGTACCGCTTCCCGCCGTCGGCTCCGAAGCGCGCGCGCACCTCAGCCTGCGCGTGCGTGATGCCCTCCGCGTCGAGCAGCGCGCCAGGGTCGCCGAAGCCGGAGGTCACGGCGGCCACGGCGACGTAGGGCTCAGGGAGCGGTCCGCCAAAGCGCTCGGCGCGCGCCTCGAGCTCAGCCTCGGGGACCGGAGGAAGGAAGGACGCGCCACGGCCCGACTGTTCCAGGACCACGCGGATGCGCTCGATCGCGGCGAGCGCGAGGCGGCTCGGGTCGATCGTCGCCCGTGGCTTCGGGCGCCTTACCGCAGGCTTCTTCCGTGGGGCGAGGGTCTTTCGCACGCGGCGGCGCTAGACTACCAAACTTCGCGGCCGTCCTACGAGAAAGCCGCGCCTCGGCCCCGGAGGCAACGAAACGGACGAGGCGCGCCGTCCGCGAGGCTCCCGACGCCGCGCTCGCGCTCCGCAATTTCGTCGAGCGAGGGAGACTCGCGCCCTGGGGGAAGCAATCGCGGCCGCATGATCGGCGTTCGATGAGCTCCGCCCCGAGCCGGTGGCTCTGTTCGGGAGAATTCGCGGCGCTAGCCCTCGACCTTGAGGATGGCGAGGAACGCCTTCTGCGGGATCTCGATGTTTCCCACCTGCTTCATGCGCTTCTTGCCCTCCTTTTGCTTCTCGAGGAGCTTACGCTTTCGGCTGATGTCGCCGCCATAGCACTTCGCCGTGACGTCCTTCCGGAGGGCGCGGACGGTCTCGCGGGCGATGATCTTCCCACCGATGGCGGCCTGGATGGCCACCTCGTACTGCTGCTGAGGCACGAACTCCTTCAGCTTTTCGGCGAGCGACCGGCCCCGGTTCTGGGCTCGCTCGCGGTGCACGATGATGGAGAGCGCGTCGAGCGGGTCGCCGTTGACCAGGACGTCGACCTTCACGAGGTTGCCCGGGCGGTAGTCGATGATCTCGTAGTCCATCGACGCGTAGCCCCGCGAGACGCTCTTCAGCTTGTCGTGGAAGTCGAAGAGCACCTCGCCGAAGGGCAGCTCGTACACGATGATGAAGCGGTCGTTGGCCGCCGTCATGCCCATCTGGTTGCCCCGCTTCTCCTGGCACAACGTGAGCACGGCGCCCACGTACTCCTGGGGCACGTGGATGCTCATCTTGACGAACGGCTCCTCGATTCGCTCGATGTCCTGCGGAGGCGGCAGCTTCGCGGGGTTGTCGACCCGGACGTAGTCGCCGTTGTTCTTGTAGACGTTGTAGACCACCGACGGCGCCGTGGTGATGAGGTCGAGGTTGAACTCGCGCTCGAGCCGCTCCTGGATGATTTCCATGTGGAGCAGGCCGAGGAAGCCGCAGCGGTACCCGAAGCCGAGCGCCTCGGACGAGTCGGGCTCGAAGGAAAACGCCGCGTCGTTCATCTGGAGCTTGTCGAGCGCGTCGCGGAGGGACGGGTAGTCGGACGAGTCCGTGGGGAAGATCCCCGCGAACACCATGGCCTTCACGTCCTTGAAGCCGGGGAGCGCCTCGGAGGCGCGGAGACGCTCGAGCGCGTGGGTGACCGTGTCGCCGACCTTGGCGTCGTGGACGCTCTTGATGTTCGCCGCGACGAAGCCGACCTCGCCGGGGCCGATCTCCTCGAGGGCCACCGCGAAGGGCTGGAAGCTGCCGAGCTCCGTGACCTCGTATTCGGTCTTGGTGGCCATGAAGCGGATCTTGTCGCCCTTGCGCAGAGTGCCGTCGACCACTCGCACCATCACCATGGCGCCGCGGTAGGAGTCGTACCAGGAGTCGAAGATGAGGGCGCGCAGCTTCCCGTCGGGGTTCCCGCGGGGGGGCGGCATCTTCTTCACGATCTGGGCGAGGATGTCCGGCACGCCGACGCCGGTCTTGCCGCTGCACCGCACGGCCTCGGAGCAGTCGAGGCCGATGACCGACTCGATCTGCTCCTTCGTGCCGTCTACGTCGGAGGAGGGGAGGTCGACCTTGTTCAGCACCGGCAGGATCTCGAGGCCCTGGTCGATCGCGAGGTACACGTTCGCGAGCGTCTGGGCCTCGACCCCCTGGGTCGAGTCGACGACGAGGATGGCGCCCTCGCAGGCCGACAGGCTCCGCGAGACCTCGTAGTTGAAGTCGACGTGGCCCGGCGTGTCGATCAGGTTGAACTGGTAGACCTCGCCGTCGTCGGCCTTGTACTTGAGGCGGACGTTCTGCGCCTTGATGGTGATCCCCCGCTCACGCTCGATGTCCATCTTGTCGAGGAACTGCTCACGCGACTCGCGCTGCGTGAGCGCGCCGGTGACGTCGAGGATGCGGTCGGCGAGCGTGCTCTTCCCGTGGTCGATGTGCGCGATGATCGAGAAATTGCGGATCTTGGACTGAGGCGTGGGCATGGGCGCGGTGCCTTATAGCCGAAGCGCGCGCCCCGCGCCCCTCATCCGCGCGGCCGACGGCGTGGTCGACCCGGCGGGCGGGGTCGCGCCGGCACACGCCTCACATGTTCGGGTCGTCGCTGCCGCCGCCACCCCGCGCGCGCCTGTCCTCGCCGAGCGGGAGCTGCGCGTCGAGCGTCTCTCCCAACGGGAGCTGCCCGGGCAGCATGTGCTGGTAGCGCCGAAGCACGAGGTCGATCCCCTCGCGAATGTAGACGGCGACGGGCACCTTCGTTCGCTCGTGGAGGAGCTTGAGTTGGTCGCTCTGCTCCGGCGTGACGTAGATGGTCGTGCTGATCTTCTTGCGCATGGCGGGACCGTGCAGAGGCAGGTAGAGCAGGGGACGAGTCAGCGGGTTCGGGGCGTCCGAGATCCGCCCGAACGAACATACACTACGTGAGCATACGTGACCGTCAAGCGCGATTCTGTGACGTTCAAGATCTAAGGTAACATTTTAAGTGTTGGATATAAGATGTGAATTTCTTCAAGTTGGCCCACGCGCACCGGACGCAAACAGATTTGTCGCGTGGGGAAGCTTGCTCCGCGAGCGCGACCCCGGGTAGAGTGTCCACGCTCGGCGGGCCGACACGAGGGGTGTGGTGCGCGGGTAGTTGGAGTCGAGGAGGATGCGAGTGAACGACCGAAGCCCGAAGCGGGCATGGCACGGGGTCCGGGCGGGAGCACTCTTCGTCGCGGTCTGCGCGAGCGCGTGGTCGTTGGCGGGGTGCGAAGCGTCGGAGGCGATCGTCGCTGGCAAGCGGGATCCATCGCTCGTGCGCAACACCGCGATCGTCCACGAGCCGTGCGACGCCAAGTCCGGCCAGGTGCAGGCGATGGACGCGAACCTGGACGGAAAGCCCGAGATTCAGCGCGTTTACCGCGGCGGTGTGGAGACGTGCCGCATCTCGGACCTCAACGGAGATGGTCGCCCGAACATGTACGAGTACTTCGCGCAAGACGGCACTACCGTGCGCCGCCGCGAGTACGACTACGACGACAACGGCGTCGTCAACGAGATCGAGATCTACGAGGGCGGGCGCCTCACGCGGCGCGAGATGGACACGACCAACCAGGGCCGCATCGACACGTGGGACACGTTCGACAGCGTCACCGGGAAGATCGCCAAGCGCGAGCGAGACAGCTCCCTCGACGGTCGCGTCGACCAGTGGTGGGTTTGGAAGGGCGACACGGTAGACGTGGCGATCGATCGCGACGGTGACGGCAAGCCCGACCCCGAGGCGAGCCTCCTCATCGGACCCAACGGGCAGCCGGCCTCGCCCACCGGCGGCGCGCCGAAATCTGCGACGCCCGCGACCGACGCCGACGGAGGAGCAGCGAAATGAAGACACGAACCCGCGCCGCGCTCGCCCTGAGCCTGGGCGCCACGACCTTGGCTTCCGCGGCGCTCGCGCTCATCATCGGTGGCTGCGGCGGCTCCGAGACCCGCGCCGAGGTGGCCGCGGGCGGGGCGTCCAACCAGGCGGCATGGCCATCCGACGACCGCTCGATGTGCAACTACAAGGGCAAGCCCGATCTCGAGGTGAACGAGACGGCCGGCCCGGGTGCGCTGCGCCCCAACGTCCGTCGCGTGTATCGCGTGTTCGGCGCCGCGGGCGAGTCCTCGCGCAAGGCGCTGGTCTGCCGCGAGGCCGACACGAACCTCGACGGCATCAAGGACGTCGTGCGCACCTTCAACGCCAAGGGCGAGGCGGTCCACGAGGAGAGCGATCGCAACTACGACGGTCGCGTCGACGTGTGGATCAACTTCGTCGAGGGGCGCCTCGCCCAGGAGCAGGTCGACACGAACCTCGACGGCAAGCCCGACGTGTGGAAGTTCTACGTCGAAGGCAACCTCCAGCGCATTCGCCGCGACCGGAATTTTGATGGAAAGCCGGACGTGTGGGAAATGTACCGCAACGGCAAGCTCGAGCGCATGGGCATGGACGAGACCTTCGACGGGCACGTCGATCGGTGGGATCGCGACGAGCAGCTGAAGGCCGAGCAAGAGGCGGTCGAAGCGAAGGCCCGTGAGGCCATGGAAGCCGCGTCGAAGGACGGCGGCACCGAGCCAAACCCGGCCGACGCCGGCGCCCCCGCCAAGGGCGACGCCGGCGCGAAGTAGCGCCGCGGAGCCGCCGCGAGGCGGCATCGCTCGAAGAACGCCGCCCGTGCCGCGCCTCGCGGGGTACGGGCGTCGTCGCGTTCGGGTCGGCCGACGCCGTGCTCGTAGCAGGCGCCGCGACCGACGGCCCGTGCTAGAGGGCTGCGCATGGCATCCGAGCGACTCCAGAAGATTCTCGCGCGCGGCGGCGTCGCCTCTCGCCGGGCGACCGAAGACATGATCCGCGCCGGCAGGGTGCGAGTGAACGGACGCGTGGTGACCGAGCTCGGCACGAAGGCCGATCCACGCGCCGACAAGGTCGAGCTCGACGGCAAGCGCGTCGTCGCCGAAGACGCCGTCTACGTCCTCTGCCACAAGCCGCGCGGAGTGGTGTCGACGCTGAGCGATCCCGAGGGGCGCGCGACCATGGCGACCATGCTCTCGTCGTTCGACGTTCGGCTCTTCCCCGTCGGTCGGCTCGACTTCGCGACGAGCGGCGCGCTGCTGGCGACCAACGACGGCGAGTTCTCCGACGGGCTGCTTCACCCGAAGCGCGCGGTGCCCAAGACCTACGTCGTAAAAGTGAATGGTATCATGGAGAAAGAGCACCTCGACCGCTGGCGTCGCGGGCTTGAGCTCGACGACGGTCCGACGCAGCCCGCCGAGGTCAATTTCCTCCGCCACGAGGGCGACAAGACCTGGTTCGAGCTCACCATCAAGGAGGGCAGAAACCAGCAGATTCGCCGGATGGGCGAGGCGAGCGGGTTCTTGGTGATGCGGCTCTCGCGCGTGGCCTTCGCGGGGATCACCACCGAGGGGCTGCCCCCTGGCGGCGTAAGGCCGCTGACGCGGGACGAGCTCGGCGCGCTGAAGAAGGGCTACGGCGTCCCGAAGAAGCTGCCGACGACCCTCGACCTCGCCCGCGCGCGGGAGGAGGCCGCCGCGCCCCGCCGCGTCGTCCGGAGCCGTCCTTCTCCGCGGCCGGATGCGGGGGTGGAGCCAGGTGCCCGCCGCCCTCAGCGGCTCGCCGACGACGCGCGCGGCGGCTTCCGCGAGGACGCCCCGCGGCGACGCGAGGGCGCGCCGGTCGGGCCGCGCCGCGAGGCGCGCGAGCCTTCGGGGGGGGGCGAACGGTTCGGCGCGCGCTCCACGGGGTCGAGCGGACCGTCGCGGGCTCCGCGGGGCGAAGGGGCCCCGCGAGGGGAGCGCGAGCCCGGCCCGGCTCACGCACGGGTCGAGCGAGGCGCGCCCGGCCGCCGAGGCGAGCGCTCCGCAGGGGCTCCCGAGCGCGAGCGCGGGCCGGCGCCGCGTGGGCGAGGACCCGCGCCCGAGCGTGGGCGAGGACCCGCGCCCGAGCGTGGAGGCGAGCGTGGGGCGCCGCCTGGGCGAGGACCCGCGCCCGAGCGTGGAGGCGAGCGTGGGCCGCGTGGGCGAGGACCCGCGCCCGAGCGTGGAGGCGAGCGTGGGGCGCCGCGTGGGCGAGGACCCGCGCCCGAGCGTGGAGGCGAGCGTGGGGGCCGCGTGGGCGAGGACCCGCGCCCGAGCGTGGAGGCGAGCGTGGCACGCCGCGTGGGCGAGGACCCGCGCCCGAGCGCGGAGGCGAGCGTGGCACGGCGGGCGCTCGGTACGGCGGCGGCTCCCCCGTCCGCCGCGGCTACGATGTCACCTCGGACTGGGGGGGCGGGGCAGGCCGCGGACGTGCCCCGGAGACCGGGAGGCCCGCGGCCGACGATGGTGGACGGGGAACGAGCCGCACCACCGGGACGGGCGGGGGGCCCAAGGCGCCGCCGGGCACCTACGACCGCGTGAAGGGCCGGCGCGGGTAGCGCTCGCCGCCGCGCAGACCCATGCTGCGAATGTGCATCGCGTTCGCGTGCACCACGCTTCATACATCGGGTCGTCACGCCTCGCACGGCTCGCAACTCGGCGAGAATCCTCGGTCATCAAGCGGTTCGGCGCTCTAGTCTGGAGTCCACCTGCTGCTAGAGCTAGGCGCCGGGGCGCTGGCGGCGGCGCGGGCGCGCTCTTCGCGGCGATCGCGGCGGTGGGCCCAGCGCCAGGCGAGCGCGCCGAAGAGCGCGCCGAGCGCGATCCCGACGACCACGGAGCCGAGGCCCCAGTCGAGCAGCAGCTCGGGGGCCTGCTCGAGCACGTGCTCTCGCGTGATCGGCGCGAGCTTCCCGGTGCGCAGCAGGCGGGAGCACTGGATCTCGGCGAGCACGATGAACGGCATGAAGACGAAGTTCGAGACGCGCGAGCCGAGCCACGCGTAGAGGCGGTTTCGACGGAAGAGGGTGGCGGCGAACACCGCGACCCAGCCGTGGAAGCCGACCGCGGGCGTGCACCCAGAGAAGACGCCGAGGAACACCGCCTCGCCGACCTCTCGAGGCGTCGCGCGCTCGTTTCTTGCGCGGTGCCAGAGCCGTCTGGCGAGCCGGCGAACCTTCTTCCAGGCGCGGCGTCCACGGGGCATGGTCTTGCGCGGCGCCGGCACGCCGAGCGCAATAGCAGCTTCGGAGCGGAATTCGAGCCGTCGCGCGCTCCGCTGGTACGCGGCGGTCCGCGGGGTTGGGGGTGCGCCGGCGCCCCCCAACAAACTCGCCCGCGCCCGCGCGGTGAGGCACGCTCTCCCCGTGCAGCCCGCGCAGCCCTTGGACTTCTCGTCCGCCATCGCCGCGTTCGAGTCGCATCTGCGCGCGGAGCGCAACGCGTCGCCCCACACGGTCGCCGCCTACGCGCGGGACCTGCGCGCCCTCGACGCCTTCCTGCGCGAGCGAAAGGGCCTCGCGGAGTGCGCTCCGGTTCCCCTCATCGCGGCCGACGTGTACTCGCTCCGCGGGCACCTCGGCGTCCTCGCGCGCACCCACGCGCCGCCCTCGGTTGCGCGCAAGCTCGCGGCGATACGTACTTTTTTTCGATTCCTGGTCGATCGCGGCCACCTCGCCTGCAGCCCCGCGGACGAGCTGGCGAGCCCGAAGGCCCGCCGCCCGCTGCCCACGTTCCTCTCTGTCGACGCGGCCAAGGAGGTCGTCGAATGCGCCACCGCGGCCGACGGCCCCGTGGGGGCGAGGGACCGCGCGCTGCTCGAGCTTCTCTACGGCGCTGGGGTCCGCGTGAGCGAGCTCGTCGGCCTCGACCTCGGCGACGTCGATCTTGGCGCCGGTCGCGCGCGGGTCTTGGGCAAGGGCCGCAAGGAGCGCCTCGTGCCCTTCGGCGACGCCGCGCGCGACGCGCTCGTCGAGTACCTCGCGGCGAGGCCCGCGCTCGCGCACCCCCGCACCGGCGCGCTCGATCCGAAAGCGCTCTTCGTCTCCGTGCGCGGCCGCCGCTTGCCGGTCCGCGCGGTGCAGCTGCTCGTGCGCGCCTACGGGGCGCGGGGCGCGGGGCGGGCGGACCTCCACCCCCACGCGCTGCGCCACACGTGCGCGACCCACCTCCTCGATGGCGGCGCCGATCTGCGCTCGATCCAGGAGGTCCTTGGGCACGCTTCGCTCTCGACCACGCAGCGCTACACGCACGTCTCGGTCGAGCATCTGCTGCGGGTGTACGACGGCGCGCACCCGCTCGCCCGCGCACGGCCCCGCGGGTAGCGCCGAAGGGTTGAATTCCGTCGGCGTTGGTCAGAGCCCGTGGGAGCCACGGCGCCGCGAACATTGGGCACCGCCCAAGCGCGTCACCCATCACGACTTCGATGGGAGAGGCGTCGACTGCGACGCTCGGGGCGCTGGCCCTCGAGGGGAGCGCGCACGAACCTGTTCGTGAATCCGGCGCGGTGACTTACAGTGCGCGCCGTGCTCGCTGGGATGGTTCGTAGAGCGGCGCTCTCGGTCGGCGGAGCCGCGGTCGGGGCGGCGGTGGTCGCCGCGCTAGAGGCGCGCCGCGCCGGGAGCCTGGACCTGGAGCTGCCCTCGGTGGGAGCGCTCTTCCTCTCCGACTTGGGGCTCCTCTGCCCCTTGGCGCTGGTGATTGGCGTCGGGGTCGCGGCGGCGACGGCGTACTTCGAGCCGCGCGATCTTCGCTCACCCCTCGAGCACGTCCAGGCCCTCCGCGCCGCGCCGGTGCTCGAGCGATCGCGCACGGCCGCGCTGGTGCCGCTCGCGATCGTCGCCGCCTTCGTCCTCGTCGTGGTCTCGGCACACGTCGGCAAGGCCCGCCTCGCCGAAGGGACGCCGCAGGGCGCCGGCCTGCTCCTCGGCGTGCAGACCATGGCGCTCGTGCTCGTGCTTCTGGGCCTCGTGCTCGCCCTCGGCCCGCCGCTGCGCCGCGCACTCGCGATGGGGGCGTCACGCCTCCCGTCGCTCGTGGATCCCGCGGCGACCGGCGCCGCCGCCGCGGCGCTCGTCGTGTCGCTCGTCGCGCTCGGCGTGGCGAGCGGCGACGCGAGCGGCGACGGCGCGCACGCGCTGGCGATCCTCGGCGTGCTGAAGCGCAAGGAGCTCGACCTCACGCCCATCGCCGGCGCGCTGGTGCTTGCGGCGGCTGCGTACGCGGCGCCCGTGCTCGCGCGGACCGGCAAGGGGCCGCTCGCCCCGTTGGCGGTCCTCCCGGCGGTCGTGCTCGCGCTGGCCCTGTGCTGGCGTGACGCCCTCGTCCTCAACGCGGAGCCCGAGCTCGCGCGCGGCCTCGCCCGGTACGCCTCGCTGGGGAAGGTGGGCCTCGGCGTGCTCCGGCGCGCGACCGATCGCGACCACGACGGCGCCTCGCCGCTCTTTGGTGGCGGCGACTGCGACGACCGCGATCGCGCCCGCTATCCCGAGGCGATCGACGTCCCCGGCAACGGCGTCGACGAGGACTGCTCTGGCGCCGACACTCCCGCGCCCAAACCGGTCGCGCCCCCGGTGGTCGCGGTCCCGAAGCGCGCCCACCGCTTCAACGTCGTGCTGATCACGGTCGACACGCTCCGCACGGACCTCGGCTTCATGGGCTACCCGAAGCCCGTGAGCCCGAACATGGACCGGCTGGCGAAGAAATCCGTCGTGTTCGAGAGGGCGTATGCCATGGCGTCCTACACCGGCAAGAGCCTCGGGCCCCTCCACGCGGGGAAGTTCCCGAGCGAGACGCTGCGGGACGGCGGCCACTTCAACGTCTACTCACCCAAGAACACGTTCGTGGCCGAGCGGGCCCGCGACGCGGGGTACGCGACCCTCGGCGCCATGTCGCATTTCTATTTCAAGCCGAGCTTCGGGCTCGCGCAGGGCTTCGATAAGTGGGACCTCAGCGCGATCCCGCCGGGGCTCGCCGACAACGACAACTCGATGTCGAGCGAGGCGCTTTCCACGGCGATCCTGAAGCTCCTGCGCCAGCCGAGCGGTGAGGCGAGCGGGGGCGCGGGCGACGCCGGCACCGGCGACGCGGGCGACGCGGGCGACGCGGGCGACGCGGGCGACGCGGGCATGGGCGACGCGGGCGGGGCGGGGGAGAAGCCGTTCTTCGCGTGGTTTCACTACTTCGATCCCCACGCCCAGTACGCGCCCCACCCGGAGGCCCCCAACTTCGGCGAGGGGGAGAAGGGCGCCGCGGCCTGGGTCCACGCTCAGTACGACGGCGAGGTCTGGTACACCGACAAGCACCTCGGGCGCGTGCTCGACGCGATCGAGGCGGCGCCTTGGGCCGACCGCACCGTCGTCATCCTCACGGCCGATCACGGCGAAGCGCTCGGCGATCACGGCATGAGCTGGCATGGCTCCGAGCTCTGGGAGTCCCTCGTGCGGGTCCCGCTGGTCGTCTACGTCCCCGGCGTACAGCCCCGTCGTGTCGCAGCCCGTCGGTCCCACATCGATCTTGCGCCGACGATGCTCGCGCTCATGGGCATCACCGCGCCCCCGGGTGAGCTGTCCGGCCAGAGCCTCATGCCGGAAATCGAAGGCGTCGCGGGCGCGGAGGCCGACCGCGACGTGTACATCGACATGCCCATCGGCCCGTTCAACCAGACCCGCCGCGCCCTCATCTCGGGGCCCGGCGCGGGCGTGAAGCTCCTCCACTTCGGCGGCGCCCAGTACCAGCTCTTCGACCTCGCGGTCGATCCTCAGGAGCGGAACGATCTCCACCGCGACAAGGATCGCCTCGCGCCCATGCAAGCGGCGTTGGCGGCGTTCCGCGCGCGGTTGACCGAGATCGAGGTGAAGCCCGCCGAGCAGTGAGCGGAGTGGCGCCTGTCGGGAAATCCCGACAGTGTCGGTCCCCGGGTACAGCTCAGCCGCTACGCCGCGGCCGCTGGCGCAAACTCGGTGGCGGCGAGCTCGGCGCGGAGCCGCGCGCGCGCCCGGTGGAGCCGGGATCGGACGGCGCTCTCGGTCAGGCTCAGCGTGGTCGCGATCTCGTGAAGTGACAGGTCTGCGGTGTAGTGCGCGACCACCACCTCGCGGTAGTCGTCGGGCAACGTTCGGACGGCCGCCTGCACGGCGTGGGCCTCGTCGCGCAGCGCGGCCGAGTGCTCGGCGCCGTGCTCCTCGGTCCCCGCCAGGCCGGCCAGGTCGTCGAGCTCGTAGCCGCTGGAAATGCGGGCGCGGAGTCGACGCTGCGAGCGCATCAGCATGAGCGCCTCGTTCGCGGTGACTCGAAAGAGCCAGGTCGAGAAGCTCGAGTCGCCTCGAAACGAGGCCACCCGCCGAGTGATCTGGATGAGGGCGGCCTGCAACAGATCGCGCCGATCGTCCTCCGAGACCGGGTAGCGGAGGAGCTGCTTCTCGATGACAGGGACCACCTCCGTCAGGAGATGATTCATCGACTCGCGGTCGCCGAGGGCTGCACGCTGGAGGAGCTCAGGCTGGATTCCAAAGGCCATGCTCACCCTCAGCAATCGCCGTGCCGAGCGAATCATGCGGCGTTCTCGCGAACGGCAGACCTCGCCGTCGGCACGCGCCGACAGCGGCTGGGCTCGGAATTCGCGCGCTCTCGTTGGCCGTCCGCTAAGGTGAACGAATGCTGCCGGCCGCGCTCGTGCTCCTCATGGCCGCCTCGTCGCCGGCACCCTCGGGCGGCGCGGCGCGCCCCGCCGAGTGCGCGAAGGCCGACGGTTCGAGCGGCACCAACGCGTGGGAGCGCGCCAAGGCGCCCGAGCTCACCCAGTATTGCGAGAAGCTCGCGAGCGCGACGGCGCAGCTCGTGGGGACCGAGCCCGTTTCGCCCGAGGTCCTGACCCTCGTCGACGCCGCGATCCGGCTCCGCCCACAGCGAGCACCGGGACACGCGCTCCGCGGTCGAGCCCTCGCGCGCCTCGCACGCTACCCGGAGGCCGTGGCGGCGTTCGAGGAGGCCAAGAAGCGGGACGACCGGGCGCTCGACGAGCCCCGCGCGCTCTTCGCCTTCGCACACGCCCTCGCGCGCGCTGGCCGACGCACCGAGGGGCTCGCGGCGTTCCGCGCGCTGCTGCCGCGTGCGTCGCGGCTCGAGGCCGCGGAGCGCGGCGCGGCCTACGTCGAGGCCGGACTGCTCCTCCTCCGCGATGGTCCCACCCAGCTAGACGACGCGATCGCCGTGCTCCGCGAGGCGAGGCGACAAGCTCACGACGGGGTGCACGCGGCGGCGCTGCTCGGCCTCGCGCTGGCCCTCGAGCGGGTGGGGGAGCACGACCAGGCGCGCGCCCTGCTCGTGGAGCCCGGCAAGCTCCCGAAGCGCCTCGAGAGCGCCCTCGCTGAGCCCCGCGCGCGAGAGGTGCTCGCGGTGGGCGAGCCGGGCATCGAGCACCTCCTCCTCGGCGTGCTCCTCGAGGAGGCCGATCCCGCGCGTGCGGCCACGGCGTACCGAACCGGGCTCGAGAGGTCCCGCGTCGACGCGCCGCCGCGCCCCGCGAGCGCAGGCGGCGGCGCGGAGCCCGCGAGGGGCCCCTGGGACGAGCACACCCGCAAGCGCATCGACGCCCTCTCCGGGCGGAAGGCGCCTCGGTGAGGCGCGCGGCGCGCAGCGTGGTCGTCGCGCTCGTCGCGCTCGTCGCGCTCGTCGCGCCTGCTGCGCTCGACGTCGTGCCGTCCGCGGCCCGCGCCGACACCCCTCCGGGGCTCTGGGGATCGGTCGGCGATCCCGGCTCGCGCGCGCGCTATGACCTGCACGTGCGAGTGCGCCAAGTGCTCGACTTCGATGCCCGAGTGGAGCTCGCGAAATTCGGGGCGCTCGATCACGCGCGGGCGCTGCTCGAGGACGCTCGCGCCGAGGCGAGCCCGGACGTGCGCCTACGCTTCGACCTCGGCGAGGTCTACTACAAGCTCGACCTCCTGCCGGAGGCGGTGCGTGTGCTCGAGCCCGCGACCCGCGCGAACGAGGGGCACCCTGCCGCCGCCGACGCGATGGTGACGCTCGCGTATTGCTACGCGAAGCTCGATCGCCCGCGCGAGGAGCACGACGCCTACCAGCGCTACTTGAAGCTCGCGGTCGACCTCGGGCCCCGGGCGAACGCGACCCTGAACCTCGCCGAGTCCGAGATGCGCCTCGGCAACCTCGCCGAGGCGGTCACGGGGTACGAGAGCGCGCTGGTCCTCACGGCGAAGCTGCCTCCTACCTCGGGCGCGCACCAAACCGCCGCGCTCGCCGTGTGGGGGCTGGCCGTCGCGCTCGATCGCTCGGGGGAGGGGAGCCGCGGGCGGGCCGCCGCTGCGCGCGCGCTCGGGCTCGATCCCGGCCTCGCCATCATCAGCCAAGACAAGAACGTGTTCTTCGTTCCGGCCTATGAGCGGCTCTGGTACCTCGCGCTCGGCGCCGGCGCGCAGGCCGAGGCCGCGCCGAACGCGCACGAGGCGCTCGTGCACCGCCGGGCCCAGGAGCTCGCGCTGCGCACGTACGTGGCCAAAGCGACCGCCGACGACCGCTGGGGCGGGCTCGCGAAGGTCCGCCTCCGCGAGGCCTCCGCGCTCCGCGCGCGCGCAGAAGCGGCGGCGAGAGTGGCACCCCCACCGCCGCGTGAGCCTTCGGAAATATTCAGGTTTTAGACATGAAAGGCCCGCCCCTGCCGCTCGTGCAGCGGTCGCCCGCCCACCGGGAGCGCGTGCGGGAGGTGCTCGATCGCGTCCGGTCGGACTGCCCCCTGGGCGAGCGTCGCGCGCGCGATCCGGTCGAGCACGTGCACGCCTTCTCCACGCGCGATGAGCGCGAGCTCGTGGGCCTGCTCGCTTCCGCGCTCGCGTTCGGGAACGTCGCGACGATCCGCGCCAAGATCGCTGAGGTGCTCGAGCGCCTCGACCACGAGCCCGTGCAGCGGGCCGAGGCGCGCGCCGAGCTCGACCGCCGCCTGCGAGGGTTCGTGCACCGGCTCTTTCGAGGAGAGGACGTCGCTGGGCTGCTCTTTGGCGCGCGCGCTTGTCAGCGGCGCTTTGGTAGCCTCGAGGCGGTGTTCAAGGAGGGCTTGGCGCGCGCCGAGGCCGCCGGGGGGCCCCGCGACGCGGCGACTTGGGAGGCCCTCGCGTTCCTGGTCGACGAGGTGCGGCGCGAGGGCGGCCTCGACCGCCCGACCACCCGCCGCGGCCCCGCCCACCTCCTGCCCGACGTGCGGCGTGGGGGTGGCGCGAAGCGGCTCTTCTTGTTTCTTCGCTGGATGATCCGGCCGGCCGATGGCGTCGACCTCGGGGTGTGGTCGCTCCCACCCTCGCACCTCGCGTGCCCCGTCGACACCCACATCCTCAAGCTCGGTCGGAACCTCGGGCTCACCGCGCGAGCCGACGCGGGCCGCCGAACCGTTCGCGAGATCACCGCGTCGCTGGCCGCGCTCGACCCGGTCGATCCGGTCAAGTACGACTTCTCCCTCTGTCACCTCGGGATGGCGACGCGGTGCCGAGAGCGGTTCGACCCGGCCGTCTGCGGCGGCTGCCCCGTGCGTCCCGCGTGTCGTCACGCGACGCGACGGGCTCGGCCCCCGCAAATCGTCCCAAGGTGACCGCCGGGCGACGGAATGGCGCGGCCCTCGGGCGAAGACGTGGACTTCCAGTGGCCGATCGTGCGAGCGTAGACCGTCTGACCCTGTCTCCCCCCAACCCATGCCCGACACGAAAAAAGAGTTCTCCCTCGACGCCCTCCGGACCGACGGTTGGTTCGAGCGCATCGGCGAGGGGATCGGCAGCTTCCATGCTCTCTGCGAGATCGTGGGCGAGCGGTTCCTGGCGTTCTCGATCATCGTCGGCGCGCGCATCACGGCTCTGACGGTCGACCGCCGCAGTCCAGACCAGACCCTGGTCGACTTCGTGGTGGGCGGAGCCGAGGCCGACGGCGATCTCGAACCGCAGAGGCTCACCCTCGCGGACTTCCGGCGGCGCCTCGTGGGCGCGCTGCTCGTCGAGGAAGAGCGCCACCCCGTGCTTCCCGAGCGCGAGACCGACGTCGAGGCCATCCAGCTCTACATCGGCGTGCGGTACCTGCTCCTCGCGCCCCTCTATGGCTTCACCCTACGGAGCCTCGTCCTCACCGACGCGGGCGCGCGCCTGCACGTCTCGCTCGACGGCGATGACGAGGTGTTCGAGGTCGAGGAGTTCCGCGGTCGCGTCCGCGCGTCGGTCCGCGAGGAGCTCGATCGGATCGCCACCGGATCGCGCAGCGCGATCGACCTCTCGAAGGTCGCCGACGCGGAGGCCGCGGCGGGCAAGGGGGAGTGGCCGAAGGTCGTCGCCCTGCTCGGCACCTGGCCTGCGCCGCTCGCCATCTTCCTTCGCACCCCCGAAGGACAAATGCTCGCCCCCGAGGCGCGAGCGATGATCGCGAAGGGGCTCGGACTCCTGGGCTCCGCGTGCGTGCACCTCGGCGAGCTCGAGCAAGCGGAGGAGGTCTTCCGCATCGGCATCCAGTACGCGCAAGAGGGCATCGCCGCCGCCGACCTGTTCCGGCGCCTCGGCGAGGCGCTCATCGTCAACGATCGCCCGGGCGAAGCCATTGGCCCCCTGCGTCGCGCCATCGCCTTTGGTGGGCGCCCCGCGGAGGTCATGCCCCCGCTGGCCCGCGCGTTCGTGCGTCGCGGGCGCTTCGTCGCCGCCTACGCGTGCCTCCGCGACGCCCTCGCGGCGGGCGTGCCCGAGCGCGATCTCGCCGACGAGATCCGCGCCGTCGAGGACAAGCTAGGCCCGCCGCTCACCGCGTGGAAGGCCCTGCTGCTCCTCGAGCGCCGATGACGCCTCGCCGGGCGCCGCGCGCGCGTCCGGCCATGCGGTGGGGTCAACTCCCGTAGCGCGCCACGACGTCTTTCGCGCGGGCCACGAAGGCCTCCAGGTGGAAGCGCTCGAAGTCGGTCCACGTCGAAAGCGAGCGGGGGTCCTCCACGCGGTCGACGAACAGCGTCGCGAGCAGGTGGTCCACCTCGTGCTGGTAGGTCCCGGCCGCGAGGCCGGCCGCCTCGAAGTCGAGCGCGCGCCCGTGGCGGTCCTGCGCCTGCACCCGCACCCGCGCGGACCGGCGGACCTCTCCCCGGAGGTTGGGCACGCTGAGGCACCCCTCGTAGTTCAGGAAGGTCTCGTCCCCGAGCGGCGTGAGCACCGGGTTGATGAGGACCGTCAGCGGAATGTTCGGCTTGTACGGGTACCGCGGGTTGTTCTTGACCTCGATGACGCAGGCCGCGATCGGCCGGTACACTTGCGGCGCGGCGATCCCGGCGCCGTTCGCGTCGCGCATGGTCTCGATGAGGTCGTCCAGGAAGGTCTGCATCGCCGGCGTGGCGAGCTCGTCGCGGGAGATCTCCCGGGCGGGCTCCCGCAGGATCGGGTTCCCGACCGTCGCAATTTTCAGGAGGGCCATCCGCGGACGGTGCCGACCCCGCGGGCCGCCGTCAAGCTCGACCGATGGCGGCGCGCACCTCGAAGGGGCGCGCGATCGTGCTGCCGGACAGGCCGTCCCGCTGGCGTGAGTCGCGTTGACACCCGGCGGCGAAGCTTCTACACACGCAGGGTGCGTTGGACCTGGGAGCACCTCGTCCCGCGCGCCCGACCCCCGAAAGCTGCGTGATGCCAAACGAAACATCCTCGGTGTTTGCCCTCTACGCCCCGGTCTTCTTGATGATCGGCGTCGCCGTGCTGCTCGCCAGCCTCTTCTTCACGGGCGCCACGTTCCTTGGCGGCCGAATCAAAGAGACCCGCGAGAAGATGCTGCCGTTCGAGTGCGGCTCCGAGAGCTCCGGTGGGAACCACCTCAAGCTGTCGGTCAAGTACTATCTCACCGCGATTCTGTTCATCGTCTTCGACATCGAGGCGGTGTTCGTCTACCCGTGGGCCGTTCAGTTCAAGTCCCTCGGCTGGGTCGGGCTCGCGAGCATGTTCGGCTTCCTCACGGTGGTGGTCGTGGCGCTCGTTTACGTCGTCAAGAAGGGCGCTCTCGAGTGGGAGCACTGAGCGCCCTGCGGCCCGCCGTTCGCCCGTTGACCCCTGGAAACGTCTGATAAAGCTGAGGAATTCGTGGCCAAATCCCAAGTGACCCTCGAAGGCAGCGAGGCGGGCTTCGCGACGACGCGGCTCGACGCCTTGCTCAACTGGGCGCGCAAGTACTCGCTCTTTCAGTATCCGTTCGTGACCGCCTGCTGCGGCATGGAGTTCATGTCGGTCGCGGGGCCGCGCTTCGACGTCTCGCGCTTCGGCGCGGAGGCGCCGCGCTTCTCGCCGCGCCAGGCGGATCTCATCTGGGTCGTCGGCACCATCAGCCAGCGCCAGGCGCCGGCGCTGCGGCGTATCTACGAGCAGATGATGAACCCCAAGTACGTGCTGGCGTTCGGCACGTGCGCGAGCTGCGGCGGGTTCTACGACAACTACACCACCGTGCCGGGCATCGACAAAATCATCCCGTGCGACGTCTACGTGCCGGGGTGTCCGCCGCGCCCCGAAGGCGTGCTCGACGGCCTGCTGCTCCTCCAGGACAAGATCGCGCGCGGCGACCGCACGCCGGGCATCGTGAAGCCCCGGGAAGATCCTCTGAAGGACCTCGTGCCGCTCGGGAAGAAGAAGCCTCAGAAGGAGACCACCTCGTGAGCCAGCTCGTGCTCGATCGCTTGAAGACGCGCTTCGGTGCGGCCATCCTGGAGACCCACTCGGCCCACGGCGACGAGACCGCGGTCGTCACGCCCGAGAGCTGGCGCGCGGTCTGTCAGTTCCTGCGCGACGACCCCGCGATGTCTTTCGACATGCTCACCGATCTGTGCGGCGTCGACTTCCCCGACCGGCTCCCGCGCATGGAGGTCGTGGCGCACCTCTACTCCATCTCGCGTCGTCACCGCGTGCGCCTCAAGACCCGCGTCGGCGACGCCGATCTCTCGGCCGGCACGGTCGACCTCGACAGCGTCGCGGCCATTTGGAAGACCGCCGACTGGCTCGAGCGCGAGACCTTCGACATGTCCGGGGTCGTGTTCCGCGAGCACCCCGACCTCCGCCGCATCCTGATGTACCCCGAGTTCGTTGGGCACCCGCTCCGCAAGGACTACCCCGCGCACAAGGCGCAGCCGCTCATCGACTACCGCACGGAGGAGGAGGCGGGCCTGCCGCTCGAGAAGCTCGCCCCGTTCGGCCCCGACGAGGGCATGAGCTTCGGACGTCGCACCTACACCCGCTCGGAAGAGAACTGAAATGGAGCCGATCGATCTCGATCTCGAGGAGGGTGAGCTCGAGCTCCCCGCAGAGCCGATGCGGCTCAACATGGGACCGTCGCACCCCGCGATGCACGGCACCGTCCGTATGGTCGTGGAGCTCTCTGGCGAGACCATCGACAAAGTCGACGTCCAGATCGGCTACCTCCACCGCGGCTTCGAGAAGATGTGCGAGCGCGGCACGTGGGCCCAGGTCTTCCCGTACGCCGACCGCCTGAACTACGTCTCGCCGATGCTGAACAACGTCGGCTACGCGCTGGCGGTGGAGAAGCTCTGCGGCATCGCCGTACCGGACCGCTGCCAGTGGTACCGGATGGCGCTCGGCGAGCTCGCGCGGATCTCCGACCACCTCACGTGCAACGGCGCGATGGCCATGGAGCTCGGCGCCTTCACGCCGTTCCTGTGGTTCGTGAAGGCCCGCGACATGATCTGGGACATCCTCGAAGAGGAGACCGGCGCGCGCCTCACGCACTCGTTCGGCCGCATCGGCGGCATGGCTGCTCCGCCCACCGCGAAGTTCAAGGAGATGTGCGGCCACACCCTCGGCAAGGTGCTCAGCATCGTCGAGGAGGGGGAGAAGATGCTCCTCAAGAACCGCATCTTCATCGACCGCCTGGAGAACGTGGGCGTCATTTCCCAGGCCGACGCGATCTCGCTCGGGTGGACGGGCCCGTGCCTCCGCGCCACCGGCGTCGACTACGACGTGCGCAAGGCGCACCCGTACCTCAAGTACGACGAGGTCGACTTCGAGGTGCCTGTCGGGCGCCGCGGCGACACGATGGATCGGTTCCTCGTGCGCCTCGCGGAGATCCGCCAGTCGATGCGCATCCTCGAGCAGGTGTGCGCCCGAATGCCGGACGAGGGTCCGGTCTCGGTCAACGACCCGCGCGTCATGCTCCCCCCGAAGGACGCGGTCTACTCGACCATCGAGGCGACCATTCAGCACTTCAAGCTGGTCATGGAGGGCGCGAAGGTGCCCAAGGGCGAGGTCTATTCGTACACCGAGGGCGGCAACGGCGAGCTCGGCTTCTACCTCGTGTCCGACGGCTCGGGCACCCCGTACCGGGTGCGTATCCGCCCCCCGTGCTTCTCGATCGTCTCGGGCGTGTCGCAGCTCATCTCGGGCGGCATGCTGAGCGACGTCGTGCCGGTGTTCGGTTCGGTCAACATGATCGGCGGCGAATGCGATCACTGAGGCGACACCGTCGCGACACCGTCGCGACCCTGACGCGATCCTGGCCCGTGCGCGCCCCGCGCGGTTCAAGGGTTTGAGCGTATCCTCTCGTAATAGCTCGGAAAAAGCGACGAATGCCTACCTTCAAGCTCGACGGCAAGACCATCCCCTTCGAACCGGGTGAATCCATCATCCGAGCGGCCGAGAAGGCCGGGATGGAGATCCCCCACTACTGCTACCACCCGGGTCTCTCCGCGCCGGCGAACTGCCGCATGTGCCTCGTGGAGATCCTGCCTGGGCCGAACCAGCGTGCGATGATGCTCGACATCGTCGAGTGGGACGAGAAGCTCGGCGACTACCGGCCCACCCGCAAGCCGAAGCTCCAGCCGGCCTGCCAGTTCCCCGCCACCGAGGGCCAAGAGGTCCTCGCGGACACCAGCCCCCACGTGGTCGAGGCCCGCGCCGGCGTGCAGGAGTTCCTGCTCCTGAACCACCCGGTCGACTGCCCCATCTGCGACCAGGCGGGGGAGTGCAAGCTCCAAGACTACTGGCTCGAGCACCAGGCCACGCCGAAGCGCATGCACGACGAGCCCGTGCACAAGCCCAAGGCTGTCTCGTTCGGCGACAGCATCGTCTACGACGCCGAGCGTTGCGTCATGTGCACGCGCTGCATCCGCTTCATGGAAGAGGTCGCCAAGGACCCCGTCCTCGACATGCGGGAGCGCGGGAACCTGAAGGAGGTCATCGTGGCTCCGGGGCGCAAGCTCGAGGGGCACTACACCTTCATGACCGAGCACGTGTGCCCGGTCGGCGCGCTCACCACGAAGGACTTCCGCTTCAAGGCCCGCGTGTGGTTCCTGAAGTCGGCCAAGACCGTTTGCCAGGGCTGCGCCACCGGCTGCAACGCCACCTTCGACTACGATCCTCGCACGAACAAGGCCCTGCGTTACCGACCGCGCGAGAACGAGGCGGTCAACAAGTTCTGGATGTGCGACGACGGCATGTTGAGCTACCGCGACGCTGTGGAGGGGCGCGTGACCCAGGCTCGCGTCGGCGGCACCCAGGTGAAGCTCGAGCGCGCGCTCGACGAGGTGAGGAAATCCTTCTCCAGCGTCCCGCGAAGCTCGGTCGCGTTCGTGCTCTCGGGCCGCCACTCACAGGAAGACAACGTCGCGCTGGTCGAGCTCGCCGAGCTCTTCGGCAGCCGCGCGGTCTACACGTCCGGGGCGCCGTCCGGCTACCAGGACGACATCCTCATCCACGCGGACAAGAACTCCAACACGGCCGGCCTCCACCAGATGGCGCCCGAGGCGCGCAGCTTCTCGGAGCTCCTGGCCGACATCCGCGCCTCCAAGGTGACGCACGTGATCGCCCTCGGCGGCGCCACGCCCACGCACGATCCGGAGGACGCGACCGCCCTCGGCATGCTCTCGGGCCTGCTCGTCGTCGCCGCCCACGGCGGGCCGCTCGCGACGGCCGCGCAGGTGCTGCTCCCGGCGTGCTCGTGGGTCGAGGCCAGCGGCACCTACGTGAACGCGCAGGGCATCCACCAGCTCGCCGAGCGCGCGCTGGAGCCGCAGGGCGCCTCCGAGCCCGCGTGGCGCATGGTCGCCAAGGTGGCCACCGCGATCGGCGTCGAGCCCACCTGGGGAACGCTGAAAGAGGTCCGCTCGATGCTCGTCGCCACCACCAGCATCCCGCCGGCGGCGCCCGCGACCGCGTCGGCTGAATGATTCAAGGTTTCGAAGGTTTACGCGCGCAAAGGAAACGTAACCCGTGACAGGCTCGATGATTCTCTGGACCGCGGTGAAGATCCTCGTGATGGTGGGCTTCCTGTTCAACATGGGGGGCCTCCTCACCTGGGTCGATCGGCGCCTCAGCTCGATGATCCAAGACCGCGTGGGCCCGAACCGCGCGGGCATCAAGCTCGGGAAGTTCGAGCTGCGCGTGGCAGGCCTCCTGCACACGGCGGCCGACGGCGTGAAGTTCTTCTTCAAGGAAGACTTCATGCCCCCGAAGGCTGACAAGCTGCTCTTCTCCCTCGCCCCGATCTTGGCGATGGTGCCCGTGCTCGCGCTCACGGCCGTCATCCCCTTCGGCGACACGATCTCCCCGCACCAGCTCTGGCGCCACCTCTGCGCGCCGGTCGACGGACACAATGTGCTGCTCGAGGGCGGTCAGTGCGTGGACGCGGCCACGAAGGCTGTGCTCGCGAAGCCGCTCCTCGTGTTCCCGTCAGCGGCGCGCCTCGGCATCTCCACCGTGCAGGCGCCCATCGAGCTGCAGGTCGCCCCGCTCAACGTCGGCATCCTCTACGTGTTCGCGATGGCCGGGCAGGGCATCGTGGGCGCCGCGATCGCTGGCTGGTCGTCCGACAACAAGTTCTCCCTCATGGGCGCGCTCCGCGCGGCCTCGCAGATGGTGAGCTACGAGGTCACGATGGGCCTCTCGCTCGTCGGCGCCATGATGCTCTACGGGTCGGTCCGCCTCGAGGACATGGTCCGCTGGCAGGGCGACAACTGCTGGGGTATCTTCGTCCAGCCGCTCGCGTTCTTCCTCTTCTTCGCGTCGGCCGTGGCGGAGACGAAGCGCATCCCGTTCGACCTCCCCGAGGCCGAGAGCGAGCTCGTGTCGGGCTACTTCACCGAGTACTCGGGCATGAAGTTCGGCATGTTCTATTTCGCCGAGTACATGGAAATCGTCACGAGCTCGATGCTGCTCGTCACCATCTTCCTTGGCGGCTGGCAGCTGCCGTTCCTCCACCGCGACGGCCTGACGGTCTCGATCGGCGAGACGGTCTACTTCGCGCAGCGGCTCCCCCACATCTGGGTCATCATCTTCGGCGCCCTCGCGTTCTTCAGTAAGGTCATCGGGATGTGCCTCCTCCAGGCCTTCGTGCGGTGGAGCCTCCCCCGGTTCCGCTACGACCAGCTCATGAAGCTCGGCTGGACGGTGCTCCTGCCCGCCTCGCTCGCGAACATCTTCGCGACGGGCGTGCTCTACCTCGCCGCGGACAGCGGCGGCGAGTCGGTCGCCCAGTCGCTGAAGATCGCAGCGGACGTCGCGCAGGGCGCGGTCGCGGCGGTCATGATCGGCCTCCCGACCTGGGCTCTCTACGGATTCTTCAACACCCGCGCCAAGGACAGGACGCTCATCGGCACCTCCGGCGACATGGCGGCCGCCGCGGGCGGCACCAAGACCTCCCCGATGCAAGCGTGAGCGAGGACGACATGCCCCAAGCCTTTCCCAAGAAGCCCGCGAGCCCGAGCAACGCGGCCCCGGTCACCTACGCCGAGAAGACCCCCACGACTCAGTCGTATCTCCCCGAAATTATTCGCGGAATCGGCGTGTCGATGAGCCACTTCTTCCGCAACACGCGCGACATGCTGACGGGCGAGCGACCCGATCCGGTCACCGAGCGGCTCGACGTGGGCATCACCACCATCTCGTATCCGGAGCAGAAGCGCCCGTACCCGCAGCGGTTCCGCGGCGTGCACCGGCTCACGACCCGCGACGACGGCAGCCCGCGCTGCGTCGCGTGCCTCTGCTGCTCCACCGCCTGCCCCGCGCAGTGCATCTTCATCGAGGCCGGCGAGTACGCCGAGGGCGACAAGCGCCGCGGCTACGAGCGCTTCCCGGTGCGGTTCGTCATCGACGAGCTGCGCTGTATCTTTTGCGGATACTGCGTCGAGGCCTGCCCTTGCGACGCGATCCGCATGGACACCGGCATCCACCCGGTGCCCTACGACTCGCGCGACCAGTTCATCTACGCGCGAAACGAGCTCATCTCGCTCACCGCGCGAGACGGCTCGCGGGAGACCGCGAACCCGCGTCACGAGCCTGGCGACTCCTCGCACCCCGGCATCGACCGCGACCATCACTGAGGGCTCTTGGTCCTCGCGGGGCGCAGTGGGCGACGCGTGGGCGACCCGTGAGCGAGTATCGTCGCTCGGCGCTGCGCTGTCCTGGGTGCGCCGCGGCGCTTGATTCCATCGCCGTGGGGGACTCGCTCGTGGAGGTGTGCCGCCAGTGTCGCGGCATCTTCCTCGACTGGTTCGACGGAGAGCCGCGCGCGCTCGCGTCGGCGCTCGTCCCCCCGGTCGACGGTCTATGGGTCGGGCCCGAGCCGGGGCGCGTGCCGGGCGCATGTCCGCGGTGCGCCGTGAGGCTCGACGTGGAGCTTTTCGAGGGGCGGGGCCCCTACGTCCACCGCTGCAGCGCCTGCGCGGGCTTGTTCGTCGACGAGGCGTCGGTCCATCTGCTCGCCAGCACCGGCGTGCCCGATCCTGCGAGGGACGCGCCTAGGGGCCCGCTCGCGGCGCTTCTCGCGGGCCTCACCGCCGCGCTGCGAGCGCTCGCGGGGCGGGGTCCCCAGACGTAACGCGCAGGCTGGCGCGCAGCCCGCCCTCAGTACTTGGTCGTGAACGAGTCCATCTTTGGGTGGGCTGGCCACGAGAGCTGCCGCACGTGGCGGTCGATGCAGCTCGCGACGCCCGGGTTCGGAGGGTTCGTGTACACCGACACGCCCACCGCGCGGCCCATCTTGATGGCCACGCGCACCGTGACGCTCATGTTGTCGGGCGCGCCACAGCCGGAGACAAAGGCCGTGTTGGCCATCGGGGCCGAGAGCTGCGCGTTGGAGAGATCGGGGCCGCCGGCGGCCTGGCCCATCTTGATCTCTTCGTTGTTGGCCGCGAGCGCCGCCTCGTAGCTGCCGCCGAAGCCGCCACCGCCACCGCCACCGCCACCGCCGCCACCGCCACCGCCGCCACCGGCTCGCCGGACCTTGCCTTTGACGCCGCCGTCGGTGGAGAGGTCGAGCGCCGAGGGATCGTCGAGCAGGGCTTGGGAGTCGTCGCGCGCGCCGCGCGCTTTGAAATACCAGAGAAGCAAGCCACCGAGCAGGACCACGGTGACGCCGAGGCCCACGGCGTACTTCGCGATGCCGGCCTTCTTCTCGGCCTTCTCGAGGAGCACGACCTGCTTCTTCTCGGCCACGATCTCGCGGTGGATCTGCGTGTGCTCGGCGAACTGGGAGAAGTCGGGCCAGTCGGCGATGCGCTTGGCCTCGCCCGAGACCTCGTCGCGGAGGACGTGCGCGCCGGTGAACGAGTGGCTCGCGATCTGCTGGAGGACCTCGACCGCCGTGAAGGGGCCGTGATCCATCGAGTCTTTGATGACGACGTAGCGCGGCCGCGGATCGCTCTCGAGCTGCGCCTTGAGCTGCGCGAGCTGTGTGGTCGCGTCCACCCGCGCGGGCGCCGCCGGCTCGGGCTCGTTCTCGATCGCGGCGAAGGGATCGTGGTGAGCGCTGTTCGACTGGGCGGCCGCGGCTTGCGACACTTCGGGCGCCGAGTGCTGCGTCACGTGCTCACCGTGGGCGAGATCGAACATGGCCTGAGCGAGAGCGTTCAGATCGGCAGGACGCGCGGCCGGATCGGCGACGAGCGCTGCGCCAAGCAGGGCGTCGATCCCCGCGGGCAGGCTGGGGTTGGCCGTGCGCGGGGGCTGCATGCCAGGGCCCACCGACGCGCAGGTGAGGCACTCGTAGAAGATGGCGCCGAGGGCGTAGACGCTCGCGGACGCGGGGCCGAGGTTGCGGCCCGAGAGCTCGGGCGCGAGCACAGCCTGGTCCTGGGGCGTCGTGGGGACGGTGGCGTAGAGCGGGTCGTACTTCCACTGGCCGGCTTCGTCGCCGCAAATGCACGAGGCGTGCAGAATCAAGAGCTCGCCTTGCGCGTGCCGTCGCGCCACGTCCGCGGCGAGCGGGGCGAGCAGCGCGACCGCCTCTCCGAGGGCGAGGGGCGCGCGCGCTGCGCGGCGAGCGTCGAGGAGTGCACGGAGGCTGTGCGCGGGGGCGGAGGCAGGCACCTCACCCTTCGCGCTGGCGGCGTAGGACGTCGTCATGAGCCGTCATCGTACCTGCTGGTCGTCGTTGAACCAATAGGCTTGAACTATTGACGAAACTTAACCGTCGCGCCGCGAGTCAGCCCTCGTCGCGCTCGACGCGGGGCTTGGCCCGCTCCGCGACCAGGGTGCGCCCGGCCACGACCTTGCCGCCGAGTGCGGTGATGGCGTGCTCGAGCACCTCGGGTCGCACGCTGACGAACGTGATCCGATCGCGCATCCGGATACGCCCGTGGGCGCCCTCGTCGAGCTGCGCGAGCTCGACCAGGAGATCGTGCACGTCGCCTGGTCGCAGCCCGTCGCGGCGGCCGACGTTGAGGAAGAGCTGCGCGAACGAGGGATCGTCCTCGATCTCTTTCGTGTCGCGGGCGTCACCCCGGGCGGCGCGTGGGCGCGGATCGGCGCCGGCCGGCTCGTCGCTGACCGTGATGCCCGGCATGATCGGCGACTGGGGGGCCTCGAAGCTCGCCGACCCCGACACGGACGGGTAGGGGAGCGTGTCCGGCGGATCGTTCGACGCGGCGCGAGCACGGCGGACGCGCCGTGGGCCGCGCGGGCCCTCGAGGGAAGGCGCCGTCTCGCTCGCCTGGGGCGTCGCGCCCAATGCGGATGAGCTCGAGGAGGGGAGGATGGGCTGATCGTCGTCGTTCTCCGCGGGCGGCTCCCAGCTCGCGAACTCGCGGTGCGGCGTGCCGCCGCGGCGCGATCGGGAGCGCCCGGCGTCCGGCGCGCGATCGCGTGGCGAGTCGGAGGTTGGCGCGGGCGAAGGCTCGGCGGCGCGCGCGGGCGCGGGCGACGGGTCGGCGCTCACGGACGGGGCCGCGGGGCGGTCGCGCTCGCGCTCGCGCTCGCGAGGCGGTCGCGGGGAGACAGCGGGCGGGGCGGCGACCACGACGGGCGGCGGGTTCTTCGCCCTGCGGGCCTCGCCCGCGGCGGCGCTCGCGTCTCCTCCCTTGGCGCCCAGGTAGCCTCGCAGCAGGCCGGCGATGACCTGCTCCGCGCGCTCGTGGGTCAGCAGGCGCCGCGCGAGGCTGAGGTCTTCCGCGAGGGGGTCCTCCGCGAAAGCCTCGAGGAACACATTGACGAGGTCGGTCTCCTCCCGCGTGCGGAGCTCGCCTGACGTGGGCAACGAGCGCTCGATGGGGCGGATTTTGTACGTGAGCCGCAGCAAGTAGAGGTTGCCGAGGTCCTTCGGTCCGATGAGCGAGATCGCGGTGCCCGTGCGGCCAGCGCGACCCGTGCGCCCGGTGCGGTGGACGTACGACTCGGTCGACTCGGGGAAATCGTAGTTGATGACGTGGGTCACGTGCGAGACGTCGATGCCTCGCGCCGCGACGTCGGTCGCAACGAGGAAGCGCAGCTTGCCCTCGCGCGTGCGGCTCATCACCTTCTCGCGCTCGCGCTGATCCATGTCGCCGTTCAGGGACGCGGCGTCGAAGCCGCGGTTCTGCAGCGCCTCCGCGAGGCGCTCGGTCTCGTCCTTCGTGTTGCAGAAGACGATCGCGCTCTCGGGGTCTTCCACGTCGAGCACGCGCATCATGGTCTCGCGCTTGTCGCCCTTCGTGGAGGTGACGTACGTGAAGTGCTTGATTTCGAGGGCGCCGACCTGGTCGCTCGAGAGCGCGACCCACTCCGGATCGGTGAGGTGGGCCTGCGCGAGGCGCTCGATGTCCGGCGGGATCGTGGCGCTGAAGTAGAGCCCCTGGCGGTCCTTAGGGAGGGTCTCGATGATCGAGTGGAGCTCCTTCGCGAAGCCCATGGAGAGCATCTCGTCGGCCTCATCGAGCACGAAGATGCGGATGTTCTTCGGGTCGAGGGTGCCGCGGCGCAGGTGGTCGAGCACGCGCCCCGGCGTGCCGACGACCACGTGGACGCCGTCCTTCAGTGCGTCGATCTGCGCGCCCATCGGGGCGCCGCCGTAGACCGGCAACACCTTGATACCCTTGAACTTTGCGAGCTTGCTCACTTCCGCGCAGACCTGGAGCGCGAGCTCGCGGGTGGGGGTGAGCACGAGGGCCTGGACCCCGACGAGCGACTTGCGGACGAGCGAGTCGATGATGGGCAAGCCGAAGGCTGCGGTCTTGCCGGTGCCCGTGCGGGCTTGGACCACCAGGTTGCGCCCACGGCAGGCCGGCTCGAAGACGGCCAGCTGCACGGGGGTGGGGTGCACGTAGCCAAGCTCGGCGAGGGCCGCGCGAAGATCGGCGCTCAGGTCGAGCACGTCGAACGTGGGCGCCGCGGCGGCGGCGGGCGTGGGCGCGGGCTGCGCGAGATCGGTGTCAGCGGAAGCGTTCATGGTCCTTCTGGGCCGGGGGCTAGACCCGGCCGGCGGACTAAAGCACGAATCCGGGTGGAAATCAGGGAGGAGGAAGCGCTCGCGCGAGATCGGCGCGAATCGGGGCGAGCTCGGTGGCCCGCCCCGCGAGCGTCGTCTCCTCCGCCCGGTGGAGCCGGAGGAGCGAGGACAAGGCCACGAGCCCTCGCGGGACCTTGGCGCAAGAGGCCTCGAGCGCGGCCATGGGGGTCGGGTCGAAGCCGTCGCCGATGGAGCTCGCGTACGCGCGCGGGGCTTCGGCCGGGGCGGCCTTGGAGGCCTCGACGAGGGCCTGGTCGATGCGACCCTCGAGGCGCCTGACCTCGCCGAAGCAGGCCCGCGCCTCCGGGTTGGTCCCGTCGACGGACTGGAGATCGAGCAGGAACGCGCCCTTCGCGAGCTCCCAGGTGCTCTCCACGACGAAGACCGCGGAGACGGCCAGGAACAGCGCCACGACCGTTTGGGTCGCGCGCCGCTCGGCCTTCGTTGGGGCGTTGGGGGTTCTCTCCAAGGGTGGCTCTGACGCGGATGCGACGCGAACTCTGAAGGAACGCACCCCGTCCAGTCAACGAGTATGGGGCCTCGAGCCAAGGCGAGGGCTCTCCATCGACCGGTTCCGCTCGCCCTCGACCTGGGTGTGCCCGGCGGATGCACGAGGAAGGAGCTTGACGAGGCTGACGAGTGACCACATTGTTCAAATTGTTTTGAAACTTACGAGGCAAAAAGGGTGAGCTGATGGAGGCGATCGCTGCAGTGCGCCTGCTCGAGGAGACCGCGCGGATCGCGCCGGTTCCCCCCGCCGGGCTCGTGAGGCTCCACGACGCACGCGCGCTGCTCGGCGAGGACATCGCCCGCGTCGAGGCGAGCCTCCTCGCGGCTGCCGCCGACGGCTGCGCTCCGGCGACCGACGCGGCCGCCCACCTGCTTACGTCGGGTGGCAAGCGCGTGCGCCCCCTCTGCGTGCTGCTCGGCGCGCTCGCGTGCGGCGAGATCACAGGCGAGGCGCGCTCGCTGGCCGCCGTCGCCGAGATGATCCACCTCGCCACGCTCCTGCACGACGACGTGGTGGACGACGCGGAGGAGCGCAGGGGCCAGCCTGTCGCGGGGCGAGTGTTCGGCAACGCGGTGAGCGTGCTCGCGGGAGACTCCCTGCTGGTGCACGCCCTCGAGCGGACGAGCCGCGTCGACCGCCCCGAGACCCTGCGAGAGCTGTTCGCGACCTTGCGCCGGCTGGTGGACGGCGAGGTGATCCAGCTCCGCGGTCGAACCCGGCTCGACGCCTCGGAGGAGACCTACGCGAGCATCCTCGAGGGGAAGACCGCGTCGCTCTTTCGCTGGGCGCTTCGGGCCGGCGCGCGGGCCGGCGGCGGCTCGGAGGTCGACATCGACGCGCTCGGCGCGTTCGGCGGGCACCTCGGGGTGGCGTTTCAGCTCGTCGACGACGCGCTCGACTACACCGGCGGGCAGCTCGGCAAGGATCTGAACGCGGATCTCCGCGAGGGCAAGGTCACGCTGCCGCTGATCCTCGCCGCGAAGCGCGAGCCCGACCTCTATGATTCCCTCGAGCGTGTCCGGGCGGGCGCGCCGCATCCCGGGGAGCGGGAGCGCCTCCTCGCCGCCGGCGCGCGGGCGGCGGGGGAGGTGAGGGAGCGGGCGTGGTCCGAGTCGCGACGCGCGCTCGAAGAGCTCGCCGCCCTGCGCGAGTCGCCCGCGCGGGCGCTGCTCGGGGCCGTGGCGCGCGAGCTCGTGGCGAGGCTGTCATAGCTCCGCGCCGTGTGGCGCCCGCGGCTCACGGCGCCACCGCCACGTCGCGTGGGCGTTGGCCTCGCGGCGCACGTCGGCTAAGGCTGGGGGCGTGACCCGAAAAGCGAAAGAGCTCTGGCCGAGCGAGGCCGCGGTGAGCGACCAGGTCGGCCGCCTCATCGAGTTCTGGGGGTTCAAGCGCAACATGGGCCGCATCTGGGCCGTGCTGTACCTCTCCCCGGAGCCCCTCAGCGCCGAGGACCTGCGCGACGCGCTCCAGCTGTCGAGCGGCGCGGTGAGCATGACGCTGAGCGAGCTCGGCAGGTGGGGGGTCGTGCGAAAGGTGTGGGTGCAGGGCGATCGGCGCGACTACTTCAACGCGGAGATCCAGCTCTGGAAGATGATCTCGCGGGTCTTCAACGAGCGCGAGAAGGCCGAGGTCTCGAACGCCATCGAGTCCTTCGAGGAGGCCCTCGCGTCGCTCGCGCCGCTCCGCGCTTCGCCTGATCCGAAGGTGCGCGCGCGCGCCGAGCTTCAGTTCGAGCGCATCGGCCAGCTCCTCGAGCTCGCGCGCCTCGGCAAGCGCCTGCTCGACGCGCTCGTCACCACGGCGAAGATCGACGCCGAGCCGCTCGTCACGTTCCTGCTCCAGCGCCCGCGCTGAGCGGGCGACGGGCACGCTGCGCGCGGGCTCAGTTCAGCCCGTGTTTGTCGGCGGCCGTAGGGGGGCCTTGGTCGAGGAACACGCTCGTGACCTCACGCTCGAGGGCGGCGGCGAGCTCCTCTTCGAGGGCCGCGATCGACCCCGCGGCGCGCTCGACGTTTCGCTGGTACACGAAGAGGCGAACCGTGCGCCGGTCGCCGTCTTCCGTGGGCGGGGTGTCGAGGATGACGAGCGCGCGCGGATCGACGCCGTCGACCACGAGCTCGGCGCCGGGGAGGTCGACCACGAACACCTCGGCCTCCCGGACGTAGCGCGCGAGGATGGCGTCGAGGCCCGCCAGGGCTGAGCGCACGATGAGCGAGAACGCCTCCGCGGTCGGCGCCCACGGCGGGGGCGCGTTGGCGTTGTCGATGGCCCGCGAGCGCAAGAACGCCTCGATCGAGCCGCGAGCGTCGCCCGCCTCGTCGCGGAGGAGGCCGAGGTAGTAGTGCGCGTCCACGTGGTCGGGCTCGGCCTTGACGGCCTCCTCGACGAGCGGGCGGGCTTTGTCGATCTCGCCCACTTCGTAGAGCGCGCGGCCCACGAGGAAGGTGTAGCTCGGGGTCTCCCACGGGCCGTCCGGCAGCCGGGCCATGGCGCGCTTCGCCTCCGGGAGATCACCCTTGGCGAGGAGCGCGTCCACCTTCAGCAGCAGGCAGTCGGCGAGCTCCTCGTTGGTCTCCGCGAAATCGAGCGCCTCGTCGCAGAGGGCGATCGACTCGTCGAAATCTCCCACGGGGTGCATGAGCAGCTCGGCGCAGTTGAGCATCGCCTCGAAGTAGGTCTCGTCGAGCGTGATCGCCTGCCGATAGTGCTCGAGGGCCTCGTCGGCGTCGCCCGCGAGAGCGGCCGAATAGCCAAGAAGATTATGCACTTCCGGAGACTGGGGGTCGAGCTCGAGCGCGCGTCGCGCGCACACGATCGCGCCCTTCGCGTCGCCGCGTTGCGCGAGATCCCAGCCGCGGTCGAGCGTGGCAGAGAACTGGTCCATGGCGCTGTCGGAGCTCACGGGGGAGGCTTTAGCGGAACTTCGCGGACATGAGTAGCGCCGTCTGTCGCGCACGCCCCCGCGCTCGCTCCGAGCTCAGTCGTGCACCACCACGCGCGTGCCGGGCTTCTCGGTCGTGGCGTTCGCACCGTGCCAGCCCTCGGGGACGTGTGGCTCGGTCCAGTTGAACATCGTGCGTGCGTCGGAGGGCGCCAGGTTCACGCACCCGTGGCTGCGCACCGACCCGAACGACGCGTGCCAGAACGCCCCGTGGAGCGCGTAGCTCCCGTTGAAGTACATGATCCACGGCACGTCTTCGATCGAGTAGGGGCCGTCGGTCGCGACGTCACCGTCCATGGTCGCCGCCACGTGCTTCTCGCGAATGCGGAACGAGCCCTGGGGCGTCGCGTGGTCCTTCTCTTTGTTCTGGTGGTCGCGCTTGCCCGTGGACACCAGGGTCGCGAAGGCTGGCTTGTCGCCCTCGTAGGCGATGAGGGTCTGCGTGGTGAGGTTCACGTCGACCCATTTTTCGCCCGGCGTGAGGTCGCGGGGGAGTGGGCCGGGGCGGGTGCGCGCGCCCTCGGTGACGCGCATCCACCAGCCGTCCTCGGTCTCGTCGTAGCGCACGCCGCCGACGACCTCGTTCTTGCCCGTGAGCTTCACCATCGTGAAGCGCGGTACGGGCTCGCCCGCCACGGCCTTCTTGCCGCTCAACGTGTACTTCTTCGTGCGGTGGAGGGCCCACCCGACGAGCGGGTTGGGGGCCATGCCGGCCTCGGCGCTGGGCGGCGCCGTGCGGTCCGACAGCCACGCGCCCTTGAAGTCTGTGAGCGGCTTCTGCACGTAGAGGCGATCGGCCGGCGCGATGAGGCCGCCGGTGGTCTTCCACCAGCTCGAACCGCCCGAGACAAACTGCCGATCGAGGGCGAGATAGAAGCCCTTCACCATGCGGCGCGCGATGGGGCCGTCGCCGCGGAGGTCGTCGAGCGTGACGTTGGGCTTGCCCGCGCCCGCGTCGCGCAGGTACCAGGGCACCTCGGGCTCGTCGGGCGCCTTCGCCGCGGCGAGCGCGAGGCCGAACATGCCGCCGCCGGCGTCGGTGTCGACCTGCACCTGCACGTCGGGGGTGCCCCCGCCGGCGTCCCGCTCGGCGCGGTCGCGGTCGCGCCTGCGCTTCTTCGAGGAGGGCGCCGGCGAGCTGGACGCTGTGGTGCCCCCCGTGAGCCAGGGCTCGAGCTTGAGGCGCTCTTCCCGCGAGGGCACCTGCCGGTACAGCGGCGCGCCGTTCGTGGTGTTGTATGCGTACTGGTAGGGGAGCGGCGCCTCGAGGTCGGGGTCGTGCGGCGCGAGGCGCACGCGGGGGTGGTTCAGGTCGAGGGTCGCGTAGCGGCCGCAGACGAAGCCGCCCCCTACGAGCTCGTACCAGCCCTCCGTGCAGTTCGCCTTGACGTGCTTCTCGGGGATCACCGGGGCGCGGGCCCCATGGCGGAGATAGCCGATGCGGACGCTCCCCTTCGACTTGTCGCTGCGGCGCGCGTCGTCGTGCGGCCACTCCATGTCGCTCATGACGAGCGTGACCATCGCCATCGCGCCGATGCGAGGCCCTTGGTACCCGGCGTCGGCGACCTCGGCGGCGGCGGCGGCGTCCCGGGCCTCGGCGCTCGGCTCGGCGCGCGGCGCGGGCGCCGCGGAGGGGGTCGCCGTGGCGGGCGCCGCCATGGCGGGCGTCGGGGGCTTGGCGGGCGCGGCCTCGTCGTCGTGGGAGCAGGCGGCGACCGCGCCGGCGGCGACGAGGGCGGCCGCGAGGGCGCGACGGTTTGAAGCGAGGCGCGGCGGGCCTGACTTCCGACGTGGGGAGGAAAATTGCGTCATTTCTGCCCTTGGCGCGTCATTAGTACGCCTCTGCGCGCCCTCGATCCAGTTTGTGGACCCGCGCGCTTGCGCGGGATCGCCGCCCACCTTGGCAAGGCCGGTGCCAGCGCGCATCCTTCGCCAAGGCGCGGTTTCTGCCGTAAAGGTGTGGCAGCGATGGGAACGAAGCGTGGCTCCTGAGACACGCCCTCCACGGGGCAGCGCGAGCGCTCGGTCCGCCGAACACTCCGTTCTGCGCGGGGCAGCTCCCTCGGCGCCCACGGCGCCGCACGCGGGGGACGCCGCCGCCGGGCAGTCCCCGACAGGCCCTTCGCGCTTCTGGGCGTCTCGGCGGGCCGGGGCGCTCTTCGCCGGCGCGCTGGTCACTTCGCTCGGAATTCACATCATATTCTCGCCATTTGGGATCCTCCCGAGCACGGGCGGCGTGACGTTCAAGGACGTCGACGACGAGCTCACGGTCCCGGTCGAGCTCATGGCCGTGGAGGCGCGGCCCGACCCGCCGCCGAGGCCGCCCGAGCCGCCGCCACCCCCCACCTCGGCCCCGGTGGCCGACCCGACCGCGGGCCGCAGCTCTCGTGACGCGGGCCCCGAGCGGCCGGACGCTTCGTGGCTCACGGCGCGCGACGCTGGCTCCGACGCCGCGGTGCGCGACGCGGGGGACGGTGGGGAGGCGCACGACGCGGCGGCCGAGGACGCCGGCGAAGGCGACGGGGGCGCGTCCGACAGCGGGGCCATCGCGCAAGGCGCAGGCGTGAGGGACGGCGGCGCGCCCAAGGTGGGGTTCGCTGGGCTGGTCACGGCCGGGCCCACGAACGTGCGGCTCCTGCTCAACGTCGCGCTCATTCGCCAGCACCCCGTCGGCGCCAAGATGGGGCCGCTGCTCAACGGGATCCCGCAGTGGGCCGACTTCATGAAGGGCACCCAGACTCTCGTCGATCCGGTGCGGGACACCGACTGGATCTTGATCTACGGGCCCTCGCTCATCCACACCGAGCGCGACGCCATCTTCATTCGCTACGGCCTGCCCGACGCCATCGTGGACCGCGCGATCGCGGAGGCCACCAAGAAGTACGCGAAGGGCGGCCCCTACGACGCGGGCGTGCCCGGGGTGGCGGCGTCGCTCGGCCACGCCGATCAGGCCGAGCGCGTGTTCCTCCGCGCCCAGCCGCAAGAGGCGGCCGTGGTGCCGCCGGCCAAGGCGCACGACTTCGCGTTGCTTCTCCGCCACCGCTCGGTCGATCCCGGCCTTCGCCCGGGCGAGGCCGTGCGGCTCATCGTCCGCGATCCCCATCGACAGGTCGCGGTGCCCGGTCTCAAGTTCCCCGACGCCATGACCGAGCTGCGCCTCTGGGTGGTGCCGCGCGCCGACGGCGGCGCCGAGGTGTTCGCCGATGGCGAATGCAAGGGCGAGGCCGAGGCCGCCGACGTCGCCGAGCGCACCCGCGAGTTCCTCAAGAACGTGAACACCCCGGGAACGAGGATCCTCACGCGAGGGCTCTTGAACCACGTGGACATTCAGGTGGTGGGCAACGTGGTCAAGACGCACCTCTCGGCCTCTCGCGAGCAGATCGAGACCGTCCTGCACCTCGTCGCGGCGAACATGGGCGTCCAGCTGCCGGCGCCTGGCGCGGCGCCGCCGGGACCGGTCGCGCCCGCGGGAGGGGCCCCGCGCCCGCCGCCCGTCCCCGCGGGAGGGGCCCGCCCGTGAGGCGAGCGCGAGGCCTCCCGGTGGTCGCCGCCGCCGCGCTCCTCGTGGCGGGGTGTCACGCCGGCGTCGAGCCGGTGGCGGTCCTCGTCCCGCCGCCTGTGACACCGGCGCCGGTCCCCCCAACCCCGCCGCCGGCCCCCGTGGCGCCGACCGAGGGCTCCGTCGGGCTCGAGGCCTGCAAAGGCGCCCGCCTGGACGTGGACTTCCAGAAGCTCCGCGCCGCCCCGCGCGCGGAGTGGATCCGGCGCCTGTTCCTTCACGACGCGCGGTTCGCGGATCTGGCCGTCGCCGGCGTCGTCGAGCCCTTCGGCGACGCCCGGGTCGCGAGGTTCTGCGCCGCCGTGCTCCGGGGCGGAGACTGGGACGCGATCGTCCTCACCCACCGGCTCGAACCGCCGACCGTAGAGGCGGCGCTTCGCGTGTATTCTGCACGTGTAGACGAAGGGGGCTCCGAGGCGCTCGGCGTCCCTGGGGTCCAGGGCACGCGCGTCCGAACGGGGGACACGGCGTGGTCGGCGCAGCGCGCGAGGGCGGGGGAGCTGCTCCTCGTGCCGGCCGAGGCCGGGCCGCGCTCGGCGTCGCTCTACCGGGGCTCCGCGCCCCTCGACCCCGCCGGCCTCGAAGACCCCGCCTCTGCGCCCGCCGCGGGGGCCCTCGTCGCGCGGCTCACGCTCGACGCGCCGGCCCAGCGCATGCCCTGGGCGCCCGACCTCAGCGAGCTCCGGAGCCTACGCGCCGAGCTCCGCGCGACGCCTGCCGGCACCGCCGAGCTCCGGGCCAAGGGCGAGGCCGTGGACGCCGCCGCGGCGCTCGCGCTCGCGGCGCGCCTGACCGCGCGGGCCGAGGAGGTGGGGCGCCCGCTGGCGGTCCGAATGGTGCTGCGTGGGCTGCTCTCGTCGCTGAAGGTGCGCACGAACGGCGCCGAGGTAGAGGTGCGCCTGCCGGCGAGCGCGCCGCAGGTCGACGCGCTCCTCGCCCTCGTCGCGGCCGCGGTCGGCGCGCGCCTCGACGGCCCCCCCGATCCGTGAGGCAGGGGTCCAGAGGCGTCCCGCTGTCAACGCGTTGCCCGCGATGCCCCGTCCAGCGTAGAAGGGCGCACCATGAACCACCGCCGTGTCTCGGGCGCGCTCGCCGCGCTCGCCGCCTCCACCGTCCTCGCCGTCTCCCTCAGCGCCTGCTCCAAGAGCGTCGAGGAGCCGAAGGAAGACTTCAAGCCCGCCGTGGCGAAGCCGCTGCCCCCGGGGCCCGAGAAGCTCGACATCCAGGACGAGGTCGTGGGCCAGGGCCAAGAGGCGAAGACCGGCGACGACGTCTCCGTGCACTATACAGGCACCCTGATGGACGGGAAGAAGTTCGACTCGTCGCGCGACCGCGGCGATCCGTTCAAGTTCAAGCTCGGGCAGGGCCAGGTCATCAAGGGCTGGGACCAGGGCGTGGTGGGCATGAAGGTCGGTGGCAAGCGCAAGCTCGTCATCCCCTCGGCGCTCGGCTACGGCGAGAAGGGCTCGCCGCCCACCATCCCGCCGGGCGCGGGGCTCAAGTTCGACGTGGAGCTGCTCGCGATCGGGGGCGAGCCCGACGCCGGCGCCAAGGACGGGGGCGCCAAGAAGGACGCGGGCCCGGCGAAGAAGAAGTAGCCCCGCGGCCGAGCGCGGCGAGCGTTGGCGGGAGCGCCGATCCGCCAATCACTTGGGCGGCGGGTCTTGGGGCTTGGCGTCGGCGTCGAAGGCCGCCCTCGCGTCGTCCAGGCTCCCGCCCCGCAAGTAGTACGCGCGGGCCGCGGCGCCGACGGCGAGCGTACCCGCGAAGGCCACCGCGCCGGACACGGCCGCGCCGCCGCCCGGGAACACGTACTTCACGAGCGCGCGCGCGCCCTCGCGGAGCGCGAAGCCGACGCCGACGCTCGCGCCGATGCTCGCGAGGAACTCGAGCGCGCTCCGCTTGTCGATCGTGCGCCCCGAGATCCACGCGATGGTGATCACCAGGGAGACCTGCATGCTCGTGATCGGGATGACGTCGGCCACCGGGATGGGCACGGCCGCGATCGCCGCGCAGACCGCCGCGGTCGCCTGCGAGAGGCTCACGGCCAGCTCTTCCTGCAGACCACGCACCTGCGCGAGGCGCACGAAGGCGCCGCGACCCGCGTTGGGGAGGTGGGCGTAGAGAAGCGTGCATAGTGCATCCATCCCCCAGCGCTCGTCGTCACGGACGTTGCCCTCTTTGTCGAACGAGAGGTACGCGCTCACTCCCCGCACGCCCACGACCTGCGTGACGAGCAGGCCGCGCGCCTTCAGCTTTCGCTCGAGCAAGCCCTCGGCCTCGTTCACGTATCCGAGCTTCTCGTGCAGCGCCTCCTCGGGCTCCGCGTCCGGGCGGTGCAGGCGCGTGCGCTTGGGCTCGAAGAGATCGCAGTGGGTGAGCACGCCCACGATGGGAGGGCGGAACCTGTGCGCGCGCTCGACCTCGGCCAGCACCTGCTCGATGCCGTCGAGGTCGCGGTCGATGGCGCTGTCGACGTCTTGGGCGCGCACGACGAACAGGAGCGCGTCTGGAACGCGGCGCTTCAGCTCCACCGCCACGGAGGCCAGCGCGTCGCGCCCCGGATCCTCCTCGGCCGGCGCCGAGCCTTCTTGCAGACCGCGGGTGTCGAGGAGGTGGAGCGAGCCCTGCTCCGACGCGTGCTCGTACCAGGCGCCGCGACCGGTCTGCGCGGCCACGTGGCCCACCTTCGCGACCCGCTTGCCGAAGAGGGCGTTCACCAGCGAAGACTTCCCGCTGCCGCGCCGGCCGATCAGCACGAACGCGGGCGGACGCTGCTCGAGGATGAGCCCGCGCAGGGTCCCGATCTTCGACACGAGGTTCTTCGCGGCGCCGTCCGGGAGGAACTGGAGCATCTCTTCTGCTTTCGCGAGCGCCTTCGCGAGATCGCGCAGCGGGGAGCCTTCGTCCCGGGGCGGGGGCATGGGTGGATGCTACCCCGACGTCGCCTCGCCCCCAAGCGCGCACGGGCCGCGCGCGCGAACGCGAAGGGGGACCTCGGAGGGCGGACGACGACGGAGGACAACGGATCTTCATTGTCACGCCCTGCGAGGCCTCTATTCTCGTCGGATGAAGACCCTCATCTCCGGTGGCACTGTGGTTACGGCGGTCGACACCTACGCGGCGGACGTGGCCGTGGTTGACGGGAAAATCGCCGCCATCTTCGGGCCGAACGCGGCGCCCGCGGGCCCGTGGGACGTGACAATCGACGCGCGCGGGAAATTCATCCTGCCTGGCGGCATCGACGCGCACACCCACCTCGACATGCCCTTCGGCGGCACCACGTCGAGCGACGACTTCGAGACCGGCACCCGCGCCGCGGCCTACGGCGGCACGACCACGATCGTCGATTTCGCCATTCAAGCCCGCGGCACCGCGCTGCGGACCGGCCTGGACACCTGGCATGGCAAGGCCGAGGGCAAGGCCGCCATCGACTACGCCTTCCACATGATCATGACCGACGTGAACGATCAGACCGTCCCCGAGATGGACGAGATCGTCAAAGAGGGCGTGACGTCGTTCAAGATGTTCATGGCGTACCCCGGCGTGCTGCACGTCGACGACGGCCAGATCTTCCGCGGCATGCAGCGGGCAGGCGAGAACGGCGCGCTCATCTGCATGCACGCCGAGAACGGCATCCCGATCGACATCCTCGTGCAGCAGGCCCTCGCGAAGGGCCACACCGCGCCGATCTACCACGGGCTCACGCGCCCGCAGATCATGGAGGCCGAGGGCACCTTCCGCGCGATCTGCCTCGCCGAGATGGCCAACGCGCCCGTGTACATGGTGCACCTGTCCGCCGAGAGGGCGCTCAAGCAGGTGATCGAGGCGCGCGACCGCGGCCTCTCGGTGTACGCCGAGACCTGCCCGCAGTACCTCTTTCTCAGCCAGGACGACCTCGCGCGCCCCGACTTCGAGGGCGCGAAGTACGTGTGCACCCCGGCGCTGCGGCCGGCCCACATGCAGGAAGATCTCTGGCGCGGCCTCCGCACCAACGATCTGCAGGTGGTGTCGACCGACCACTGCCCGTTCTGCTTCAAGGGGCAGAAGGAGCTCGGGCGCTCCGACTTCTCGAAGATCCCCAACGGCATGCCCGGCGTCGAGACGCGCATGTACCTCTTGTGGGACGGCGGCGTGCGCGCGGGGCGCATCAGCATGAACCGCTTCGTGGAGATCACCTCCACGGCGCCCGCGAAGATCTTCGGTCTCTACCCGCACAAGGGCACCGTGGCCGTGGGCGCGGACGCGGATCTGCTCGTATGGGACGCCGAGCTCCGCCACACCCTCAGCGAGAAGACCTTGCATATGCGTGCAGACTACACGCCTTACGAGGGGCGGGACGTCGTCGGCGGCCCGACCCACGTGCTCTCGCGCGGCAAGCTCGTCGTCGAGCACGGCAAGTACGTGGGTCGCAAGGGCGACGGCCGCTTCGTGCGGCGCAGCACCTTCAGCCTCTGAGCCGAGCGGGGCCAAGCCCGCGCGGCGTGACAGCTCAGGTCGCGGGCCTCAGGCCCCGGCAGTCGGCGGCGCCGCCGGGGCCGGGGCCTCGCGCTTGCCCCACATCATCGCGGTGTACACCCCCGCCGACACGAGCGCGCCCACGAACCACGCGTAGTCGAACATGCCCTTCAGGGCAGGCACGACCGCGCCGATCCACGAGAGGGCGCAGCCCGCGAAGGTGGCCACGAGCGCGGGCACGCTCACGCCCGCCGGGTCCTTGCCGTAGCGCCCAGCGCGTCGGTAGAGGTCCGCGATGTCGAGGCGCGTGCGCCGGATGAGCCAGTAGTCGGCGATGAGCACGCCGCCAATGGATCCGAGGCCGCCGGAGTACCCGAGCAGCCACCGGTAGATGTAGCCCTCGGGGTCCTCCTGGAGCTTCCACGGCACCATGAGGATGCCGACGATGCCGGTGATGAGCCCGCCGGTCTTGAAAGAGATGTGGCGCGGCGCGAGGTTCGCGAAGTCGTTCGCGGGCGACACCACGTTCGCCGCGATGTTCACGCCCAGCGTGGCGACGACGACGGTGAACATGCTGACCGCGACGAGCACGCGCGACTCGAACCGCCCCACGAGGTCGACCGGATCCCAGATCGCCTCGCCGTAGATCTCCTGCGAGGCGCTCGTGATGATGACGCCCATCGCCGCGAAGAGGGTCATGGTGGTCGGCAACGCGACGACCTGGCCTATGGCTTGTTCGCGCTGCGAGCGGCCGTAGCGCGTGAAGTCGGGCATGTTGAGCGAGAGGGTCGACCAGAACCCAATCATCGCGGTCACGCTGGGGACGAAGATGACCCAGAACGAGCCGAGCGTCTTGAACTTGCCCTCGGCCGCCATCACCGAGCCGAGGCCGTTGGCCTTCCAAATCGCCCACGCGACGAGCGCGGCGGTCATGACGAGCACGTACGGCGCGGCGAGGTTTTCGACCTTCCTCAGCACTTCCATGCCCTTGTAGACGATGAGGATGTTGAGGCCCCAGAACAGCAGGAAGGCGATGAACTCGGTGGGCGGGTGCCCCGACATGAGCCAGCGGAGGGGCGTGCACGGGTCGTTCGGCACGCAGACCTTGGGGGCGGCGCCGAGGAGGTTCGTCCACCCTGGCCAGAGCGTGCGGAAGAGCGTGTGGAGCGCCTTGCCGCCGATCCACGCGTTGATGCCGAACCAGCCGCACGCGACGAGGGCGCGCATGACCGCCGGCACGTTCGCGCCGTTCACGCCGTACGCGGCGCGGGCGAAGACGGGGAAGGGGATGCCGTACTTCGTGCCGGGGTGCGAGTTCAGCAGGATCGGCGCGAGGACGATCACGTTCCCCACGAGGATCGTGACGAGGGCCTGCCACCAGTTCATGCCCGCCTTGATGAGCCCGGCGGCGAGCATGTAGGTGGGGATGCAGTGCGCCATGGAGATCCACAGCGCCGCGAAGGTGTACGTGCTCCACGTGCGCTTCGCGAGCGGCGTGGGCGCGAGGTCCTCGTTGTAGAGGTGGCTCCCCGCGAGGTCCACGCCCTCGGCGAGCTCCACGCGCCCGTCGGCTCGCTCGATCTGCTCGTTCGTCCCGCTCGTCCCCATAGCGTCACGCTCCTAGCACGGTCGCGGCACTGATCGCGCGCCTCGCGAGGAGCGCGACGCAGGCCGCGGAGCGCGGCGGCGTGCGAGGGGAGCCTATCGACGGGCCGCTGGCGCCACCTATTCGGTGTCCTCGAGCGCACCGGGCGGCAGCTCGGTGGCGCGCCAGAGGTACCAGGCTGCGAGGGAGCGGTACGGGGCGAGGGGCGCACCGAGCGCCACGAGCTCGGCTGGAGACGGCCGCTCGTCGAGCCGGAACGTGCGCCTCGCGCCCTCTTGCACGCCAAGGTCGTGGATAGGGAACACGTCGGGGCGGCCGAGCCGAAAGATCAGGAGCATCTCGACGGTCCAGCGGCCAACGCCGCGGACGCGGGTGAGTCGCTCGACGAGCACGTCGTCGCCGAGGCGCGCGGCCCCGCGCATCGTAGGGAGGCGCCCGTCGGCGCAGTGCGCCGCGAGATCGCGCATCGCGAGGAGCTTCGCTGCGGAGAGGCCGGCCCCGCGGAGGGTCGCGTCGTCCGCCTGGGCGAGCGCCTCGGGCGAGAAGTTGCCGCTTGGCGTGGCGAGCAGCGCGGCCTCCACGCGGCCGAAGATCGTCGCCGCGGCCTTCGTGGAGAGCTGCTGCGACGTGATCGCGCGGGCGAGCGCGAAGAAGAGCGTCGGCGCCGGGCCCGAGCCGAGCTCCAGCAGGCCGGTCGCGGGGCCGACCCGCGTGATGAGGCGCGCCATGAGCCGCGAGCGGGCCGAAAGGTGGGCCGCCGCCGTGGCGAGATCGTACCGGAGGCGCGTCACGGCTTCGCGTTGAGGAGCCGTGGGCTTGCCGCTTGCCCCTTGATTCCCTTATGAATTTCGATACCGCGCCCCGCCTCGCGGCCCTCGGCGTAGGCGGCGGTGCGGCGCTCCCCGGCCGAGCGCACGTGGCGCACGTGCGGGTGGCGTCGGCGGTAGTAGCCGTGGAGGTCGGCGTCTCGCACCCACACCAGGCCGTCCTCCTGTTGGGCCATGGCGTCGCGGCCGAGCTTCTCGAGCATTCCGTGCATGACCCCGGCGAGGAAGCGGCGTCGGTCGGCGTCGCCGGGCAGGCCGCGCGCGCGCTTGTGCTCGGCCCAGAGGCGCTCGGCGGTGCGGAGCAGGTACCCGTGGACGTACTCGGCGATCTCCAGGTTCTCCGGCGTGCCGCACACCTCGAGGACGCTGCCGCGCTTCCCCTCCAGCGGCCTGTAGACAGGGATCCAGATGCACTCGACGAAGAAGTGGTGCGCGAGGATGAGCGAGAGCGCGCGCTCTGCCTCGGTGACCCGCCCCGTGGGCCGGCCCAGGTGCCGAAATGAGTGGCCGCGAGCCGCGCGTGCTGCCGAGAGGTCGAGGTTGTGCTTCAGCAGGAGCCGCTGCGCCGCGAGCATGGCCGCCTCGGCCTCGTGCACGTTCGGGCTCTCGGCGAGGGCGAGCAGGCGCGCGACCCGCGAGGCGATGCGGTCCGAGGCCGGGTCGGTCGCGTCGGGTAGCCCCGTGGCCCGCCCGTCGATCGCGAGGCGCGCGCAGAGCTCGCGGAACACGGGGCCGTGCGCGGTCTCGTCCAGATCGCCGTGGCGCTCGCTCATGTACTGGTGCGCCATCTCGTGCTTCAGCACCTCGACGACCGTGCCCCAAGGCTCGCGCACGACGAGGGAGCTCGAGATCTCGATGGTCCGGGACGACGGCACCCACCGCCCGAGCCGGCTCTCGACGGGGACCAGCTCCACGCGCGGTGTGGTGAGCGCCCCACGGAAGAGCGACGCGTTGAGGAGCCGATGGTGCTCGACCAGCTCGCGCAGCAGCGCGGCGGAGAGCGCTGCCCCGAGCGCGGTCATCGTGGCTGCTCGACCGAGAAGAGCGAGTCGGAGTACGCGACGCGGGCCTTGTGGCAGTCGACGCAGATGGCAGGTCGACCCGAGAAGAGCACCTTGCCTTCGGCGTTGTATTCGGCGAAGAACCAGCCGTCGTCGGCGTCGCTGCGGCGCTCCATGACGGCCACGATCGAGAGCTTGGCGCCGGAGTAGCCTTCCTTGACCACGATCGAGCCCTTGGGCCAGGCCGGGCTCAGCCCCGCGCGCGGAACCATTCTGTTTGGATCGCTGATGGCGCCGGCGATCACGGGGTTCACGTAGACATCGACCGCCCCCGCGTGGGCCGTGTAGCTCGGCTGGCGCTCGGGTAGGGTGGGCGCGCGCCGCCAGGACGTGTAGTTCGCGGACTTCACCCGAGCGAAGAGCTCGTCGGCGCTCTGCGGTTCTTGGTTCTCGCCGCTGCACCCCGCCAGCGCCGCCGCCGCGATCACGAGCCAAGTCGCGCGCCCAGAGCCGGTCGAGGGAGACATCTTTCGAGTCATACCGCCGGCGCGGCCGAATGAGAATGAGAACCCTCGGGGACACGCCCCATCTTCGAGCGGGATACCGGGTTCGAACCGGCGACATTCAGCTTGGGAAGCTGACGCTCTACCAACTGAGCTACACCCGCGAGCGACCGAGAATATACAGCCACGGCGCGCCGGAGCGCAACGCCCTCGTGCGAGCCCGCCAAAATGTTCGACGGGGGAGCGGCGGTGAAAAGCAACGGCCCGGGCGTCGCTTCGGACACCCGAGCCGTCGGTACGATCCCTGGCTACGGCCACGCTTGCGGAGAGGACAGCGCCTCGCCGGCCGCGTGGCGAGCGGCCTGCGAACCGGAACTGTAGCTCCGGTCTACGCGGCCCGCCCTGTAGGTCGGGATTGGTGTGTACTCTGCATGAGATGCTCCTCCTCCGGCGTACCGGCACCCGGCGTGGGACCGCGGTCGAGCCGTGGGCGCTTGCTCCTTTCAGGAGGGCGCAGCGGCCATCGCGCGAAGCCCGGGCCGTGGTGTTTCGATCGTGGAAGGATTTCTCCTTCGGTGTGGGGCGCGCGCCGCGGGAAAAACCGCGCCGGATCATTCCGGGAGGCCAGCTCCGCGCGTGCCCGTTCTCTTGAACGTAGCATCGGGTCGGGTTCGCGCGAGGGGGGCGCGCGATCTTTTCGCGTTCTCGGCGCGGATCGAGCGCCGCGTCACTGGGGGAGGACGGCCGCCTTCACGTCGTAGGTCATCGTGCACGGGAGGGTCGAGAATTCTCCCCCCGCGCTCGCGAGCTGCCCTGCGCAGTCGCCCGACTTGGCGCTGAACTTGTAGACCAAGGCCCCGACGAACGACGTGGGAGGCTCCCCCTGCAGCGTGGCCGAGAGCGTGTCGGTTCGATGCATAGTGCACCCAAGTGCGCCCGCTCGTTCGTCGGCCTTGGCGACCACGACGTCGAGCTCGGCGACCACGCGGACCCGGCCCGCCTCGTCGATGAGGCCCTGGAGTGGCACCGTGGAGCCTTGCACCCAGTTGAGAGTGTTGCCCTCCCGCGAGAGCCGCACCTCGTAGCGGAACGTGGGCGCGGCCTTCCCGCACGTGGTCCCGAGCAGCGACCCGTTCACTGCGAAGGTGCCGAGCTTCTCGCCGGGCTCGCGTGTGTCGCGTGTTCCCGCGCACGCGGTCACGAGCGCGACGAGCGCGACGAGCGCGACGGGCGCGACGGGCGGCGAGCGCATGCCTTTGCACTATCCAAGGAGGCCCCGGTGAGGCAACTTCCGCGCGTGGGAGACGACGCCCCTCAACGCGTGTCGACCGCGGCCCGACCCGCCCAACCCTACGCCGCGGCGCTCGCCCGGCGAGCGCTCCTCGGGCAGCTCGTCCTGTTCGCGGTCGCCCTCGCGGTGTCGTCCGCGACGGACGAGGGCGGCGTCGCGCTCGCCGAGCGCCTCGCGCGCACGCTGCCGCTCGCTCCGCTCACGTCGGCGCTCGCGGCGGCCTTGGTCGTGCTGCAGGCGCGTCGACGCGGCGAAGAGCGCGCGCTGGCCGCCGTGGGCCTCGCGCCGGCGACGCTCGGCCTCTGGTGCGCGTTGGTCGCGAGCGCCACGCCCAGCGCGGCCGGGCTGGCGATGGCTGTGGGGGCGGTGGACGTGGCGGAGTTCTACCCGTCGCCGCCGCGAGCCCCGATCTTCGTCGACGACGGTGTCACGTTCTCGTCGGCCGAGCTGGGCGTGGCGGTCGGCCGCGACGGGGACCTGCGACCGCTCGCCGCTCCGGCCACCGGAGCAGGGGCGCACGCGCTCCCATCGCACGCGCGCGGGGTCGCCGCGCTCGTCTCGGTGGTGAGCGGGCTCGCCCTCGCGCTCTCGGCGACCCGCGCACGCGCGCGCCCCGCGCGAGGGGGGAGAGAGCCGCGAGGGGCGGCCGCGCGCGCGCTCGCGGCGGTGGCGCCAGGCCTCGTCGCCTCGGTCGCGACGCTGCTGACCTTCCAGCTCGCCGCTGCGGGCCGTGTCCCCACGGCGCTCGCGGCGGCGCCCATGCTGGGTTTGCTCGTCCGGGAGGTTGTCGCCTACCGTAGCGCGCGATGAGCAGCTCATCCTCGATCCCCGTACGCGCTGCGCTCCCCGAGCCCATCCGCTTCGAGCGCTTCCCCGCCTCCGAGCACGTCGTGCTGGTGCACGGGGGCGCCGGGGCCGTGCCCGAGGCGTCGCGCGCCGCGCACGCGGCCGGTTGTCTACGCGCTGCGCACGCGGGGGCCGAGGTGCTCCGCGCGGGCGGCCGAGCCCTCGACGCCGTGTGCGCCGCGGTGATCGTCCTCGAGGACGATCCGCTCTTCAACGCAGGGACCGGGGCCTGCCTCGACGAGTCAGGCGCGCTCTCGCTCGACGCGGCGGTCATGGACGGGCAGCGCCTCGACGCGGGCGCGGTCGCGTGCCTCCCCGCGTTCGCGAACCCCGTACGCATCGCCCTGCGCGTGCTCGAGGCGGGCGGGCCCATCCTGCTCTCCGGGGAGGGCGCCCGGGTCTACGCGGTGGCCCAAGGCTTCGCGCCCGCGGGCGACGCCATGGTAACCTCGGCCGCACGCGCGAACCTCGCGGACGCGAAGACCCGCGGCGCTACGCTGGGGTGGGCCGGTGGGACCGTAGGCGCGGTCGCCCGCGACGCGCGCGGGCACGTGGCAGCGGCGACCAGCACGGGCGGCAAGACCAACAAGAAGATCGGCCGCGTGGGCGACACGCCGATCCTCGGAGCGGGCACCTACGCCGACGACGCGCTCGGCGCGGCCTCGGCCACCGGCGACGGCGAGGCCTTCATGCGGCTCTTGCTCTCGAAGTCGGCGGTCGACGCGCTCGCAGCTGGCCGCGCCGACGCGGCGCGCGAGGTCATCGCGCACCTCGGCGCGCGGCTCGGTGCGCTCGGAGGGATCTTGCTCGTGTCGCCAAGAGGGGAGGCGAGCTTCGCGCGCAACACCGAGACGATGAGCTACGGGGTGGTGGGCCCTGGCTTCGAGGTCTGCGGGACCTAAAATGCGAAAGGCGTGCAACTCCGAAGAGTTGCACGCCTTCTTCAGCGTGTCGCGCTGCGGCTCAGCCCTCTTGGGCGGTGCTCGAGGCCTTGAGGTCCATCGCGTCCTGAAGCCCGCAGCGCAGGCGCGTGGCGCGCTTGATGCGCTTCTTCTTCAGCGGGGTGGCGAGCCACTCGTGACGCTTCCTCATGTTCCAGATCGCGCGATTAGCCATAACTTCCTTCGAATCTCCTCAGCAGGCGTGGCCCGAGACGGACCGCCAGACAATCGTGCGCGGAACGTATCTGCGTTTCTGTGCAGCGTCAAGCGGGTTCACCCCGACACCTCGCCTTCGGCTCGGGCTCGCCATCGACCTTCGTCCGCCCGTTCGGAGCTCACCTCCGGGTTCGGGTCGGCGACGGGCTCAGTCGGGGATAGGCACGAGCTTCACGTCGAGGAGCACTGGCGCGTCCTCCGCGACGACTCGGCGGTCGAACGGGAGGTACCCGGGGGCGACCACGGTCACGTAGTGCACGCCCCGGGGGAGCGCGACTCCCCGCGCGGCGACGACCTCGAGCGAGCCGACGGCGATGTCGTCGACCGTCACCGACGCCCCGCGGGGCTCGCCTCGGAGGCGGAGGCTCACCGTGGCCGTCTCACGCGCAGGCGCGCAGGCAGCGAGTGACATGGCAGCGGAGACGGCGAGCGTGAGCGGGAGCCGCGAGCCCATCACTCCCACTCGATGGTCGCGGGGGGCTTCGACGAGATGTCGTAGACCACGCGGTTGATGCCGGGCACCTCGTTGATGATGCGCGACGAGAGCACGCGCAGCAGCGAGTAGGGCAGCTCCGCCCACTCGGCGGTCATGCCGTCGGTCGACGTCACGGCGCGGATCGCGCACGTCTCCTCGTAGCTTCGGAAGTCGCCCTGTACGCCCACCGAGCGCACGGGGAGCAGCACGCAGAACGACTGCCACAGCTCGCGCTCGAGGCCCGCCCGGCGCACCTCCTCGGTCACGATGCGGTCGGCCGCGCGCAGCGTGGCGAGCCGCTCCCGCGAGAGGTCGCCGAGGACGCGGATCGCGAGCCCGGGCCCCGGAAATGGCTGGCGATCGACCAGCTCGGCGGCGACCCCGAGCTCACGCCCGGCGGCCCGCACCTCGTCCTTGAACAGATCCCGCAGCGGCTCGACGAGCTTCATGTGCAAGTCCTTCGGCAGGCCGCCGACGTTGTGGTGGCTCTTGATGACGGCGCTCGGCCCCTTGCTGGAAACGCTCTCGATGACGTCGGGGTAGAGGGTGCCTTGAACGAGGAAGGCGGCGCCCTCCACCTTGCGCGCCTCCTCCTCGAACACTTCGATGAACACGCGCCCGATGGTCTTTCGCTTCGTCTCGGGATCGGTGACGCCGTGGAGGGCCGAGAGGAAGCGCTCGGTCGCGTCGACCGCGATCACGCGCAGGTGGGGCGCGAGCTCGGCGAAGGTGCGCACGACTGTCTGGCGCTCGTCGTGACGGAGCAGGCCGTTGTCGACGAAGATGCAGGTGAGGCGCTCACCGATGGCGCGCTCGCAGAGGATGGCCGCGATCGAAGAGTCCACTCCGCCCGAGAGGCCGCAGATGGCCCGCGCGTCGCCGACCTGCTCTCGCACCGCGGCGATCGCCGCGTCGGTGAACGAGCGGGTCGTCCACGTGCGCTTCACGTCTGCGACGTCGAAGAGGAACGCGGACAGCATGTCGGCCCCACGCGGGGTGTGCGCGACCTCCGGGTGAAACTGCACGCCGTAGAGGCGCCGCGCGGCGTCGCCCACGACGCAATAGGGTGTCCCGTCGGAAGAGCCAAATTCCTGAAATCCCTCGGGAAGGGCGACGATGTGATCGCCGTGTGACATCCACACGCGGACCGCCTCGCCGGCGGTGAAGCGAGCCAGCGGGCCTGCGGGCTCGCGCACCGTGAGCGTCGCGCCGCCGTACTCGCGACCGCCCGAGGCCTCGACCCGGCCGCCGAGCGTGTGCGCCATCCACTGGAGCCCGTAGCAGACACCGAGGACCGGCACGCCGAGATCGAAGAGAGCGCTGGCCGCGGCGGGGGCCTCCGCCTCGTAGACGCTGCTCGGGCCACCCGAGAGGATGATCGCCTCGGGCGCGTGCGCGCGCAGCGACTCGATCGACAGCGTGTAGGGCTCGATGGCGCACGGCGCACCGAGCTCCCTAACCCTCCGCGCGATGAGCTGAGTGTATTGGGACCCGAAGTCGAGGACGAGGACGCCGCCGGAGCTCATGGCGCCACCTCGCCTTCGGCTCGGGTCCGCCGTCGACGTTCGTTCGCCCCTTCGGGCCTCACTTCCAGGTTCACGCGATGCCCCTAGCACGTCCGCGCGCCCCGCGTGCGCCCGGCGCCCGCGGTCTCCGCGGTTTGGGACGCGACGACCGTGCGGGCGGCAGAAATTCGCGTGCGACGAAGCACAGCCGAATAGAGTGCAGGGCATGATCGTCCGAGTCGCCCGGATCGGCGCCGTCGTCACGCCACTGCCCGCGTACCAGACCGATCAGGCCGCTGGGCTCGATCTCCACGCGGCGCTGGACGCCCCCGTGGTCCTCGCCCCGGGGGAACGCCGCGCGATCCCGACGGGCCTGGCCTTCGCGATCCCGCCGGGGTTCGAGGCGCAAGTGCGCCCCCGCTCGGGCCTCGCTCGCGACTGGGGCGTCACCGTCCTCAACGCGCCGGGCACGATCGACGCCGACTACCGCGGAGAGGTGTCGGTGGTCCTCGTGAACCACGGCCAGCGCGCGTTCGAGATCGCCCCCCTCGCACGCATCGCGCAGCTCGTGGTCTGCCCCGTCGTCCGCGCCGAGCTCACGCTGGTCGACGGGCTCGACGAGACGGCCCGCGGCGTGGGCGGCTACGGTTCCACTGGGCGGTGATCCCAGATACATTGGGGGGGCCCGCGGGCCAGGGAAGGGAGCCATGACCGAGCCAGCAAACGCCGCCGCAGACGACAGCGAGGGGGCCGCGCGTGAGCCGGCCACGGCCGGCGGAGCAGGCGCGGAGGCCGCCCAGCCTGGCGCCGCGGAGCCCACGGGGAGCGCGGTGGCGATGGCCGGCGACGCGGCCGGCGCGCCCGCGCCCGCGCCCAAAGGCCAAGGGCCGGACCCGGAGGGCGAGACCACGCCGCTCGTCGACGAGGCCATCGAGCCGAGCCCACTCAGCGCCCGGCTCGCGTCGCGCCCGCCGGAAGCGCCGATCAGCCGTGCGCCCGCCTCGCAGCGCGTCGAGGACGCGAACAAGCGGATCGGGTCGACCCTGAAGGGCTGGCGCCTCGCGCAGGTGCTGAGCGTCGACGGCGCGACGGCGTCGTTCGAGGCCATCAAGGGCGCGGGCGACGCGGGGGAGCGCGCGATCGTCCGAGTGATGTTGGGCGAGGTCGCCAAGAGCGAGCGTGCCCGCAGCCATTTTCTGCGCTCGGCGTACGCCTCGGGCAGGTTCACCCATCCGCGGGTGGTCCCCGTCACGGCCGACGGCGTCGACGACGAAGGCGCTCCCTTCACCGTCCGTCCGTGGGTGCACGGCGAGCCGCTACCCACCTACGCGCGCCTCAACAATGTGGACGAGCAGCGCGTGCTGCGCATCGCCGAGCAGCTGCTCGACATCCTCGAGATCGCCCACGCCCACGGCATCGTCCATGGCGACTTGCGGCCCGAGAGCGTGCTCATCACGACGCGCGGCTCGGCCCGCCTCATCAACTTCGCCACGCCGCCTGGCCTCAGCGCGCGCGCCGACTCCGAGAGCCCCCTTGGCGCGCTGCGGATGGGGCCGTTCACGGCCCCGGAGCGCTGCGTCTCGGAGGGGGGCGCGGCGAGCGAGCAGGCCGACGTGTGGTCCGTCGGCGCGGTGATGTTCTTCGCGCTCACGGGCGAGCCGCCTCGCGGCGACGGCACCACGCTCGAGGCCCTCGCGCGGCCGGCGCGCCCCCTCGCCGAGGTGCTGAAGGGCGCGTCGCCCACGCTCGCGGCCGTCATCGACCACGCGCTTCAAGCCGATCCCTCTCTGCGCTATGACAGCGCCTACGCGATGCTCGGCGATGTGCGTCGGGTCGCCGCGGGCCGTCCGCCGAAGCTCGCGAAGGCTGCGGGGGCTGTCCCTTCCGGGGTGCTCTCGGAGGGGCCGCCGTCGACGGTGCGACCGCTCCCGTTCCGCGCGGCCTCGAAGCCCAACGTGGGCGGCGCGCAGGCGAAGAGACAGGGCGCCTCGCAGTGGCGCGGTAACCTGACGCTCGCCGTGCTCATCGCCGCGCTGCTGGCCTCGGCGACCTACGTCATGTTCCGCGAGAAGTCCGAAGAGCGACGCCGCCCGACCACGCCGTCGGCCGAGTAGCGCGGACGGGAGTCTATCAACGGGCTGCTAGAGCGCCGAACCGCTTGATTCGGTCGGCTTTTCGCCGATTTACGTCGCCGTACTTCGTTGCTCCTCCTCGCCTAGCAGCAGTAGGACTCGTCGTCGCGCCTCGCACGGCTCGCAACTCGGCGAAAGTCCTCGGTCATCAAGCGGTTCGGCGCTCTAGTCCCCTGGAGTCGTGGTTCGTACCAGAAGCCCGGTCTTCGGTGTCATGCCGAGGAGCGAGGGGGTGCCCCGTTTTCGGCGGCGGCGGGCCCGTCCTCAACTCGGACGTCGTTCCGCGCGGTGGAGGCGGCGCTTTGCGCTCGGGGACAGTGGTTTCGGGTGTGACCGCGCGAGAACGCCGACCCTCGAACATGAGTATCCTCCCGCCGCCGCCGAAAACGGGACACCCCCTCGCTCCCTTGTGGCGAAAGGCCGAGCCGCGCGACTTCTGGAAGGGATCACGCCTCCAGGGGACTAGAAGGGCAGACCCACCATCACGCGATGGCTCGAGAGGGACAGGCTCCGCAGGTCGGCTTGGAAGCCGTAGGAGAGCTCCACAGGCAAAATGAGCTGTGGAAGGTGCATGCGAACCTGGGGCCCGAGGAGCACGCCGCCGCCCTTGTACGTGCTCTCGCGCGCGACCAGGGCCGGGCGGCAGGGGCCGGCCGCTTGCCCCGCGCACTCGGGGCTCTCGTAGGTGAGCGAGGGCTCGGTGGACCAGCCGCGGTCGACGTAGAACGTCGGCCCGGCCGCGAACGTGAGCGACATGGGCAGCTTGGTGTAGCGAAACAGGCTCACGCGGTAGCCCACTCCCAGCTCGAAGACCCCGCGCACCCGCGTGAAGCTGGCGAGCGGGGAGACCGTGTCGGGGCGCGTCGCGAAGCCGAGCCCGAGGTGTGTGGTCAGGGCGAGGTGCCCGAAGACGACCGAGCTGCCGGCGAAGAGGCCGTAGTAGTTGGCGGTCTTCTCCTGCTGCGTAAACAGCCCTACGGCGCCGTCGTCGATGTGGGGCAGGCCGCGAAAGCCAGGGCCCCGGGCACGGCCCTTGAGGTAGACGCCGTAAAGGATGGGGACCCCGAAGCCGATGCGGTTCGCGAGGACCTGAGACGATACCGCGACGACCCGGCCGTCGCAGGTGAGCATCGGACCGCCCGAGTTTCCTGGGGCGATGAGCGTGTCGGTCTGGAGGTGGTCTCCGTTCACGGCGCTCACGATGCCTTGCGACACGCTGAACTTGAGGACCCCGCGGTAGTCGTCCTCCGCGAGCGTGCCGTACGGGTGCCCCAGCGCGACCACCGGCCAGCCAGGTTCGACGTGCTGCCGAGGGAGCAGCGGCTCCTCCGCTTGCTCGCGCTCGAGCTCGAGGAGCGCCACGTCGTGCGCGGGATCCGCGGCGACGACCTCACCCGCCTGCGCGGTGCCGTCTGCGAGGACGACGCGGGCGTAGCGGCTGGTCTCCACGACGTGGAGCGCGGTGAGCACGTGGCGCCGGCTCCCGAAGATGAACCCCGCGCCTAAGCCGCCCTCCGGGCGCTCGACGACGACGATCTTCGCGCGGGATTGGCGGTAGAGCCGCGCCGCGAAGTCGGGCGTACAAGGTGGCCCCGTGTCACGCCGGAGCGCAGGCGGCGCGGGTGGTTCAATGAGCACACCACCTTCGTCGCCGGCTGGGCCTGTCGGGGCGCTCGCGAGGTCGGAGCCGCGCGCGGGGGAGGCGAGGGCGCTGGCGAAGAGCACCAACCCGCCGGCGAACGCCTGAACCTGCCCCCGTCGCGGCGAGGCGAGCCGCGGCTTCATCCGCCGGAGCCCGCGGGCGCGGCGGACGAGCTGGGCGAGGGCGGCGGCCGCGGTGAGGCCGAGGCGCCCAGGAAGGTGAGGTAGTTGCGTGCCTGCACGACGAGCGGGCTCTCCGGGTAGTCGCGCGCGACCGCCTCGAAGGCCTCCTTCGCGTCGGGGAGCTGCTTCATCTTCAGGTAGGTCTCGCCGAGGAGCACGAGCGCCTCCGGCTCGAGCCCCGAGCCCGTGTGGCCGGCCACGCGCGCGAGCTTCGGCTTCGCCGCCGGAGGTCGGGGGCGAGCGGACGCCGTGTTGCGGCCGCCGCGCACCTCGAGCTCGTGGGGATCCGCCTCGTGGGCCGGCTCGAGCTCTGGGTGCGACGCCTCCGCCCCGCCGAAGTTGTGGAGCGCGTACAGAATGCGCCCGACGGCCGCGGTGTAGTTCGCGCGGTTCAGGTAGAAGCGCGCGACGTAGAGCTCGTGCCGGACGAGGCGGGCGGTGACGTCGGTCAGCAGCGTGCGAACGTGGTCGCTCTCCTTCGCGTCGGGGTAATCGGCGATGAAGCTCTTCACCTCGCGGTAGGCGTCCATCACGACGGCCTGGTCACGCTCGTCGGCGGACGGGAGCAGCAGCGACTCGTTGATCTGCTTGTATTCGGCCTCGGCGATTCGGGCGCGGGCGTACACGACCTCGGTCTGATCGGCGCGGTGATCGTGCACGAACTGCCTGTACTGCCGCACCGACTCCGCGAGCTTGTCTTGGGCGAAGTCGATGTCGGCGAGGCGGAGCTCGGAGAGCTTCGCGTAACGCGAGTAGCCGTACTTGCGCTTCACTTCGCGAAAGAGGGCCTGCGCCTCGAGCCAGTTCTTGTCGTCGAACTCGACCATGGCGTCGTCGTACGCGCGCTTCGCGTCCGCCGCGTAGCCCAGCGCCGACTTCGACTCCTGCGGCATGCACCCGGCCGTGAACCCCGCGCTCGTCGCGGTCACCAGGGCGACGGAAGCGAGGAGCCCGCGAGACCACACGACGCGTTTGCCACCTCCGCGAAGCATCGGCCTTGCCTACACTACTTCTCGCCCCGCCACCGCACGATCTTTCGTGCCGGCTCGCCCTCGCCCTGGCGGACGGCCTGACGGACGAGCAGGCGCACCTTCTCGGCGAGCGCGCTCGTCGCGAGGGGCGAGTCGGGAGGCGCCGGATCGAGCGTGACTGCCACGGAGAGATCGTCGGCGACCTCCGCGACCACCCCGAGCTCGGCGCTCGGGAGCGCGACCGTGCCGCGGTAGACGAGCGGGCTGCCCGGCTCCCGCTCGAGCGTCAAACGGAACCCCGTCCTGGGCGGGCCGCCGGTGATCATCGCGACGGCCGGCGGCGGCGGGGGGCGCAGCCCGAAGCCAGGGCTGGGCAGCGGGCAGGGGAGCGAGGGGCTCGGACGACGGGGCGCATTCGCCATTCCCTAGCCGCTCCTGCGCGTCGCTTCAATCGTCGCTTCGAGGGTCGTCGCCTCGGTCGTCGCTGCCGCCGCGTCGCCTGGGCTCGAAGCGACTCGACCGCGCTGCGCGCCGAGGCCGCAGCCGCCCGAGGAGAAGGCCGACCCCGAGGATCCGCGTGTGCAGATTTGCGTGGCGAAACCTGGTAAGCGTTCCCGGAGCATGGTCGAAAAGAACCCCATCACGCCCGAGGGTTACGAGAGGCTCCGCGATGAGCTGCACCAACTGCGCACGGTCGAGCGCCCGCGGGTGATCCAGATGATCGCCACCGCCCGCGAGCACGGCGACCTGAAGGAGAACGCCGAGTACCACGCGGCGCGCGACAAGCAGTCGTTCATCGAGGGGCGCGTGAAGGAGCTCGAGAACAAGCTGGCTCGTGCGGAGGTCATCGACCCGGCGAAGGTCGACAGCCACCGCGTCGCGTTTGGCGCGACCGTCACGCTCCTCAACGTCAAGACGGACGAGGAGGTGGTCTACCGCATCCTCGGCGCCGACGAGGCCGACCTCGAGAAGGGCTCGATCAGCATCACGAGCCCGCTCGCGCGTGGCCTCATCGGCAAGGAGGCGGGCGACGAGGTGAAGGTGCGTATGCCGGGCGGCGACCGCACTTACGAGGTCGTGGAGGTCGTGTACAAGTGAGCGTCGAGAAGTGAGCGCGGCTCGCAACACGGCGACGGCACCGCGCGCGCTACGGACCACGTGAACCGCCCTCTCTGGTGTCCATGAGCGCCGCGCCTCCGGCGGGCGTGGCGACGCTCGCCCCGCGGATGCTCGCCCGGGCGGGGCGCGTGTTGCTCGCGTGGGCGCTGCTCATCGCCCTGGAGAACGTGGTCGTCGGCGTCGGCTACCGACACCTCTTCGTAGGCTACTGGGAAATGGCGGCCGCGCGCGTCCACCTGAGCCCGCTGCTGCTCGTCGCGCTCGTGCCCGCTGCGCTCGCCTTGGCTTGCGCGGCAGAGGTCTCGCAGCGCGCGCCGGCCGTCACCCTGCGCCGCGCGTCCTCCGCGGCGGCGGCGCTGTTCGGCGCCGTCGCGGCGCTGTCCGTCTCGACCGGCCGCCACACCGAGAGCTGGGCCGTTCGAGCGCCCTTCATGCTGGCCACCGGGCTGGCGCTTGGTGCGATCGCGTGGGCCGCGCTCCCTCGTCTCCACGCGGCGTCGCCCGGGCAGCGCGCCGCCCTGGGCGTGGGCCTCACCGGCGCGCTCTGGTCGGCAGATTCCTTCGTTCTTCCAAGGCTTTATCCTGGTTTCCACTGGGCATGCTTCTTCCTCCTTTTGCCCGCCTCGTCGCTCCTCGCGGGCGCGTGGGGCGGCGCGAGGAGCGAGGCGCAGGGCGGGGCGCCACGGCGATGGCCGGACCGCGTCGCCTACGGAGCGCTGGCGCTCGCCCTCGCCTTCGCGCCGCTCGTCCCCCGCGCGGCGCGCGCGGTGTCTCGTCAGGACAACCTGCGCCTCGTGCTCCTCGAGCGCGCCCCGCTCCTCGGGCGCGCCGTCCGCCTCGCCGCGCGGGTGGCGCCTCCCGAGGACACCAACGAGGCGCCCGCCGTCCCCGGCCTCGCGACCGAGTCCGCGCGCGCGCTCGACTGGACGGGCGGCGACGTGGTCCTGCTCACCGTCGACGCCCTCCGCGCCGATCACGTGACCTCCTACGGCTACGGGCGCGCGACGACCCCGCACCTCGACGCGCTCGCGGCCCGGGGGACCCGCTTCGATCGCGCATATTGCGCGACCCCGCACACGTCCTACTCCGTCACCTCCATGCTGACGGGCAAGTACATGAAGCCGCTGCTCGCGCTCGGCGTCGGCGACGACTCCGAGACCTGGGCCGCCCTGCTTCGGCGCTACGGCTTTCGAACCGCCGGCTTCTACCCGCCGGCGGTCTTCTTCATCGACGAGGCCCGCTTCGCGACGTTCCGCGACAGTGGCTTCGGCTTCGAGTACCGCAAGGTGGAGTTTGCCGACCGCGCCACGCGCGTCGCGCAGGTGAAGAGCTACCTGTCACGCGCGCCCCACGACAAGCCGCTGTTCCTGTGGGTCCACCTCTTCGAGCCCCACGAGCCGTACGAGGCCCACGCGGGCCACATCTTCGGCGAAGCCGGCCGCGACGTAGACCGCTACGACAGCGAGATCGCCGAGGCGGACGCCACCGTCGGCGACATCAGCGCGGAGGTCGAGCGCCGCCGCCCGGGCGCGACGCTGCTCGTCACCGCCGACCACGGCGAGGAGTTTGGAGAGCACGGCGGGCGCTACCACGGCACGACGGTCTACGAGGAGCAGGTGCGCGTACCGCTCGTGATCGTGGGGCGAGGGGTGCGCGCGCAGGTGGCGTCGGCGCCGGTGCAGACGATCGACCTGCTCCCCACCGTGCTCTCGGCGCTCGGAATCCCGCGGCCGGCGCGCGTGCGAGGCCGCGATCTCGGGGCGATCCTCCGCGACGGTGAGGTCACCGAGGCGGCAAAGCGTGGGTTCGCGTTCTCCGAGACGGACGACTACGCGCTGGTCGCCGAGGGGAGCGAGCGGCTCGTGTGCGCGCGAAAGGTGGGGGCCTGCACGCTCTTCGACGTGGCGACCGACCCCGGGCAGCGGCGTGACCGCGGCGGGGAGACGCCCGCGCGGCTCCGGGCCCTTCGGGCGCGGCTCGCCCAGACCGAGCGCGACCACGGGCGGTACGAGGGCGGCGCGCAGCGGCCCGAGGCGCTGCGGCGCGGTCGCCAGGGCGACGTGGACGCCGCCGAGGACGTGGCCGCGCTCTTCGACGACGCCAGCGTCGCGGTGCGGCGCGAGGCCGCGGAGGTCGCGTTCTTGCTCCACCAACCCTCCACGACCAACGGCGCGCGTCGCGCGCTCGCGCGCGAGGATGATCCGGCGGCGAAGAGCTTCCTCTCGCTCGTGCTTGTGCGGTCGGGCGCGACCGACGAGGCCCCTCGGCGGGCGGCGGTCGCGCTGCTCGAGGGGGCCGACGCGGGGTGGCGTCGCCGCGCCGCGCTCGCGCTCGCCGACGGCGGCGATCCGCGCGGGCTCAACGTGCTCGCGGCGTGGCTCGCAGAGGAGCTCGAGCTCGAGCCTGTCCGCGAGCTCTGCGCCCTGTTCGCCCGCTACAAGGCCCGCGTCGCCGTCCCCAACCTCATCGCGAAGCTCACCGACCTCCGCGTTCGCCCGTTCGCGGCGCAGACGCTCGGGGCCATCGGCGATCCGGCCGCGAAGCCCGCGCTCCTCGCCGCGTTCGCGGCCGAGCGCTACCACCCGACTCGGGAGCGGCTCGCAGAAGCGCTCACCCTCGTCGGCGCAAAAGACGAAATGTATCCATCGCTTGCGCGATTCTCTGGTGTCCCTGAGCCGCTCGTCAACGCGCTCTCGGTGGCGGACAGGGCCGGGCTGCTCGTGCCGCGTCGGGGCGGCCTGCGCGCCGCGGGGCTGGCGGCCGGACTCGCGGGGCCGCGAGCCGGAGCCGCCCGCCTCGAGGGTACGGTGCGCGTGTCGCCGGGCCGGGTCCGCGTACTGCTCGGGGTGCCGGCTGCCGCCGCCGCGGTGGCTCCGACCGCGACGCTCGCCGGGCAGCCGGTCGAGCTGACCCCTCGCGGCATCGCCGACGGCCTCGCACTCCACGTCGGGGAGCGCGTGGTAACGACCGGCGAGGTCGCGCTCGCGGCCGACCACCCGGAGGGCGTGCGGGCGGCTTGGGTCGTCCCGGTGGCCGAGGAGCTCCCGCCGCCTCCGCGCGAGGCGTGGGATGCCGGAGCGCAGCCGCTGGACGACTCGTGGGACTCGGGACTTTCCGGGGACGCGAAGGGCGAGTAAGGTCCGACCGCCCAAGGAGCCTGCCGTGAGCGACGCCAAGAAGACCCCGCAAGACGACGACGTGAAGACCGACGACGCCGCCGCCAAGGCCGCCGCGCCCGCCGCGGCCGAAGGCGAGGGGACTGATCGCGAGGCCGACGAGGAGACCGAAGACCCGTCCGACGAGTCCGAGGGCGACGAAGACGGCGACGAAGACGGCGACGAAGACGGCGACGAGCCCGAGGCCGAAGAGCCGGCCGCTGCCGCCGACGCCGAGCCCGCGAAGCCCAAGAAGAAGCTGGTCGAAGAAGACCTCGAGCTCAGCGACGACCCCGAGCTCGCGCGCGAAGAGCGGGCCCTCGCGGAGCGCCGCTCCAAGCTCAAGAAGAAGGGCGTCGGCAAGGCGGCGCTCGCCAAGGCCGCGTCGAAGAAGCTCGCCGAGGTTCGCGACAAGCGAAAGGCGGCCATCGCCGTCGACGCGGCGGATCCGCTGCTCGCGCGCACGAACCAGGTCGGCGCGTGGCTCCAGAACAACCAGCGCGCCGTGCAGGTGGCCGGTGGGCTCGTCGCGCTCGGCCTCTTCGGGACGGGCGGCTACCTCTACTACCAGCAGAAGCACGAGAGCGACGCGTCGGTGGTGCTCGCAGGCGCGATCACGGACGAGCGTGGTCTCATCGGCGAGGCCCCCGCCGACGACGACGAGAACCGCCTGAAGGACCCGCGGCCTTACTTCAAGACCGCCGAGGACCGCCGCGAGAGCGCGCTCAAGAAGTACAAGGAAGTGCAGGCTCGCTTCGCCGGCACCGGCGCAGCCTATCTCGCCAGGCTCGCCGAGGCCTCGGTCCTCCTCGACAAACGCGACGCCGACGGCGCCATCGCTGCCTACACTGAGGCGAAGGCCACGCCGCTCGCGCAGGCCGACCTCGAGGTGCGTGGGCGTGCCACCGAGGGGCTTGGCTTCGCGTACGAGCTCAAGGCGAACCTCGATCCGGCGCAGAAGGACAAGCACCTCGACGCGGCCTTGGCGGAGTTCAAGACCCTCGAGAACGGCGTGGACGCCAAGGGCTTCAAGGAGCTCGGGATGTACCACCAGTCGCGCGTCCTTCAGGCGAAGGGCGACCTCACCCGGGCGAAAGAGCTGCTCCTCAGCCTGCGCGAGCGCATCTCCAAGCCCGGCGACGACCACCCGTTCGCCTACCTGGAGGAGATGTCGAACGACCGCCTCCGGATGATCGACCCGAAGGCGGTCCCGCCTAAGCCCAAGTACAACGACGCGCAGCTCCAGGAGATGCTTCAGAAGCTCCGTGCGGGCGGCGGCGCACCGGGCGGCGCCGGCGGCGGGGACGACGACGAATGACCTCTCGGACCCTCGCCGCCGCGTCGGCCCTCGCGCTCGCAGGCGCCGCGTGCTCTACGCTCACGCCCGAGACAGCGAACGACCGCGCGAACGCCGAGGTGCCGCTCTGGTTTCACCGGCCCATCGGCGCCATCAGCGTCGAGTTCGACAGCGCCGCGCTCGCGTGGGTCGCCGGCAATACGCATGGAATTACGGCGGAGTCGCGCAAGGTGGGCGAGGCGTGGGAGCGCGGCAAGCCCGAGATCGACCCGCGCCGCCACCGGGTCTTCCTCGGCTCGTCCGATCACGGACTGTATGCGCTGCGCGCCGGCGACGGCAGCGTGATCTGGCGCTTCGAGACTCCGTCCGCCGTCCAGTCCGAGCCGCTCTACGACCCAGAAATGGACACGGTGTATTTCGGCGCCCACGACGGCGCGCTCTACTGCGTCCGCGCGGCGACCGGCGAGCTCGTCTGGCGCCACGACAGCGGCGCCGAGGTGGCCAAGAAGCCGGTTCGCGATGGGGAAACGCTCTATTTCGCCAACGCGGCCGACACCCTCGTCGCGGTCGATCGACGCAGCGGCAAGACCCGGTGGCAGGCGCACCGGCAGCCCGCGCTGGGCATGGAGGTCGCGGGATACGCGGGCCCCACCTTCGACCGTGGGCTCGTGTACATGGCCTACAGCGACGGCCACGTGATGGCCTACGATGGCCGCGACGGCACCGAGAAGTGGGCGCCCGTCGACCTCGCGGCGGACGCTGAGCAGGGCGGCGAGGCCGTGCGCTACCTCGACGTCGACACGACCCCCGTGGTCGACGACCTCCCGCAGGGCCGCGTCGTGTACGTCGCGAGCTACGCTGGCGGCGTGGTCGCCCTCGACGCGCACACCGGCTCGCGCGTGTGGACCAACGACAAGGCGCTCGGGGTCACCGACCTTTTGCTGTTCCGTGAGCCGGCGCACCGGGCCAAGGGGGATCCTCCAGGCGCACCGCTCATCCCTGAGCGTCGCGTCCTGATCGCCTCGAGCGCGAGCACCGGCCTCTGGGGGCTCGACCCCGCGTCGGGCGGGCGGATGCTCTGGCGAAACCGCGTCCCGGAGGGGGGCATCACGGCGCCCGTCGCCGTCGCGGGGGCGCTCCTCGTGGGGACGACCCGGTACGGAGCGTTCCTCGTGTCGCCGCTCAACGGGAAGGTCATCGACGGCCTCGAGATGGGGGGTGGCTTCGCGCACACGCCCGCGGCCTACGGCACGCGCGCGTACCTCTTCTCGAACTCCGGACGCTTTTTGGGCCTCCACATCGCGCCTCCGCTGGAGATGCCCAAGCCCTGACAAGGAAGGCGAAGGCCCGACCGCCATGGCCTCGCTCGCGGGCAGGTAGGGTCCGAGCGCCCGCGCGGGTGGGTGCCAGCGGCCTGCCTGGAAGGAGCGGCGAGCTGACCGACGTGCTCGGCCGGGTCAGCCGCTGGCCGGACCCCAAACATTGGCCCGCGTCGCGTGGCCCTGCGAAGCTGGTCGCTGGATGGACTTCGCTGCGTGGCACGCACGCAAGTCCTGAGAACGCCTCGATATTCACCCCGTTCACTTAGTTTACATAATGCATCTTATGCGAATTTTGTAAGGGGCGGTGAGGGGTCCGCCCGGACGCCTCGCCGCGCGGCCCCTCCACACCTCGTCGTCGGGTCCTGGCGGATCGCGCCTTCCTTCCACGGACGGTCCGGTCCTCGTCGTCGGGTCCTGGCGGAGGGTCGCGGCGTCGTCTCCCGCGGTCGTCGCCGGATGGCCGCGTTTCCGGGTCCCGTCACGCAGGTGGCCCGCTCGCGATCCGGGCGCGCGGCTCCGTCCCCAGCCTCGGCGTCGCGGGCTGCGCCGGCGTTCGCGCGAGCCGGCCGGCTCGTGCGCGAGGGCGGCTTGCTTGTTGGCGATCTTGGCGAGCGGCTCTTGAAAGCGACCCGCGCTCACCTGCCGTCGGTTGGCTCGCAATCGACATTAGATACTGCCGCAAAACAGCTCGAAATCATGAATGATTTAGCAATTTACGGCGCCGCCGGAGCGCCCGTCAGCTCGAGGGCCTCCTCGACGAGCGGCGACGGTCGCTCGCTGGCCACGCACCAGAGTTGGTGCGCCGCGCGGGTGGCGCCGACGTAGAGGGTGTGGCGCGCCTGCGGGGTCGCGGGGTAGCTCGAAGCGGTGGTCTCGAGGAGCACGACCTCGTCGAACTCGAGGCCCTTGGTCTGCCGAACGTCGGTCACCTCGACGCCGGGCTCCCAGGCAAAGTCTTGCTTCGCGACGCGCCGCACGTTGGGCACCTCGGCCCGCACGAGCCCCTCGTAGTAGACCTGCGCCTGTTGCGGGAACCGCGCCACGACGGCCACGTTGGCGGCCGGCTCGGCGCGCGCGAGCTCCTTCAGCGACTCGGCCAGGAAGAGCACGGCCTCGCCCGGTGAGGCGAAGGTGAAGAGCTCCACGGGCGGGCCGTGCCGGGTGGCGATGGGCTCCGCTTCGTGCGCGAAGGGCCCGAGCACGCTCCGGGCGAAGGTCGTGATCTCCGCCGTGGAGCGGTAGCTCACGCGGAGCGGCGAGAGCGAGCGGGCCTCCACGCCGAGCTCCTCCAGCATGTGGTTCCAGTCGAACTCCCCGCGGTCGTCGCCGTCGTCCAGCATGCGCTGGGCCGTGTCGCCGGAGAGCGTGACCGAACCGTCGGCCCCGCCTGCAAGCTCGATGAGGACCCGCAGCTCGACCGGGCTCGCGTCTTGGACCTCGTCGACGAAGAGGTGCGCGACGCGCAGGGGCTTGCCCTCGCCGTCCGTCAGCGGGCCGCGGATGACCTGGTGGATACGGAGCAGGAGCGCGTGGTCCTCGGCGTCGAGCGACGGGGTCTCGCCGTCGCGCTCGCCCTCGTGACGGATGCGCGCCTTGCGGACGCCCCACGCGTGGACCTGGTCGAGCTGCCCGGGTCCAAAGCTCGGCTCGCCGGCGAAGGCGCGACCGAGCAGCTCGCGGTTGGTGGTGAGCTCGTCCCAGGTCGCGAGCACGCTGCGGGTCTCTTTTCGGAGGTCGAGGCCGAGCTTCTCGACCGCGCCGCGGGTGACCTCGGGGAGGGTGTCGGCGGTGCCGATGTCCTTCGAGAACGTCCGCTTGCCGATGAGCCAGAGTCCGAGCGCGGTCGTGCGCGCGTCGGGCGCGCCTTTGCAGGCCGCGAACGCTCGGATGACTCGGTCGCCGTCGGGCCACTTGGTCATGGTCGCCGCGACCTTGCGGTCGAGCCGCCCGTCGAGATCGCGGGCCAGCACGTCGAGAGCGCGCAGCATGCGGGCGCTCGCCTTGGCGCGGGAGACCACCGGCGGGGTGTCCTCCGCCACCTTCGACGGCAGCTTGGGGTAGAGCTCGAGGACCGCCCGAGAGGCCCACTTGGGGAACGTCGTGACGGGCACACCGTTGACGCCGAGCGACGGGAGGACCCGTCCGGTGTAGTGGACGAGCGCCTCGTTCGGCACGATCACCAGCATGCGCTCCGGGCGAAAGCGCGACGGATCGGTCTCGGCGAGGTAGGCCACTCGGTGGAGACCGACGGTGGTCTTGCCGCTGCCCGCGCCGCCTTGGATGGCCACGAGCGACGCGCCCGGGCGCGTGATGAGCTCGAACTGGTCCTTGTCGAGCAGCGCGGCGATCGCCGGGAGCTCCTTGTCTGTGCGCAGCTCGCCGTCGTGACCCACGCCGAGCCGCTTAGGGCCTGCGTCGCGTGGGGCGACGGTCCAGGCGCGCTCGGTCGCGAGGCGCGAAGCCCGAGGATCCAGGCGGCGCCAGCGCCCCTCCTTGCCGAGCATGAAGGTGCCTTGCGGCGACGCCACGCGCTTCAGCGCGCCATCGGCGATGGCCACGCTCCTGCGCGCGAGCACGCGACCCTCGACCGCGCGATCCCCGAGGGTCTCCTCGTAGTCCTCCTCCTCGCCGTAGCGGTAGAAGATGCGGCTCACCGGGGCGTTGCGCCAATCGACGATGCGGAGGCCCGCGCGGGCGTCGAGGTACGACTTGGCGCCGACGAGCACGTCCCGGCGGCGCGGCTTCTTGTCGCCCTCGAACGACTCCTCGAGCCTCAGGTGGCCGAAGTACGGGCTCTTGCGATCGATGGCGCCGGACGTGCCCTTGCCGCGCTGGGCCCGCAGGGCCCCCAAGTTGTGCATTTGCTCGAGGAGCGCGGGGAGGTCCTCGGGCTTGGCGCACGCGATCTGCTCGCGCAGGTCGAGGAGCAGCGCGTCGTCCTCGGCGGGCGCGCTCGCGGCGCGGAGGGCGTCCGCGTCTTCCAGGAGGCCGCTCACGGTCGAGAGGAGCTTCAGCTCCTCCGCGACGATGCGGGCGCCTTCGGGATCATCTTCGAGGCCAGGGATCGAGGGCTCTGGATGGCGCATGGAGGGGAAGCGTTATTCCCGACTCCGGCCCCCTTGCGCAAGGGTGGAGTGCACGGACCGAGTGCACCGGCAGCACCCCTCCGCGCGGGGCGCCCGCTCCCTCCCCTCCAGGACGCGTGGAACCTCTTGAGTTTACATATTATTCTCGCCGCCCGCGCTCGGCTCCGCGATCGGATCGGTGGGCCCGTCGCCGCGCACGGCGAGGCCGAAATCGAGGAGACGCGGGCGAAGGCCTCGCGAACCCCTTGGCAGCCCGTTGAACGCAGCCCGTGCCGATGCGGCGGCGCGCGGGCGACGGGAGTTCACCAACCGTTAGAGCAGCAGCTCGTCGCCGAGGCGCGGAACGGCCAGGTTGGCGCCCCGGATCCTGGCGCACTCGCGCTCCACGCGCCCCTCGAAAATGGGCTTGATATGGTAGAGCAGCGTCGGCACGTCCTTCGGGGCGCGGAGCTTGCGCAGCTCGGCGTCGAGGGTCTCGGGGGTGTGGTGCCCGCTTACGCGCGCGAGCACGTGCTGCTCGTTCGGGAAGCTCACTTCCATGAGCAGGAGGTCGAGGCGGGGCAGCTCGTCGACCAGCTGCCAGAGGCGCGTCGTCGGGCCGGTGTCGCCGCTGTAGACGAGGGACTTCCCCTTGCGCTCGACGATGAACGCGCACGTCTCGATGGTGTGCGTGACGCACACCGCGCGCACGGTGAACCCCGCGATCTCGACGCGCACCTCGGGCTCGAGGGAGACGTACTCGATGGCTGGCGCCTTCGCGCTGGGAATGACGGCGAAATTCGGCCAGATGAGGTCGTTGAAGAAGTGCTTCTTCAGCACCCCGATCGTGAACTCGGTGCCGCACACGAGGAGCGGCGGCATGCCGCACTGCGCCCGGTTGTCGGCGATCGTGGCGAGATCACGGATGTGGTCGAGGTGCGCGTGGCTGACCAAGACCGCCTTGAGCTTGCACTGCGCCTTGACGTCGAGGCCGCTCGTGAGGGCCCCGGCGTCCATGGCGAGCGTGCCGTCGAGCACGAACGCGCTCGTACGGTGTTTCGGTGTCTCGCCGCCATGGCACCCGGCTACGAAGAGCCGCATCAGCGGCGCTCCAGTCGGCGGTGCGGAGTGAGAGAGCGCATCGAGATCGCGAGGTTAGCCTCCGTGTTTCGAGGAAGTCAAAATGCCCGCCTCTGCGCGGCCACTTTTTTCCACAGCGAGAAGCCCCGCGGCGCTTGCGCTCCGCGGGGCTCTCCCAGGCGTTCCAGGCGGAGCGCCTGGCATCGACCGGACTCAGTCCATGTCGAAGTCGCCGCCCATGCCGCCCATGCCGCCCATGCCACCCATGCCGCCCATGCCGCCCATGCCGCCCATGCCGCCGCCGCCGCCACCAGCCTTCTTCTTCTCCGGCTTGTCGGCGATCACGGCCTCGGTGGTGAGCATGAGGCCCGCGACGCTCGCGGCGAACTCGAGCGCCGAGCGCACGACCTTCGCAGGATCGATGACGCCGGCCGCGACGAGGTCCTCGAACGTCTCCGTCGCCGCGTTGAATCCGAAGGCGCCGGTGCCGCCGCGAACCTTGTCTACGACGACGGAGCCCTCGGCCCCGGCGTTCTTCGCGATCTGGCGGAGAGGCTCCTCCACCGCGCGCCTGACCAGCTGCACGCCGAACTGGCGCTCGCCGTCGAGCTTGAAGCCGTCGAGCACGGCGCTCGCGCGGAGCAGCGCGACGCCGCCGCCGGCGACGATGCCCTCTTCCACCGCCGCACGGGTGGCGTGGAGCGCGTCCTCGACGCGGGCCTTCTTCTCCTTCATCTCGGTCTCGGTGTGCGCGCCGACCTTGACGACGGCGACGCCGCCCGCGAGCTTCGCGAGGCGCTCCTGAAGCTTCTCCCGATCGTAGTCGGACGAGGTGAGCTCGACCTGCTTGCGGATCGACTCGACGCGCGCCTTGATCGCGGCCGGGTCGCCCGCGCCGTCGACGATGACCGAGTTGTCCTTGTCGACCGTCACTCGCTTCGCCGAGCCGAGGTCGGCGAGGGTCACCTGATCGAGCTTGAGGCCGAGGTCGTCGGAGATGACCTGACCACCCGTCAGGATGGCGATATCCTTGAGCATTTCCTTGCGACGATCGCCGAAGCCGGGGGCCTTGATCGCGCAGACCTTGAGCAGACCACGCAGGCGGTTCACGACCAGAGTGGCGAGCGCCTCGGCCTCGACGTCCTCCGCGATCATGACGAGCGGGCGACCCTCGCGGGCGACCTGCTCGAGCAGCGGGATGATGTCCTGCATCGAGCTGATCTTCTTCTCGGTCACCAGGATGGCCGGGTTGTCGAGCTCGACGGTCATCTTCTCCGTGTTGGTCACGAAGTAGGGCGAGAGGTAGCCGCGGTCGAACTGCATGCCCTCAACCACCTCGAGGGAAGACTCCATGCCCTTCGCCTCTTCGACGGTGATCACGCCCTCCTTGCCGACCTTCTCCATCGCCTCGGCGAGCATGTCGCCGACGGACTTGTCGCCGTTGGCGCTGATCGTCCCGACCTGCGCGATGTGCGCGCGGTCCTGGGTCGGCGTCGCGAGCTTCTTGATCTCGGCGACGAGCAGCTCCACGGCGGCGTCGATGCCGTGCTTGATATCCATGGGGTTGTGCCCCGCTTCGACCAGCTTCAGGCCGTTCGTGTAGATCGCCTGAGCGAGCACGGTGGCCGTGGTGGTGCCGTCGCCGGCCTTGTCGTTGGTCTTCGAGGCGACCTCGCGCACCATCTGCGCGCCCATGTTCTCGAACTTGTCGGCGAGCTCGATCTCCTTCGCGACCGTCACGCCGTCCTTCGTGATGACGGGCGAGCCGAAGCTCTTCTCGATGACGACGTTGCGGCCCCGGGGCCCGAGGGTGACCTTCACCGCGTCGGCGAGGAGGTTCACGCCGTGGAGGATGCGCGTGCGCGCGTTGCGGCTGTAGAGGATTTGCTTGGCGCTCATGGTGTCTCTCTTTTCGTGTCTTTCGTCGCGTTCGTCGTCCGGATCACTTGTCGAAGACCGCGAGGATGTCTTCCTCGCGAAGAATCACGTGCTCTTCCCCGTCCAGCTTGACCTCGGTGCCCGAGTACTTGCCGAACAGGATCTTGTCGCCGGCCTTCACGTCGAGCGCGATGACCTTGCCGTTGTTCAGGACTTTGCCGTTCCCGACGGCGATGACCATGCCCTCCAGCGGCTTCTCCTTCGCGGAGTCGGGGATGATGATCCCTCCCTTGGTCTTCTGCTCTTCGGCGGTGCGCTTGACCACGATGCGGTCGAGGAGCGGGCGAATCTTCATGGAGTATACCTGCAAAGTTCAGTGGTTTCGGTGATGCGCGCCACGCTGTGGCGGTCGCGGCCCACCGCGCTCAGACGGGGGCTCGGGTGCGCTTGCTAGCACTCGAACAGGACGAGTGCCAGCGGCCGGGAAGGTAATTCGGGCTGCGCGCGCGTCAACCCTCGGGGCTCGTTTTCGGGCGAACCGGTCCGCTGCCGTCCCTCCGGCGCGCCCATGGCGGAATCGTGTTGACTTGCTTTCCGAGGCGAGTAAGTTGCGCGGCGTCGACGGGGGAAACCCCGCGGCGCGCTTCCCGCTTCTCTTGGGGAATCGTCTAATGGCAGGACAACGGATTCTGATTCCGTTTATCTAGGTTCGAATCCTAGTTCCCCAACTCAGTCGGTCGATCAGAACGTCCGACAGGCAGCGCAACCGGCCCCATCGTCTAGCGGTTAGGACATCGGCCTCTCACGCCGGTAACACGGGTTCAATTCCCGTTGGGGTCACAAAGTGAGGCGGTTCGGGCGACCGAATCAAGGAGAAGGCTCGGTCCGCAACGCGGCGCCGGGCCTTCTGCTTTTTTGGGGTCCATTCTCGAGCGCCGGGGAGCGTTCGCCCGTCGCGCGGCGTAGGCTGGCTCATGAAACACGCTTCGCGCTTGGGGCTCGCGGCGGCCTTGGCGATCACGCTCGCCGCGCTGGCCGCTTCGTGCGGCGGCGCCGTGGATGGGGCGGTCGACGCGGCCACGGTCGACGCGGGCTCTCCCAACGCGATCGACGCGGGCTCTGCCAACGCGGTCGACGCGGGCTCTCCCGACGCGCGGCCCGACGCCACGCCCGACGCGGGGTTCACCGACCGCTGCGCGGCGCCATCCGACTGCGCCGCCTTGGGCGCGCCGCTCACAGTGAGCTATTGCAAGGGCTCGTCGTGGAGCTGCGTGCTCGGGCGCTGCACGTGGGAGTGCCGCGGCGGGCGCACCTGCACGAGAGACGCGGGCGGGTGCCTCGCGTGCGATCGAGGCGGCGGTGCGCTCCCCGAGCGCTCGTGCCCCGGCGACGTCTGCGTCGAGGGGCTCCTGCCACGCGACGGCGGCGGGGGCTCCGCGGAGGCGACCTGCGCCCGGGCCTTCCTCGTCGACGTCACGCGCTGCGAGGGAGAGGACGTGGCGCTCCGCACCGGCGAGACCTGCACCCTCCAGAGCCTCTTCACGGGCGCACCGCGCGGTGTGCTCCAGTGCGGCCCCTGCCAAACCGTGCTTGGCCCCTGAGCGGTCCGCGCCCCGCGTGCTAGGTCTCAGCCCATGAGCTCCCGCTACCTCACCTCGCCGCGCGGCGCCGCGCTCGAGTCCCGCCTCTGGCCCACGGTCCGGCTCTTCGGCGGCCTGTTCGGGATCCCCGCGGGTTGTGGCGTGGTCATCGCCGTGTCTGCCGCGCTCGACGTGCCCATCGTCGCGGCGCTCGCGATCGGGGTGATGATCCTCTCGATGCTGACGGCGACCGTGCTGCAGTGGGTGTACATTTTCGGGTCGACGTCCCGGCTCAGGAAGGCGGAAGAGCACCTCCGCGGGGGGAGCCTCGCCGTCGCCGTGGGGCTCGCGCAGTGGGTCCTCGCGCGCGTGTTTCGCGCGGATTTTCGGACACGAGCGTTCTACGTGCTCGCGCTCGCGGCCGAACGAGCCGGCGATTTCGCGGACGCTGCGTATCTCTTCCGCTGCGCCATGAGGGCGCTCCCGGCCTTCGCGGGGAAGTCGCACGCCGTGCGCCTCCGCGCGCTCGCCGCGTCGCACGAGGCGTTCGCGCTGGCCGCGTGCGGCCGTGACGCCGAGGCGGAGCGCGCGCTCGCCGTGGCGCACGGTGCCCTGCCCCTCCTCGGGCAGCGTGGGCTGCTCGAGGCGCTCGACGACCCGGCGCTCGGGCCGCTGTCGATGAACGCGACGCTCTCCGACATCGAGGGTCGGCGCGATCCGCGCGCCGTCGCGACGCTGGCGGGCGCCCTGCTGGCGTGGAAGCGCCGCGATCCGCAGCGGGCACTCAACGCGTTCACCGGGGAGGCCCAGATGCTGTCCTACAACACCCTACCCCACGAGCAGCACCTGCTGGCGCGGCTCGAGGCCTCGTCGATCGCCATGCTCGGCGGCGCGCAGTACCGGGGCGGCGCCGTGGTGGGCGCGGGGAGCGTCGACCCCGCGACCGACGCGTGGGTCTCGGCCGTGCTTGGCCAAACGAGCTGATCGCTGGCTCGGCGTCAGGCGTCGAGGTGGCGGCAGACGACCTGGTGGAGCGCGTCGGGGGCGTCCACGTGCACCCAGTGGCCCGCCCCCGGCACGATCTCGAGGGCCACGCGACCGGGATCGCGGGCGGATGCGGCCAGGACTCTCGCCCGCGCGGATGGGTCGAGAGTCGGCGAGCGCCCACCCGCCACCACGACGATCCTCCCGGCGAACGCGGGCGGCGGCGCCTCGACGAACGAGAACAGATCCACGCGGAGGTAGTCGGCGAGCAGGGCCTCGATGGCCGTGAGGTCGAGTCGAAACGCGAGGCCGTCGTCGCGGGCGACGAGGTTCATGGCGAGCCACGCGACCACGCCCGGCTCGAGCCCGCGCCGACGAGGTGGGCCGTGAACGCCTCGCGCGAGGCGAAACGCGGGGGCGCGACGCGCAGGAGCTGGAGCACACGCTCGGTGGTCTCCGAGCCCGCGGCGCTCGGGCCGGGGTTCGAGTCGACCACGATCACATGCTCGAGCCCCTCGGGGTGCGCGGCAGCGTACGCGAGCGCGACTTTGCCGCCGAAGCTGTGCCCGAGCACGGCGTGGACGCGCCTCGCTCGCGCGCTCTGCAGCTGAGCGAGGTCCTCCGCGCACGCGGACACGGTGTGGGGAGGCGCGAGATGGAGCGAGCGGCCGTGCATGCGGAGGTCGACGAGCCACCCTTCGGAGCCCGCCGTGCAGGCGCGCTCCGAAGCCAGAAGGCGCTTGGCAAAGCCGCGCCAGTTGGCGCCACTGCCCAGGATTCCATGAAGAAAATACAAAGGCTTGTGCCGCCGTGGTTCCGGGCGCGCGGGCACGGTCGTGAGGGCGAGCGTCGGGGCGAACGTCACGGCGGACGAGCCTAGCGCAGCCCCGCCCTCGGGCGCGACCCCGGGACGCGCCGAAAACTTCGCCCGTGGTCTCCCAGAATTGCGGCTCGCGTCCAGCCTTCGTGCTACGCCGAGTCGCATGCGCATCCGCCTGCTTTCTTTCGTCTTGGTGAGCACCCTCGCGACCCCGATCGCGCTCGCGGCGTGCGGCGCGACGCCCCGCCCCGGGGGCGAGTTCGATCCCCCCGACGCCGCCGCTGGCGACGCCACGCCCGCGCCCATCGACGGCCAGAGCTTCATCGACGGGAGCTTCCCGAGCCCCGACGGCTCGGTCCTCCCGCCCGGCGGAGAGACCCGCGATCCGGTCGACTGTGACGAGGCGAAGCGCACGAAGAGCTACGTGGGCTGCGACTACTGGCCCACGGTCAACGCCAACAACGTTTGGTCGATCTTCGACTACGCCGTCGTCGTGTCGAACGCTGGCACGAACCCGGCGACCGTGACCGTCACGGGGCCCGCCGCGTTCTCGAAGCAGGTCACGGTCCCTGCCGGAGAGCTCAAGAAGATTTACCTCCCGTGGGTGCCCGCTCTGAAGGGCCCCGACACCAACGAACAGGGCTCGGCCACGCCGATGACAGCGTCGGTCATGGCGGCGGGCTCCGCCTACCACCTGGTGAGCAGCGTCCCGGTCATCGTCACTCAGTTCAACGCGCTCGAATACAAGCCCGCGGGGGGCGAAGCGCCGGGGGGCGGTCCAAAGAACTGGAGCTCGTGCCCGGGCAAGGGCAACGGCGCGAGCCCGCCCTGCTTCTCGTACTCGAACGACGCGTCCTTGCTCCTCCCGAGCACGGCGATGACCACGAACTATCGGGTGGCGAGCTACATGGGCTGGAGCTTCCCCGAGACGCCCAACCCCATCCCGTTCTTCCCGCCCACTCCGCGTCAGGAGATCATGGGCACGCAGCTCACCATCACCGCCACGGAGGACGACACCGTCGCCACCGTGCGGCTCTCCGCCAAGGGCAAGGTGCTCGCGGGCAGCGGTCTCCCGGCGACCAACGGCGGCGGGACGATGACCATCACGCTGGCGAAAGCCGGCGACGTGGCGGAGCTCGTCACCGAGAAGGGCGATCGCTACGACCTCAGCGGCTCGCTCATCACGTCCACCAAGCCGGTGCAGGTCATCGTGGGCCTGCCCTGCGTCAACGTGCCCGCCACGAAGCAGGCGTGTGACCACATCGAGGAGTCGGTGCTCCCCGCCGAGACTCTGGGCAAGCGGTACATCGTGACCATGCCCTCCGGGCCAAAGGGTGGCCCCGTGAAGCACTGGGTGCGCTTCGTGGGCAACCGCGACAACACCACGCTCACCTACGCGCCCACCCGCCCGCCCAAGTGCCCCGCCTCCCTCCAGGCAGGCGAGGTGGTGGACTGCGAGCTCGTCACCGCCAACTTCGACGTGACCGGCACCGAAGAGTTCGCCGTCGTCACGTTGCAGGTCGGCGCCGAGGAGCTCGGCAGCGAGACCGAGCTAAACCGGGGCGATCCGGCGCTCAGCACGTTCGCCTCGGTCGAGCAGTTCCGCACGAAGTATCTGTTCTTGGCGCCCGACGACTACGACGTCGCGTTCGTCGACATCGTGGGCGAGGCCGCCGCCGACATCAAGATCGACGGCACCGCGGTGCCCGCGTCGTCGTTCACCGCGATCGCCGGCGGCTTCGGCGTGTTCCGGGTGAAGCTCGGCGCGGGTAAGGGTGGCGCGCACACGCTCGAGGCGGCCAAGCCCGTCGGCATCCAGGTGCTCGGCTACGGGGCCAACACGAGCTACCAGTACCCCGGCGGGCTGAACCTCAAGCTCATCTCGATCCCGCCCGTGCCGAAGTGAGCGCGTAGCTCGCGCGCCGACGAGGGCCGCCCGGTGCGCCGGACGGCCTTCGCTACTTTGGGTCTGCCGCGCGGCGAGATCGGCCGAGCGATGCGCTTCAGCGCTCGGACGCCTTGAGCTGCGCCTCGAGGAGCTGTTCCTGCGGGGTCTTGGGGCGAGCGGGCTTTGGCGGCGGCGGCGGAGGCGCCGCGGCCCGCGGAGGCGGATCGGGCACGAGCGGAGCTGCTGGCCCCTCGGCCGAGGTCTTCGCGGAGGGCGCTACGGACGACGGAGACGGTGAAGACGGCGGAGATGGCGGGGGCGGCGACAGCCCCAGGACCTCGGCCGCGCTGAGTGGCGCCACCGGCCGCGGCCGGCTGACGCGCACGGCGTCGCGCTCGTCGAACGACACCACCGCGGCCGTGGGCGCGGAGGCGGGCGCGGGCGCGCTCAAGGCTTCCGTCGTGGTCGGCGCGGTCGAGATTGGTGCTGTCGTGACCGTGGGCGGAGCGGGCTTCACTCCGGCCCCTGCGCCGTCGCGCGAGAGCGCGCTGGCCACGCGCATGCCCACGACCGCGCCGAGCGCGCCAAGCGCTAGGCACGCGACAACCCAGGCAAACGCAGGCTTCTCTCGCACCACCACCACCTGCGGGATCGGCGCCTCGCCGCCGGGCGACTCGCGGCGCTCCGCCGCCGGCGTGGGGGCGGACGGCGCCGATACCTCCTGGGCCTCGCGGGGCTCGGCGGTCGGTGCGGCGGCAGCGGCAGCACGCGGGACCTCTGCGGCGAACGCGGGGAGCCGCGGCGCGCTCGGGATGGCCGGCAGCGCGCCCGCGGAAGGCGGGGGTGCGGAGGACCGCGCCCGCGACACCCAAGCGGCTTTGTCGTCGGACAAGGCCCGCGACATCTCGGCCTCAAGCGACGCCATCACCTGCCCCACCGGCACGGCCTCCGGCACGGGGCGAGGCGGCTCGGCGTCGGCGATCGCGGCGGCCACGAGGTTCGTTGGCGCGGTCTGCTCGGACTCGCCGGGCTCGTCGACCTCGAGGAGGTCGTCGTCGCCGAGCTCCTGGGCGGAGTCCGCGGAGGCCGTTCGCTTCGGGAGTCGAATCATCGCGCCCCCTCGGTTTGCCATCCCGCGCACGGGATGTCGAGCGGCGTGTGGTGTCGCACGCCGCGGTCGAATCTCGCCTCAGCGGGCCGCGCGTTTGGTACGCAGCCTCCCATGCTCGCTCCGCCGCCCGCCCCGCGCCGCTCGCTTCAACGCCTCGCGCGCCTCGTCCGCCTCGTGCCGCTCGTGCCGCTCGCGGTCGGCGGCTGCGGACCCGCGCCGTCTGCGCGGCCCCCCTCCCCCGCCCCGAGCGCGAGCGCGTCCTCGGCGGGCCCGCGACCGGAGGCGGTCACGCCGACGTTCGAGAACCCCGGGGGCATGTGGATGCCTACCCAGATGGTCGCCCACGAGGCCACGTTGCGGCGGCTCGGCGTCGCGTTCGAGCCCAAGCTCCTCGCGGATCCCAGCTCGCCGCTCTTGTCGTCGATCGTCAGCCTCGGGGGCTGCTCGGCCTCGTTCGTCTCCGACGGAGGCCTCGTGATCACGAACCATCACTGCGCGACCGGCGCGCTGAGCTTCAACTCGACCCCGGAGACCAACCTCCTCCGGGACGGGACCCTCGCCCGCTCACGCGCGGAGGAGCGCTCCAACGGGCCCGAGGCCCGGGTGCTCGTCACGCAGAAGCTCACCGACGTCTCAACCAAGGTCCTCGAGGGCGTGGCCGACGATAAGGACGATCTGGCCCGCTATCGGCGGGTCGAGCGCCGGTCGAAGGAGCTCGTCGCCGCGTGCGAGGCTGGCCGGCCCGAGCTCCGCTGCACCCTCGCGTCGTACTACGCGGGCACGGTCTACGTTCTCATCGAGCAGCTCGAGCTCCGCGACGTGAGGTTGGTCTACGCGCCGCCGGCGGGGGTCGGGAACTACGGCGGCGAGATCGACAACTGGCGCTGGCCGAGGCACACGGGCGACGTCGCCATCTTCCGGGCCTATGTCGGCAGAGACGGCAAGCCCGCCGGGTTCTCTCCCACGAACGTGCCCTACAAGCCGGCGCACCACCTCCGCGTCGCGTCGACGCCGCTCCGCGCGGGAGACCTCGTCCTGGTCGCCGGCTACCCTGGCCGCACCCAGTCGTGGCGCTCCGGGCCAGAGGTCGACGAGGCCATCGGCTGGTCGTATCCGCGCCGGCAGCGCTTCTGCGAGGACGCGCTCGCCGCCCTGGAGGTCTTGGGCGCGACGTCGCCCGAGGTGAAGCTGAAGGCGACCCCGTACGTGCGGCGATACGGCAACTGGCTGACGAACACGAGGGGGCAGCTCGAGGGGCTCGTGAAGGGCGGCCTCGCGCATCGCAAGGCGGAGGACGAGGCGAAGCTCGCGGCCTTCATCACCGATGAGCCCGGGCGCAAGGCCCGCTTCGGCGACGTGCTCGGGGAGCTGCGCGAGGCGGTGGCGGAGCACGCGAAGAGCCGCGACGCGGACGCCCAGCTGCACGAGCTGCTCTTGCCGAAGCTCGTCTCGGCGGCCGTGACCATCGTGCGCACGGCGAAGGAGCGCGAGCGGCCCGACGCCGAGCGCCACCCGGACTACCAGGAGCGCAACCTCGCGCGCCACGAGCGGGAGCTCCGCTCGCTCGAGAAGACCTACTCGCGCCCCCTCGATCAGGGCCTGCTCCGCCTAGCGCTCACGCGGATCGCGCGGTCGCCCGAGGCGGAGCGCACGTCGGCCGTGAGCGCGGTCGTCGGCGGGGGCGACCCGGAGAAGGCCATCGCCGCCCTTTATGCGACCACGCGACTCGAAGACACCGAGCAGCGGCTGAAGCTCCTTCAGCGCGCGCAGCTCCGCGAGCTCGTTCGCTCGAAGGATCCGCTGATCGCGCTGGCCGTCCGCCTCGTGCCGATGCTCGTGGCGACCGAGGAGCGCGAGCACCGCTTCGAGGGGCGCATGCTCACGTTGAAATCGCGCTATGTCGCCGCGCGCCGGGAGCTGGCCGGCCGGGAGCTCGCGCCCGACGCGAACGGCACGCTGCGCGTGACGTTCGGGACCGTCCGTGGGTTCTCGCCGGGCCCAGGTAAGCCGGTCTACCGGCCGTTCACCACCCTCACCGAGATGCTCGCGAAGGACACCCGCGCCGAGCCCTTCGCCGTGCCGCCGGGGCTCGCTGCAGCGGCCGCGATGAAGAAGCTCGGGCCGTACGTCGACGCTCGCCTCGGCGACGTCCCGGTCGATTTTCTCGCGGACCTCCACATCACCGGCGGCAACTCGGGCAGCGCCACGCTCGACGCGCGCGGCGAGCTCACCGGCCTCGTGTTCGACGGGAACTACGAGGCCATGGCGGCGGACTGGCTCTTCATGCCGGAGCTCACCCGCAGCATCCACGTCGACATCCGCTACGTGACGTGGCTCCTGGACGCGGTCGCCGGCGGCGACCACCTGCTCCGTGAGCTCGGCGTGAAGCCGTCGATCGACTGAAGCCGGCGCGCGGCGCACTTCGCGCCGCGCGCCGCGCTCGTGTCACGCCTCGTCGGGACCCATGAACGGGTACCCGAGCGTGCGCGCGGGCACGAAGGTCTCCTTCACCGTGCGCGGCGATACCCAGCGGAGCAGGTTCAGCGCGCTGCCTGCCTTGTCGTTGGTGCCCGAACCCCGCGCGCCGCCGAACGGCTGCTGACCGACCACCGCGCCTGTGGGCTTGTCGTTGATGTAGAGGTTCCCGGCGGCCTGGCGCAGCCGGATCGCCGCGTGGCGCACGAACGCGCGGTCCTGGGCGAAGATCGCCCCGGTGAGCGCGTAGGGGCTCGTCTCGTCCACCAGCGTGAGCGCCGCCTCGACGTCGGCGTCGTCGTACACGTGCACGCCCAAGATGGGCCCGAAGAGCTCCTCGGCGAGCAGGTCATGCCGGGGGGCGCGCACCTCGACGAGCGTTGGGCCCGCGAAGTACCCCTGGGCGCGCGACCACCCAGGGTCGGCGATGACCGTGCAGTCTGCATCAGTTCTTAGGCGCTCTCGCCAGGCCGCGAGGCGGTCGTAGGCGCGGGCGTCGATCACGGCGCCCATGAAGTTCGTGAAGTCCTCGACGTCGCCGATGCGGATCGACTCGATGAGGGCCACCACGCGGTCTCTCACCTCCGGCCAGAGCGAGCGAGGCACGTACGCGCGCGAGGCCGCGCTGCACTTCTGCCCCTGGTACTCGAAGGCGCCCCGCGCGAGGGCCACCGCGAGCGGCTCGGCCTCCGCGCTTGGGTGCGCGAACACGAAGTCCTTGCCGCCGGTCTCGCCCACCAGGCGTGGATAGGTGCGGTAGCGGTCGACGCGCTCGCCCACGCCGCGCCAGAGCGACTGAAAGACCCGCGTCGAGCCCGTGAAGTGCACGCCCGCGAGATCCCGGCTCGCGAGGCACGCGCCGGCGACCGAGGCGCCGTCCCCGTGCACGAGGTTGATGACCCCGGGCGGCAGCCCCGCGGCCTCGAACAGCTTCATGATGTGGTGCGCGGCCAACGCCTGGGTCTCGGCGGCCTTCCAGACCACGACGTTGCCCATGAGCGCGCACGCCGCCGGGAGATTCCCCGCGATAGCGGTGAAGTTGAAGGGCGTCACCGCGAGCACGAAGCCCTCGAGCGGCCGGAGCTCCAAGGCGTTGTGGACGCCGGGCGTGCTTTGGGGTTGCTCGACGAGCCGGGTCGCGAAGTGGGCGTTGAAGCGGAGGAAGTCGATGAGCTCGCAGGCCGAGTCGATCTCGGCTTGGTATGCGGTCTTGCTCTGGCCGAGCATGGTCGCGGCGTTGAGCGTCTGGCGGAGCGGCCCGGCCAGCAGCTCCGCCGCCCGCAAGAAGACCCGCGCGCGCTCCTCGAGCGACAGCGCGGCCCAGCCGGGCGCGGCGGCCTTGGCGGCAGCGATCGCGGCCTCCGCCGCCTTCGCGCCGCCGTGGTACGACCGCCCGAGCACGTGGCTGTGCGCGTGGGGCGCGCGCACCTCGAAGCGCTCGCCCTCGTGCGAGGGCCGGCCGCCGATGACGTGCGGGAGATCGGGGATCTCGCCTCCGAGCCGGCCGAGCTCCTGCTTGAGCGCCTTGCGCTCCGGGCTGCCGGGGGCGTACGAGAGCGTGGGTTCGTTGTGCGGAGTGAGCGTCGGGAGCGGAAGGTCGAGCAAGGGGTTCTCCTGCCCGCATCGTCCCGCCGAACCGGGCGCTTGGGAAGGCGCACGGGCCAACCCAGCGACGCTCCTCTCGCCCGCGGTTTGCGTGGAGGCGGGTTCCGGGCTAGAGACTAGTAACTCACAGATGAGGTGCTAGTTTGCGACGCTATTTTCACGTCCTTGGCCACGAGCGAGCCGCCCGCGCGGTGCCCCACGAGGCGTTCTCCTCCGACGGGGACCTCCTCGTCGTCGACGCGTACGCCGCGCACGCGCTCGCGACGGGCACGCCGGCGACCCCCGCCGAGGTGACCGCGCTCGCCCTCCTCCACGAGCTGCTCCACGTCGTCATTAGCCGCCACGCCGCCGCGCGTGACGCGATGATCGCGCACGTCCTCGGCGCCTGTCCGGAGGAGACCCGCGCGGCGGCGGAGGCCTACGTCGCCGCGTTCCCCCCGCCCGAGGTGTTCTCGGGCGCCCGCACGGTCCTCGAGTTCCTCGACGACCGCGGGCTCGCGTGGGCCTGCGAAGAGCTGCTCCTCCTGTGGGTGTCCGCGCAGAACCCGGCCTACGCTTCGGTGGAGGTGCTCGCGTCGCCAGCGGCGCTGCCACCCGCCTTCCAGGTGTTCGCCGCGCACGCGAGGGCCGCCTTCGACCAGGCGCCGAGCACGCTCGGCCCGCGCGAGTCGCTGCTCGACAGCCTGCTCGGGCCCGCTCGCAGCGGCGGCACGGTCTTCGAGCAGCTCGCGTGGCTCGAGGCGCGCTGGGGGCTCTTCCTCACCGAGACGGGGCGCATGCGGCGCGTGCTGTTCGGCCAAGACCTCGGCCGCGAGGAGGCCCGGGCCCTCTCGCTCCGCGCCGCCGCCGGGCGCGCGACGCACGACGCGCACCACGACGGCGGGAACGAGGTCGGCCTCGGCGGGCACGACGGCGCCGCCCGGTTCACGCCGGATCGCGCGTGGATGCCCGAGACCGTCGTGGTCGCGAAGAACGCGCTCGTGTGGCTCGCGCAGCTCACCGCGCGCCACGGCCGCACGATCGAGACGCTGGCCGACATTCCCGACGAGGCGCTGAGCGATCTCGCGGAGCACGGAGTCACCACCCTGTGGCTCATCGGCCTGTGGGAGCGCAGCGACGCCTCGCGCGCCATCAAGGTGGCACGCGGCGACCTGGAGGCGGCGGCCTCGCCCTACGCGATCTTCGACTACCGGATCGCCGAGTCGCTGGGGGGCACCCCGGCGCTCGACGCGCTCCGCGAGCGCGCGGGCCGGCACGGGCTCCGGCTCGGCGCCGACATGGTCCCGAACCACATGGGCGTCACCTCGCGGTGGGTCCTCGACCACCCGGAGCGGTTCCTCTCGGTTTCGCGGCCCCCGTTCCCCACGTACCGCTTCGACGGCCCCGAGCTGTCGCCCCACCCGCGCGTCTCGATCCGGCTCGAGCGCGGCTACGACGACCGCACCGACGCGGCCGTCGTCTTCGAGCGACGCGATCTCGGCACGGGCGAGGCGACCTACATTTACCACGGCAACGACGGCACCGGCCTGCCGTGGAACGACACCGCGCAGCTCGACTACTCGAAGGCCGCGGTGCGAGAGGCCGTGATCGAGTGTATCATGCACGTATGTCGCATGTTCCCCGTCGTGCGCTTCGACGCGGCGATGACCCTCGCCAAGCGCCACGTGCAGCGCCTGTGGTTCCCTCGACCGGGATCCGGCGGCGACGTCCCCTCGCGCGCCGAGCATGCCCTCACCGACGGCGAGTTCGACCGGCTCTGCCCGAGCGAGTTCTGGCGCGACGTCGTCGATCGCGTCACGCGCGAGCTGCCCGACACGCTCCTCGTGGCCGAGGCCTTCTGGATGATGGAGGGCACGTTCGTTCGCGATTTTGGTATGCACCGCGTGTACGACTCGGCCTTCATGCACATGCTCCGGAGCGAGCAGAACGCTTCGTTCTTCGCCATGCTGGCCGATGCCCTTGCCCACGAGCCGGAGGTGCTCGGGCGCTTCGTGCACTTCCTCTCGAACCCTGACGAGGAGCCGGCGCGGATCGCGTTCGGCGCCGGTGACAAGTACTTCGGGGCGTGTGCGATGATGTGCACGTTGCCCGGCCTGCCGCTCTTCTCGCACGGGCAGCTCGAGGGCCTGACCGAGAAGTATGGCATGGAATTTCAAGCCCCGCGTTGGGACGAGGCGATCGACGAGGCCGTCGTCGCGCGCCACCGCGCGGCGATCGCGCCGCTCCTCCGATTTCGCGCCCTCTTCGCGGGCGTCGAGAGCTTCGAGCTCTTCGCGGTCACACACGAAGACGGCGGCGTGGCGCACGACGTGTTTGCGTATGCGAACGAGCGCGACGGGCGCCGAGCGCTCTTCGTGTTCCAGAACGCGCCCCGGGAGGTCCGCGTGCGGATCGGCCGCACCGTGCCCAAGTCGCGGGGGAGCGCCGGTCGCACCTCACGGTCGCTCTCGGAGGTCTTTGGCCTGCGCTCGATCGGCGACCAAGACCTCTTCGCGGTCTCGCTCACCTCCGCAGACCGGGTGAAGGCGGGGCGGCTCCACGAGGGGGCGCTCACCCTGGCCCTCGGTCCCTACGGCCATCGGGTGCTCGTCGAGCTGGGGGAGCACGACGCGGCCGCCGCACACGACGCGGCCGCCGCACACGACGCGCCGGACCTCACGGTCTCAGCGCCGGCTACGAGCCCCGAGGCCGAAGACCGCGCGCCGGCGCGCCCGCTCGAGCCGCTCGGCGATCTCGCTCGCCTCTGCGGCGTTGGGGAGATGGAACTGGCGCTCGCCGCCGTCCTGCTCGCGCACGACGAGGACGCCGCGGTCTTGCGCGATGGAGGCGATGTCGCTCCACGCGAGCGCGACCTGGCCTCGATCGTCGTGGAAGACCAGTCCGTCCTCGCGGACGCCGAGGTGCGCGTTCTCGAGGAGCGCCGTCACCAGCGCGCCGAGCCCTAGGACCACCGCGGCGAGCAGCACGACGCACCCGGCGAGCGCGGCGAGGCGGGCCGCGTCGGCCTCGAGCCGCGGGAGGCAGAGGAGCGACGCCAGCGCGCACGCGGAGACGGCGCCAAAGCTCAGCGCCAGTAACCACGGGGCGCGCAGGCCTGATCCCGCGCCGCGATCGGGCCGCACGCGGACATAGTCGAAGCCTGGGGTGGGCCGCTCTTCGCAGGGGGACCAGCTCGCCACGCGCGCCTCTCAGCGCATGGCGGGCGGCCCATAGTTGCGCGGCGCCGCCCAGTCGCCGCCCACGCGGGGCACGCTCGAGGGCGCCTGCGGCTGGGGCAGCGGCGACGCGCCGGGCGACGTGCCGAAGTTGCGAGATCCCGTGTAGCCGCCCGCGGTGCCGTACGGGCTGAGGCCGGCGCCATAGTAGCCGCGCCCATAGCCGCCGCCGGTGCTCACCACGGTCTGCTGGGTCTGGCTGATGTTGTTGTTCACGATCACGGTGACGCCGCCGCTCCCCGGCGCCGCGGCTGCCGTGGGCCTCGCGTAGACGGACTCGTCTGCGCCGAGGCGGAGGGTGCGGCTCAGCCTTGGTTTCGAGGCGCCCTGCTCCTCCCCGCGGAGGCTCAGCTCTTCTTGCGTGGGCGCGTCGAAGGCGGGGATCGGCGCGTCCGACCGCGCGACCGAGCGCGGCGGATCGGTCGTGCCGGACGGGAAGCGAGCCTCCTCCGCGCGCGAGCAACCCGTGATCGAGACGATCGCGACGGCCATCGAGGCGATGGATGCGAGCCACGTGACCGGGGTGAGCCCGCGGGCGAGCGAAAGGCGTTCGGTGTGCATGCCACGCAGAGTGTGCTTCGTCTCGGTCCGGTCGGCTACCGCTTTCTCGTGCTCCCGCCTGCTCCTCGGCCGCGCGGTCTCTACCCGAGGCGCCCGGCGTGCAGCGCCTTGACGATGTCGAGGGCGGTGATGATGCCCACGACCGAGCCCGAGTCGCTGACCACCACGACCCGGTGGACGCCGTCCTCCGCGAACCGGCGGATCGCGACCTTCACGTCGTCGTCGGGCGCCACCGTGATGACCCGCCTCGACATCGTGCGGCCGACCAGGTCGTTCAGGTTGATCTCGCCGTCCGAGAGGTCGTCGACGATGTCGGATTTCGAGAAGACCCCGACGAGGCGATCGGCCTCGATCACCGGAGCGCCGCTCACCCCGAGGGTCGCCAACGTCTGCGTGGCCTCGCCCAGGGTCGAGTCAGGGGACAGCGTGAGCACGCTCTCGGACATCAACTCGGCGACCTTCAGCATGGGCGAATCATCGCGCCTCGCGGGCTCATCGTCCACTCATCGTCCGCCGGGCCGGCAACGCGCGGTCCCTGAGGTCGCTTGGGGCTTGATTCTCTTCGTGATTCCGCCTTGGCGTCACGGTGAGGGTGGGCATCCGGACGGGCCACCGGTCGCCGTCAAGGCGCGGGGGGGCCGCCTCCGGGCGCGCCCTCCCGCCGCCGGCGCGCGCGAGAGGCCCGCGAGAAGAGAAAATAGAAGGGCAGCCCTGCGAGCAGGATCCCGAGACCGATCGCGCACTCCTGGGGACGACCGCGCACGAGCGAGGCCGCGATGGCCACGTTCGCCCCGACGTAGAGGAGCGGGATCACGGGATAGCCCCAGGCCTTGTAGGGCCTTGGAAGCAAGGGCTTTCTCACGCGCAGCATGTACAGCGCGAGCGTGTCGGCGATGGTGGCGAGCACGATCGCGAACGTGGTGTAGTCGAGCACCCGGAGGAAGCTCCGGAGCCCAAACACGAGCACGAGCGCGGTCGCCCCTTGCACGGCGATCGCCACACGGGGGGCGCCCGAGGGTGCGTGCACGCGGCCGGCCTGGCGGAACATCAGCCCATCGCGCGCCATCGCGTACGCGATGCGTGGGCCCACCAGGGTGTTCGCGTTCAGCGCGCCGAGCACCGAGCACAGAATGAGCACCGACAGGAACGTCCCGCCCCGCTCGCCGAACAGCGCGAGCGCCGTCGCGCGTCCGACCGCGTTCTCGCCCGCGAGCCGCGTCATGGGCAGCGTGGTCGCGTACGTCGCGTTGATGAGCAGGTAGATCACCGTGCAGACGCCGAGGCCGAGGAACAGCGAGCGCGGGAGCGTTCGCTCCACGTCCCGGATTTCGCTCGCCACGTACACCGAGGCGTTCCAGCCGAGGTAGGTGAAGAGCACCGGCGAGAGCGCCACGCCGAACGAGAGCGTGGGCGCTTCGGTGGAGGCGGCCGGCGGCGCTGCGGCGACCGCCGCGTGCCCGAGCACGAGGGGACCCGCGATCACGAGGCCCGCGAGCGCGAGCACCTTGATCACCGCCGTGACGTTGTTCACCGTCGCGCCCGCGCGGACACCGAGCGCGTTCACGGCCGACGTGAGCACCACGACCCCGCCGGCGAGCGCGTGCTTCGCGTAGGGGTGGATCGCCACGAGCCCCGCGACGCCGTTCGCGAAGCCGATGGCGAGGGTGGCTACCGTCCCCGCGTAGATCACGAAGAACGAGAGCCACCCGACGAGGAACCCCGCGAGGGGGTGATACGCCTCGCGCAGATACACGTAGTCGCCGCCCGCCTTCGGGAACATGGCGCCGAGCTCGGCGTTGGCCAGCGCCCCGGCGAGCGACAGGAGGCCGCCGACGAGCCACGCGGCGAAGAACCAGCCGCGGCTCGGCAGGGCCTGGGCCACGGCGCCGGGCGTGAAGAAGATGCCGACGCCGATGACCGAAGACACGACGAGCATCGTCGCGTCGAGGAGCCCGAGGGAGCGTTTCAGCTCCCCCCGCGCCTCCCCCCGCGCCTCGCCCCTCCCCGCGCCATGCGCCTCGGCGTCGCCGGGGTCGACGCCGAGCTCGCTCAAGAGTCGATCGCGATCGACAGCCTCTGACGGAGCGCGAAGTAGTCCTCGGAGGTGCTGAAGAGCACGAGCTCCTTCATGCGCTCCTTCACCGGCACGCTCGCGCCCTCTTCGTTCATGCGCAGGGTCTCCGCGCTGACCTGCAGGTCGTGCGCGAGCAGGAACCCCGCGCGGTCGGCGGTGTAGTCGACGGCGGCGACCCAGCGCTTCAGGTCGAGCGCGCCGCCCGCCTGCAGTAGCTTCGAGACGACGCTGCCGAGGACGTCGCGCTGGGCGCCGTGGAAGTCCTGGTTGATCGCGGCGAGGCACTCCTCGACCTGCGCCTGGAGGTCGGGGGTGACCGGGAACTGCGGCACGACGAGCTTGATCGCGGCGAAGAGCCAGGCCTTCAGGCCCGTGCCGGTCGGCACGAGCTGACGGACGTAGAAGCCGGCGCGGAGGTACGTGAGGTGGCGCCCCGCGAGGAACGCGAGCACCTGCGTGGGTGCGTTCAGCTCGAAGGCGGCGCGACCGAGCAGCACGGCCGGGGTCTGCGCGTGTACGAAGCCTAACGTGCTGGGATCATTGGGGTTCTGGAAGACCGTGGCGGGCGCGAGTCCGAGCACCCCCTGCACGTAGAACAGCGTCTGCGAGATGGGGTACGGGTGCAGCGACGTGTCGATCGCGTAGCGCGGATCGTAGCCGAGCGCCTCGAGGGTCTGGGTCCGCGCGCGGATGATGGTCGGCTGGATGAGCGTGAAGATGCGCGTGAGCAGCGGGTCGAGGTCGCCGTGGGTGAGGTGCCCCCAGTCGTCCTCACCGAGCGCCGCCTGCGCGGCGGCCGCGTTCTCGGCGCGGTGCTTCTTGAAGAAGCGCTCCTCGTCGGGCTCGGCGAGCTTGAGCACCGCGAGCGCCTGGCAGAGGCACCACGCGGGGTCGGGCTTCTTCGAGTCGGTGAAGAGCTTCCGCAGGAGCTTGTAACTCTCGACCCGGTAGGGGTTCTTCCTGAGGATTTGCGACTGCGCGCGCACGGCCTTGTCGAGGTACTGCGCGGGATCCGACGCGTAGAGCTCGGCGAGGCGCTCGCCGCGGGTCTTGTCGTCCGGATCGAACGCTTGCGCCGCTTCGAAGGCGTCGATCGCCAGCTCGGGCTCGTTCAGGTGCTCGTGGTAGAGGCGCCCCAACTCGTCAAGGATCCTGACGATCGCGCCGCGGTCGGCGGCGTCCTTCGCCGCGTCGAGCTGCGACTTGAGCATGCGCTCCACGTGCACGTGGTCGCCCTTCTCGCGGTAGAGCTCGACGAGCTCCTCCGCCGCCTTGGCGACGCCCGGGTCGAACTTGAGCGCTCGCTCGAAGAACTCGATGGCTTGATCGAGGTTCTTGACCTGTCGCCGCGCGATGGTGGCCGCGGTGTGCATGTACTTCGCGCGCTGCTTGGCGTCGTCGACGAAGTCGGCGAGGCGCGTGACGACGTCGATGAGCTTCTCCCAGTTCTGCTCCTCGGAGTAGAGCTGCATGAGCTTGGTGAGGAGCTTGCGGTCGTCGGGCCGCTCCTCGAGGGCCGCGACGTAGTTCTTCTGTGCGGAGCCGCGGTCCTGGAGCTTCTGGAACTGGATGTCGCCGATCTCGAGGAGGAGGTCGAAGCGCTCGGTGCCGAGGGCCACCTCGACGCGGCGCCTGCGCACGGCCACGGCCTCGGTCCAGTTCTCCTGAGCGTCGAACAGCTTCGCGAGCGCGCGCGAGGGGCGCGGGTTCGAGGGGTCGAGGTCTGCGGCCTCGCGGAGCGGCGCCTCGGCGGCCGTGAGATCGCCGCTGCGACGGGCGCTCTCGCCTAGGTGATAGAGCGCCTCGGCCCGCTCGGTGCCCACGAGCTTGTGCCCGTAGCGCGAGAGCAGATCCTCGTGCATCTGGTAGGCCGACTGCGGATCGCCGTACTCGAACAGCGCGGTCGCGGCGCGCGACAGCGGCTCGACCTCGCCTTGCGCCTGCGCCTTCAACGCCTCGATGGCCGAGAGGAGCCGCGGGTTCGTCATGGAGGGCGGCGCCACCGACTTGATCGACGACAGGCTGCCGGCCTCGCCCGTAGCAGGCGGCGGGATCGACGGGCGCGACGCCTGCGCGGGGCGGTTGGTCTTGCCGAACGCCTCGATGAAGCGCACGAGGACGCGCACCGCCTCCTCGCGCGAGAGCACCTGGGTGCGGGTGACGAGCGACTCGTAGAGCTTCGAGGCCTCGAGCATGCGATCGCCGTCGAAGGCGAGGTCGCCGAGCACGAGGAGCGCCTCGGCGTTGGAGCCGTCGAGCTCGACGGCCTTCTTCGCGGCGGCGCTGGCGTCGTCCTTGCCGCGAGGCCCCTGGCTCATGAGCACCTTCGCGAGCTCGGAGTGGAGCCGCGCCTTCGCGAGGTTGCCCTCGGCGAACTGGAGCTCCTTCTCGATGAGGTCGACCACGCTCTTCGTGTCGCCGCGCTCGGTGTACGCCTTGCGCAGGTTCGACGCGGCGCCCGCGTCCTTTGGGTTCGCCTGGAGGGCGAGCTTGTAGCGCTCGATGGCGCCGTCCTTGTCGCCTCGGGCCTCGAGCAGCCTGCCCGCGCGCATCCACTGCTCGGCCCGCGCTTCGGGGGTGTCTGCCTTGATGGCGAGGGTCTCGATCGCGCTGAGCGCCGCGTGCGCGTCGCCCGACAGTTCGCGCAGGTGCGCGATCGCCTCGAGCGCGCCAGCGTGGTCCGGCTTGAGCGCCAGCGCGGCCTCGTAGACCTTCGTGGCGCGCTCGGGCGAGCCCACCTGCTCGGCCAGCGTCCGCGCCTTCGCGACGAGGATCTCGACCTTGCGCGCCTGGTCGGTCGTGCTCGCGGCGTGCTTCTCGTAGATGCCGACCACGCGCTCCCACTTGTCGAGCGCGCGGTAGTGCCGGGCGAGCGCCGTGAGTGCGCCGTCGTTCGTCCCGTCGATGAGGAGGATGTCCTCGAGGCACTCGGCCGCCTTCGCGTGGTCGAGGAACTCCTCGTCGTGTAGCGCGGACATCCGCTCGAGAATGTTGATCTTTTGGCGCGGCGTCGCGGCCACGTGGATCTGCCGTTCGAGCACGTCGAGCAGCTCGCGGTAGCGGCCCGTGCGGCTGAAGATGCGATCGAGGCCCTTCAGCGCGGTGAGGCTCGTCGGGTCGAGCGCGAGCACGGCCTCGAACTGCCGCGTCGCCTCCGGGAGGTTCGAGAGGTGGTCCTCGTAAACCTCGGCGACCTTGCAGAGGGCCTCGGCCTTGTCACGGCCCCGCCGCGCCTCGGCGCGCGCGGCGAGGATGCGCACGAAGGTCTGGAAGTCTCCGGTGCGCTCCGCGATGCGCCCGAGGGCGTCGCTCGCGCGGACGTGGCCGGGGTCGTCGGCGAGCACCGCGGAGAAGATGTCGCTCGCGCGCTTCGTGTCGGAGAGCTTGGTCTCGAGCAGCTCCGCCGCCTCGACGCGCAGGTCGCGCGACTTCGGGGTGCTGGTCGCGGAGTCGGCCCGCGCGATGAGGAGTGCGGTGAGCTCGGGCCACTGTTGAGCGCGACGGTAGATATTCGTGAGCCCCTCCGCGGCGCTGTCGTTCGAGGGCTCCTGGGAGAGCACCTGCTGGTAGGCTAGCAGCGCGAGATCCGCGCGTCCGAGCTTGAGCTCGTACCACCGGGCCGCGCGGACCAGGAGCACGTTGCGGTCGGAGGCGCCGGTCTCGGGGTTCTTGATGGCCTCGGTGATGGCGTCGAGGGCCTCGGTCCACAGCTCCTGCTTCGTGCCCGCGAGCCGCTCGATCTCCGAGGCGATCTCGTCGTCGGAGGGCACCTCGCACAGAGCCTGCGCGAACGCGACCAGGGACTGATCGATGTCGGCGAGCTCGCCGGCGTACAGGCGGCCGATCTCCGCGAGGGCGTGGCCCCTCGCCTCGCCGGGCGGCGCCGTCTGGCTGCGCTCGAGGAGCATCTCGACGAGCTCTTCGTACTTCCCGAGCGCCTTGCGCAGGCCCTCGAGCGCGCTGAACGCGGTGTCGTCGCCCGGATCGACCTCGAGCACCGCGGCGTACGCCGCCTCGGCCCGGGCCTTGTCGGCGCCGTGATCGAACGATCGGGCCGCGCGGAAGAGCAGCGCCTTCTTCGACTCGCGCGCCTCGTCGGTGTCGGGCGCGACGCTGTCGGCCGCGGCGAGGAACGCCTCGGCCACCCGCGTGGCGTCGGCGCCCTGGTCGATGGCGGTCTCGACGGCCATCCCGACCTCGGCGTCGGTGGGGCTCTCGGCGAGCTTCGCCAGGAGCTCGTCCACCTTCTCGGGCGCCATGGACGCCGCGGGGCGCACCGAGACGCTCGCGCGGCCGGTGGCCTCGAGGGCCTCGAGGAGCGCCATCGCGTCCTTCGGGCGTCGCGCGGGGTCCTTGTGCAGGAGAGAGAGCACGAACGCGTCCACGTCGCGCGATACCCAACCCCGCGGGGCCTTGGTGCTCGGCGGCGCGGGCTCGGTCGCGAGGTGGGCGAACGCCGCGTCGGCCAGCGTGTCGGCCTCGAAGACGGGCTTGCCGGAGATGAGCTCGTACATCATCGCGCCGAACGCGTAGACGTCGGCCTTCGCGTCGGCGTACTTGCCGCGGACGATCTCGGGCGCGATGGTGCGAGGCGAGCCTATCACCGCGATTTGTTTGCCGTTTTGGCCAGAGCCTCGGTGGCGGAGGCGATCGGTCCCGAAGTCGATGAGGACCACCCGGCCGTCGTGGGCGAGGAGCACGTTCTCGAGCTTCAAGTCGCCGTGCGAGAGCTGCGCCTTGTGGAGCACGGCGAGCGGCTCGAGCAGGTTCTTGAGCATCGGCTTGAGCTCACCCACGTGGGACGCGCCCATGCGGGAGAAGCGGTGGGCGAGCGGCGCGCCCTCGACGTGCCGGTAGGCGACGTAGAACACGCCCTCCTCGAGCTCGCCGGCCTCGAGGCCGACGGGCAGTCCCGCGTGAGTGAGCGCCGCCACGAGGCGATTGGCGGTGAGGAAGCGGTGCACCGCGCGCAGATCGCGGGCGGCCTCGCGCCGGAGGACCTTGAGGGTGTAGCTCTCGCCCGCGCGGAGCGCGACGTACACCGACGACAGATCGCTCTCGCCGAGCTTCTTCTGGACGGTGAACTCGCCGATCTGCCGGCCGGTGGTCACCTCCTCGGTGCGCAGGAGGGCGGCGATGTCGAACACCCGGGGGTCGACGTCGCGCCGCTGGACGCGCAGCACGTCGACGAGCGCCTCGATGCGCTCACCGGCAACGCAACGCTCGGTCAGCGCGCGCGCGAAGCTCCCCTTGGCGGAGGCGCCGCCGACGTCGTCCGGGGGGAGCCCCAAGAGCTCGCCGCTCATGGTGGTCATCTCTTCGAGCGAAAACAGGCGCTCGAGCTCTCCGCGGAGGATGTCAATCGTCGGGTTCATGCGGCTCCTTAGCAGTTCACGAGCGCGACCCCGGCCAGCCGCCGCAGCCCCCGCTCGTGGGGCGCGCAGCTTATCGAAAATCGACCGGAGTGGTAGAAATTCCCCACAACTCGCGCGGGTCGGCCCTCCGGCGCGCACGTCGACAAAACGCGCGCCCCCGGGCGACGGGGGCTCCGCCGCTCGGGGGCAATCGTGAGGTGGGTGCGCGCCGTGGCTCTACGGGCTCTACTGGCCGGGCATCTTGGGGAGGCAGACCGCGCCGAGCGGCCCGCCCTTCATGCAGCCGAGGCCGTTGACGCAGTCGAAGTCGGTCTCGCAGGGGAAGGCGCACTTTCCGTACTGCACGTTGCACTTGTGCGACATGCACGCGGAGTCGTTCGAGCAGGCGATCGCCTGCGGTCCGGGCACGGCGAGCGTGGGGCCCGCGGGTTGGGCCGGCGGGTACCCAGGCTGGCCGGGCGGGGGCTGACCGGGCGGCGGGTACCCAGGCTGACCGGGCGGCGGGTACCCAGGCTGACCGGGCGGCGGGTACCCAGGCTGGCCCGGCTGGCCCGCGTAGGGGGGAGGCGTGTTGGGCGGCGGCTGCTCGTCTTTGCAGGCCGACACCAGCACGGCCGCGGCCACGAGCGAAGAAAGGATGGCGATCGACGCAGGTCTCATGGGTTCTCCTGAAGGGTTACGTTACAGGTTTTGTCCGGGCGCGCTGGGAAAAGCGGCGGCGCGACGCGGGGGCGCAGCCGCGGGCGGCGATGGTCGGCGGCGGCCTCGAAATGCTATGAAGCCCCCGTGAGCTCCGCGAGCCCCGAAGGGGCGAACCAAGGTCGATGGCGGCGCCTTCTGCGCCGCGCGCTCCCCGCCGTGCTCGTCGCCGTGCTCGCCGCGACTACCGGGTGTGCGCGCGCGGAGCCTCCTCCGCCCGAGCTCGCCGGCGGGAGCCCGGCGGTGGCGCCCCTCCCTCCACCGCCGCCCTCGTCGCCCACGACGACTCCGTCGCCCACGACGTCGTCCGCCGTCGCCGTGGCGTCGGGGCCTGAGTCGGACGCGGGGCAGACTCCGCCCGGCGAGCCGCCGGCGAGCCTCGACGATCCCGGGGCGCTCCCACAGACCCGCGTTCGCCCGGCGGCCGACGGCGCCGCCTTCGAGGCCGGCGCGCGGGCGCTCTGGGACGCGATCGTCAACGACCAGCCCGAGCGCGCTGCCGCTTTCTTCTTTCCGCTCAAAGCGTACGAGCAGGTCAAGGCCATCCCCCACCCGGCCTCCGACTGGCGGCACCGGCTCTTCGCCGCGTACGTCCGCGACATCCACGCCGCGCACCGCCGCCTCGGCGCCCACGCCGCGGAGGCGAAGCTGGTCGGCCTCGAGGTCCCTTCCGGCGGGGGACGCTGGGTGGAGCCTGACGAAGAGAGCAACAAACTCGGGTACTTCCGCGTGTACGGAGCGAAGCTCAAGTACGAGATCGACGGCGCGGCGCGCGCGATCGACGTGAAGTCGCTGATCTCGTGGCGCGGTGAGTGGTACGTCGTGCACCTCGCCGGCTTCAAGTAGTCTGGCGCCCTCACGCGTCGCGTGAAAAGCTCGTGGTGCGTCGGTCGAGCGCTCGAACGCTCGCTAGCTCGACGAAGGAGGCCCATGAGTCGAACCGCCGCACACCCGAGGACCACCGCGCGACCCAGCCTGCCCCTGACCCGCCGGCGCCTGGCTGCGGTGGCGGCGCTGGTCGCCGTCACGGCGATGGTCGCGGCCTTCGGGGGCTGCACCCGGGGCACGCAGGACGCGCCGGGGGCTGACGCCGGCGACTGCATCGGCCCCGAGTTCATCGGCACGCCGCTCTCCATCCGGTGCGGCGCCCTCGTCGACGACGAGGGGCGGCAGGTCTGGCTCCATGGCGTGAACGCGCGCGTCCAGGGGCTCTTCGACGTGACGTTCGACGACGGTCGCGTCCCGCTGGAGCCGATCCCGGATTTCGGCGCCGCGGACGCCACCAACATCCGGAGCCTTGGGCTCAACGCCATCCGCCTGCCCATCAACTGGAGCGGGCTCGAGCCTACCGAGACCGGCGGCTTCTCGGCGCCGTACCTCGAGCGCATCGCCCAAATCGTCGGGCTCGCGCGCGACGCCGGGCTGTTCGTCATGCTCGATCTCCACCAGGACGCCTACTCCAAGGAGATCGGCGAAGACGGCGCTCCTTACTGGGCGATCTCCCCTGCCCCGCCGGAGCGCCTCCAGGGGCCGCTGAACGACCTGGAGGCGCGGCGACTCTCCAAGCCGGTGAAGGACGCGTTCGAGACCTTCTTCGGGCCGAGCGCCGAGGGCATCCGGCTGCGCGCGCGCTTCGCGAAGGCCGCTGCGCGGGTCGCCTCGCGTTTCGCCACCGAACCCGCGGTCGTGGGCCTCGAGCTGTTCAACGAGCCGCTCGGCACCGACGAGCAGCTCGCCGCGTTCCACGCCGAGGTGCTCGCCGAGGTGCGCCTCGCCGCGCCGAAAAAGCTAGTCTTTTTCGAGCCTTCCGCGCTGCGCAACCTCACCGACCGCGCTTCGCTTCCGGCCCGCCCGCTCGGCCCCGGGACGGTGTACGCGCCGCACGTCTACACGCTCGCGTTCACCGGCACGCCCTCGTCGATCGCCGCCATGTCCAAAGAGACGCTCCGGGCTTCGAACGAGAACGCCCGCCTGGAGGCCGACGCGTGGCAGGCGCCGCTGGTGATCGGCGAGTTCGGCTTCTCGCCCACCTCCCCCGCGTTCACCGACTATGTGGCCTGGCAGTCGGAGCTCCAGGACGAGGTCCGCGCGAGCTCGTTCTTCTGGGTCTGGAAGGAGACGAGCCAAGGCTCGTGGGGCGTCTACGATCTCGTGGGGACCAAATGGGAAGAGCGCCCCGCCGTGGTGAACGCCCTCACGAGGCTCCGGCTGGAGCGCGTGGCCGGGCGCCTCGGCCGGGTCGGATACGACCGCGAGAAGCGCCGCCTCACCTTCACCTTCGAGGGCGGCACGGCGGCCGGCCGCAACGTGGTCAGCACGGGCCGCTTGGCGGGGACCGTCGACGTGAAATGTGACGGACGTGGCGTGGCGGCGGAGGGCAAGGGCCCCATCGAGATCGCGTGCGGCGGCGCCGGCTCGCACGAGGTGGTCGTGACCGTGATTCCGCGCTGACCCGCCGGGCGTCAGCGAGCGTACGAGCACACCACGGTGACGGAGGGCTTCCCAACGTGAGGGAACGCCTGCATTCGGAGCGCGGTGCTGAGACAGAAGTCCGCCGCGCACCCCATGTTGTCTTTGCTGGCCGAGACCGCCGTCGGGGTGCCGTTGGGAGCGAGGCTCACCTGGTAGGTCAGGCCGAACGAGCGCGACGGGTACTTGCACGCGAGGGTCTGGCGGGTGCACGGTGGGATCTGCGTGTTGCGGCCCAAATCGCCGTTCGTGAAGTCGCTCGACCTGCCCGGGATCGGCACCATGGTGCAGCCACGGAAGACGGGACCGGCGGGGCCCGACGGCGCGCTCGGTGCGGTCGACGGCGCGCTCGGTGCGGTCGGCGGCGCGCTCGGTGCGGTCGGCGTGGGCGATGGCCGTGAAGGGGCGCCAGATGGCACGGGCGAAGGGCGGTCCGGCGCGGTCGGCGGGCCGCCTGGCGGGTGCGACGTTCCATTGGGCGCGCTCGCGGTCGAGGCGGTGACGAGGCCCGACGGTGCGGATGACGGCGCGCCCCGAGGCGACGCGTCCGACGCGGTGGGCGGAGCGTCGCGCGCACCGCCAAGAAGCCACACGGTGACGGCCACGCCCGCGACGGCCATGAGCAGCACCGCGACCCCGAATCCGACGAAAAGCCCTCGCCCCGCGCGGCTCGGCGCCACGGCCGCCTGCGAGGCGGTCGCGAGCCCCGGGTCGACGGCCCCGTGCGAGCCTGTCGCGAACGGCGCTCCGCTACCCGGCGCCCCACCCGCCGCCTGCGACCCCGTCCCAAACCCCGCCGCCTGCGACCCCGTCCCAAACCCCGCCGCCTGCGACCCCGTCCCAACCCCCGCCGCCTGCGACCCCGTCCCAAACCCCGCCGCCTGCGACCCCGTCCCAAACCCCGCCGCCTGTGACCCCGCCCCAAACCCCGCCGCCTGCGACCCCGTCCCAAACCCACCTCCTACCGGCGTGCGCGCCCGCGAAGGGACGTGCGCGAGGAGCTCCTGGCTCGACGCGGATTGGGGCTGCGCCCACGGTCGAAGCGCGGCGCGCATCTCTTCGGCCGACGCGAACCGCGCCTCGGGCCGCTTCGCCATCGCCCTCCCCACGAGCTGCGTGAGGCCTGGGTCGAGGTCCGGGACGAGCTGCTCGAGCGGCGTGATCGGCTGGTCGAGCCGCGCGAGGAAGTCGCTCGCGTCCGTCGCCTCGATCGGGAGGCGGCCGGAGAGCGCGTGGTACATCGTCGCGCCGACGGCGTAGAGATCAGCGCGCGCGTCGATCGCGCCGCCGAGCGCCTGCTCCGGGGGCATGTACGCCGGCGAGCCCACCATCGCCCCCGCCATCGTGAGCGGGGCCTCGTCGAGGAGCTTGGCGACCCCAAAGTCAAGAACCTTGACGATATCGTTCACCATCGACATGACGGTGAGGAACACGTTGTCCGGCTTGATGTCCCGGTGAACGATGCCGGCGGCGTGGGCGGCGCCGAGGGCCGCGAGCACCTGGCTCGCGATGAACGCGACGCGCTGCGGCCGGAGGCGCCCGCGCTGGATCGCGTCGCCGAGCGACTGGCCGACGAGCCGCTCCATGACGAGGAACGGCGGCTCGCCAGGTTGCCACTGGAAGTCCGTGATCTGGATGATGTTGGGGTGACCGAGCGCCGCGGCGGCCCGCGCTTCGCGCTGGAACCGCGTGAACTGGTCTTCGCGAAGCTGCCCTCGCGCCGCGTGGAGGACCTTGATCGCGACCGTGCGGCCGAGGGCCTCCTGGACGCCCTCGTACACCGCGCCCATCGCCCCCTGCCCGAGGAGCGCTCCTACGCGATAGGCCCCAGCGCCTAGCGACCTCCCCGTGAGCGCGCCATCCACGCCGCCGAAGGTATCGCAGTGAGCGCCACCGCCCGCGACTTTTTCTCGACTTTCCGTACGCTCGGGCTACCACTCGCTCGGCCACTGCCCCGGCCCGAAGCGAGCGCTGATGTCCGAGCCCAAGGTCCCCCCTACGCCCCGGGCCACGAGCCCCCTCGCCGAGGCCCGGTCCGACGAGTCGGGCCGTATCGACAGCCCGGCCACCCTCGAGGTCGCGGGCGGCGGCGACGGCGAGCTGCTCCGCACGCTCCTCGCGATCCTCCCGGTCGGCGTGATCGCGTACGACATGACCACCATTCGGTACGCCAACGCGGGCGCGCTCCGGCTCCTTGGGCTCCCCGCCACGCCGAGCTCGCCTGCGGAGCTCTTCCAGTACATTCATCCTGAAGACTGGCCCGTCGCCGAGCGGCGGCGCGACGCGCGGGCTCGGGGCGAGCACACGCCGCCCGTGGAGCTGCGCCTGTGCCACACGAGCGGAGCGGTCCTCACGGTGACGGTCGACACCGTGGAGCTGCGCGCGTCGCCCGCGCCCCTGTTCCTGACCGTCCTCCAGGACGTGACCCGCCAGCGCGAGCACGAGCGCGAGCAGCGAGCCGCCGAGGCCCGGCGCGCCAGCGAGGACGAGGCGCTGCGCGAGACCCAGCGGCTCGAGAGCCTCGGCGTGCTTGCTGGAGGAATCGCGCATGATTTCAACAATTTGCTCGCGAACGTCTACGCGAGTCTCGCCGCGATCTCGCGCATCGCGGGCCCCCTCGCGGAGCGCCACGCCTTCGCGCCGCACATCGAGAACGCCGAGTGCGCGGCGGCCCGCGCGGCCGATCTGACCAAGCAGCTCTTGGTCTACGGCGGTGGGGCGTCCATCGCGCGGCGGCCTACCTCGCTCTCGGCCGTCGTCCACGAGCTCCGCGGGCTGCTCCGCGTCGCGCTGTCCAGGACCGCGACCCTCAGCGTGCACGTGGGCGCCGACCTCTCCCCCGTGCTCGCCGATCCGGCGCAGCTCCGGCAGGTCGTGATGAACCTCGTCACGAACTCCGCCGAAGCGCTGGGAGCGAAGCCCGGGCGCGTGACGATCCGCACCCGACACGCGGCCACGCTGGGCCCCGAGCACCGCTCGCTGGTCGCCCAGGCGACCGAGGCTCCCCAGGGCTGGGTGCTGCTCGAGGTCGAAGACGACGGCCCGGGCGTGCCCGAGACCTCGCGTGCGCGCATTTTCGAGCCGTTCTACAGCACCAAGGGCGCAGGGCGCGGCCTCGGCCTCGCCACCACGCTGGGCATCCTCCGCACCCACGGCGCGAGGCTGGCGCTCGACACGAGCGAGGCGGGCGGCGCGAGGTTCTCGTGCGCTTTCCCGGCCCTCGACGGGCGCGCCACGCCCGAGGTGGCCGCAAGCCCCCCGACGGCTCCGCCGAACGAGGGCGTCACGGGCACCGTCCTCCTCGTCGACGACGAGCGCCGCGCGCGCTTTGCGCTAGGATTTCTTCTGAAGAGTCGTGGCTTTACGGTGCGCGAAGCGGCCGACGGCGTGGAAGCGCTGGAGGCGGTCGCCGCGGGCGGAGTCGAGGTCGTGGTGATGGACCTCAGCATGCCGAGGATGGGCGGCCGCGAGGCCTTTCTCCAGATGCGCGAGCGGTGGCCTGGGCTGCCCGTCGTCCTCACGAGCGGGTACGGGGCGGCGCAGCTCGAGGCCCTCCCCCACCGGGAAGACCTCTTCGGGTTCCTGGAGAAGCCGTTCCGCGAGGAAGCGCTCGTGCCGCTCCTGTCTCGCGCGCTCGGGCGCCGCGTGGGGCGTTGAAGAGACGCGGCCCTCGACGGCGCGCTCGGCCGAGATGCGCTATGTCTCGCGTATGATGCTGCACTTCCCTGGCGCCCGGATGCGCCACGCGCTCATCGCCCTCGCGACCGGCGTCGCGGTGCCCGCGTGCGGAGCCACGCCGCGTCCGGAGGGCACGTTCGACGCGCCCGCCGACGCCGCGCCGTCCGCCACGGCGACCGACGCCGCCCCAGGTCCGTCTGCGCCGCCGCTCTTCAAAGACGCCGCGCCGAGCGACGCCGCGCCGCCGGGGACCGAACCGCCAACCGAGGTCGATGTCGTGCTCACCGCCGACAACGCGTACGCGTTCGGTTGGGGCGATGCGTCGAGGGTGAACACCTACCGAAACGTCGCGCCGGCGCGCCTCGCGGGCGAGATCTTCAATTGCCCGGTGGGCAACGGCCCCGAGGCCTGGGTGGTCCCTGCGGCCGACGCGCCACCGGGCGCGTTCCTCTACGTCGTCGCGTGGGCCGATCGCGCCACGTCGCAGGGGGTCATCGGGCAGTTCCGCCGCCGGGGCGGCACGCCGATTTTTACCGGCGATGGCGCGTGGGAAGGGTGCGCGACGGGCCGCGAGTACAACACGAGCTCCGCGCCGACGGTGTTCCCGACCCAGGACGTCGTGAACGAGCAGATCACGATCTGCAACGCCGGCACCGGCGACCGCACGACCTCGAGCGCCGGCTGGGTCGGCTCGACGGCTGCCGTAACTCCCAACGCGATCGGGCGCGTGGCCTTCGGGGAGGACAACTCCAACGCGGGCGGAACGTTCCAGATCGTCTGCCAGAAGGACGCGACCGGCGCGGAGGGCGTGGCCCCCGCCGCGAAGTGGATGTGGTACTCGCCGGACGGCAACGATCCCTTCCGCTACGTGGCGCCAGGGAACTCCACACGCACCTTCCTCATTTTCCGGCTGCCGGCGCGCGCCCTCCCCCCGGCACCGCCGAAGTAGCGGTCGCCCTTCCCGGCGAGCCGGCGCATGAAGGGAGCGCCTTTACAGCGACCGAAAGGCACGGTAAGCCGTCGGGTCTCTCGGGCTGGTAGCTCAGTTGGTTAGAGCTGCGGACTTTTAATCCGTAGGTCGCGGGTTCGAGTCCCGCCCGGCCCACTCTTTGGAACAGCGCACCTACGTGTGAGGTCGTGCAGCCTGGCACCTCGCCGCGGCGAGGAGCCCCTGCCATGGTGACCGTCTCGGGCGGATCGCCCAGCGCCCTGCCGTTGCGTTCTCACGATCGCTAGGCTACGCGTCCGTCATCCCCGAGCATCGCGCCTGGCTGGTGGGACTCCGCCGGCGCCCGCAAGGAGCCCATGGAGCCACACGCCGCCCGAGACCAGGACTTCGACGTCGTCATCGTTGGACACGGCCAGGCCGGCGCCCTCCTGGCGCGGCACCTGCGGCTCGCGCTGGGCACATCCGCGCGCTTGCTCGTGCTGGAGGCCGCCCCCGAGCTCGCCGACTACAAGGTCGGCGAGTCGACGGTCGAGGTCGCTGCAAACTACATGGTTCGGCGGCTCGGGCTCGGCACCTACCTCTACCAGCACCAGCTGCCGAAGAACGGCGTGCGCTTCTTCTTCGACTCGCAGGAGCGGGACGTCCCGCTCCCCGAGATGAGCGAGATGGGCACCGACAGGCTGCCCTTCCACCCGGCCTTTCAGCTCGAGCGCGCGTCGTTCGAACGCGATCTCTTGGCCATGAATCTCGCGAGCGGCGTCGACGTGCGCCTGGGCGCGGAGGTCGTGGATCTCGCCCTCGGCTCCGGCGACGCCGACCACCGGGTCACGTTCGTGCGCGACGGCGCGCGGACCACCGTCTCCACGCGCTTCGTCGTCGACGCCGGGGGGCGCCGGCAGTGGCTCTTGAAGCGGCTTGGCGTGGGGCTCCACCGCGAGACCCGCCTCAACACCGCGTCGAGCTGGGCGCGCTACCGCCGCGTCCCGGGCGTCGACTCGTTCGGCGACGCCGCGTGGCGCGAGCGCGTCCGCCACACGTCGCGGCACCTCTCGACGAACCACATGATGTACGACGGCTACTGGATCTGGTTCATCCCGCTCGCGGGTGACCTGATGAGCGTCGGCGTCGTCTACGACAAGGACCGCGTCCCCGAACGGCTCGGCACCCGCGAGGCGTTCGAGGCCTTCCTGGGCCGTCACCGCGCGACGCGCGAGCTGCTCTACGGGGCCGAGCTCTGCGACTTTCAGCAGTACGCGCACCTGCCCTACCGCTCGGACCAGTACTTCTCCGCCGACCGCTGGGCCACCACGGGCTTCGCGAGCGCCTTCGTCGATCCGTTCTACAGCCCCGGCGCCGACTTCATCGCGATCGCCAACGACTTCATCGTCGAGCTCGTCACACGTGCCTTGCGCGGGGACCGCGGGGGCCTCGTGGAGCGCGCCGACCTCTTCAATGCATACTACGAGTTCTGGTACGAGCGCACGCTGCGGATCTACGCGGGGCTGTACCCGACGTTCGGCTCGTTCGAGGTATTTCGACTGAAATACATGCTCGACTTCAACAACTACTACAACCTCGTGGTGTGGCCGTTCATGGCCGACAAGCACCTCGACGTCGCGTGGCTCCGCGACGAGCTCAGGTTCGTCGATCGGGTCATTCAAGCGCAGGACTCGATGGCCGCCCAGTTCGTCGCGCTCGCGGAGAAGCTCCGCGCGAGGGGCGAGTACCACGCGGAGAACCGCGGCCGCTGGCACAACGTGCTCGCGGCGATCGTGCGCCTGCAGGAGCGCCTTGGTCCCCGCCTCGACGAGCCGCTGCGCCGCGCCCAGGTGCAGGCGGCCTACTCGAGCGTGTTCGCCGCCGTGATCGAGCGCGCGGCCGGGCTCGGCGGGCTGTCGAACCGCAAGGCGTTCCTCGCCGAGCTCACCTTCCCCACCGTCGTGCTCTTCAAGGACATCACCGAGGCGAGCGTGGCGCGGCTCCTCGACCGCGCGGCGGCGCGAATGAAGCGCGACCTCTCTCGCGAGCTGCCCGACGCCCAGATCGCCGCGATCCGTCTGTCGGCGGGCGGCGCCGAGGTCGAGTCCGACGCCGGCCACGCCGAGGCCCTCGCGCAGCGCGCGGCGGCGTTGTGGGACGCCCGCGGCGAATCCCTCGCTCACGTCGAGCTCTAGAACCGCCGCTTCTGTCGCCTCGAAATCATGTGTTTTTTTGCAGAAATTGGCGCGCCGCGATCACTCCGGCCGGGCGTCGGCGGCCGCGTCGACCGGGGGCGCGCCGCCGTCGACGGGTCGCTTCTGGCACTCGACCAGGTCGGCCACCTTCGCGACGCCGCCGGCCTGCGCCTGAATGGCCGTGAACGGGAAGCCGAGAGAGATGGCGTCGCAGGGCTTGTTGGGATCGCGCTCGCCGCTCGCGAGCAGATCGAGGTTTCCAGAGACGAACTGCTCGACGAACGCGTAGTTCGGATCGGTCTCACAGATGCCCACCAGGCGGAGCCCCTTGATCACGTCGTCGCGCTTCGCGCGCCCGGCCACGACGCCGTCGGTCGCGCGCCAGAGCCCGTCTCTGCCCCGCGCGAGCTTCGCCGTCACGAAGCCCTTCTGGATGGTGAGCGGGTACGCGGTCGCGAGCGCGCGCTGCCCGGGGAACCAGAACAGCGTGTTGTCCGGCAGCGTCACGAAGAGCACGCCCTCACGGACGAACGCCTTGGCGTCGAAGAGCTTCGACTCGGGCAGGGCGCCGTTAGGGCCGAGCGGCCCGGCCAGGGCGGTGTCGCGGATCTGCCACTTCTGGTCGGAGTTGAAGCACGGATGGGTCTTCCAATCGTCGGACCCGCAGTCCCACGGGAGCAGGGTGTCGAGCCCGGGTGAGGGGTAGAAGTCGACACGCACCTCGTCGTCTTCCGAGTCGCCGTTGTAGCCGGAGATGCGGAAGAGGTAGTTGTACGCGCCCACGCAGAGCGCGCAGTTGAAGCCGTCCGAGTTCAGGCCGTACGCCTTCGAAGTCTCGGGCGCCACTGCCGCCTGGTAGCCCAAACGACCAAAGGTGTTGTCGCGGCAGTAGGCGCCGTCGAGCGGCACGCCCGAGGAGACGGGCTTGCAGGACAGGTTCGTCTGCCCCGGGGTCTCGCAGGTCTCGGAGCCCGTGCACGTGCCGTCGAGGTCGAAGCCCACGTTGCGCCACGCCTCGGGGTCGAGCTTCCCCTGGTCGTTGAGCGAGCCGGTGTTGAGGGTCTGGAAGGCCAGATAGAACGGCGGGAGCACGCCGGGGTTGCCGGCGGCGGGGCGGTCCTCGACGCGAGGGAAGCGCGCGCTGAAGCAGCTCGAGGGGGAGTCGGCGGGGCCGCTCCAGTAGCCGACCCCGCCTCGTCTCGCCGCGCCCGCGTCGACGCCGCCGGAGTCCCCGCCAAGTAAGGACGAGTCGTACACGTTGCAGGCGTCGCTGAGCGACGCCGAGAGGCCCGCCGAGAGCGCGAGCACCGCGACGAGGCTCGCGCGCTTGAAGGCTACGCTCGCGGCGGGCGCGGCGGGCGCGGCGGACGTGGCGGACGTGGCGGACGGCGTTCGTGAAACCATGCACTACGCAGAGTAGACGAGCGCGCGCGGCTTGTCGCGCCATCCCCCGCGGCACCGGTTTGGCGTCCGCGAGTCGTCAAGGAGGCGCGCTCGGGCGAGATCACGGGAGGGCACCGAAGAAAATGTTCGCGCCAGGCACCGGGCAGCGCAGAATGCCGGACCGGCGCGGGAGCCGAGAGACGAGGGGAACTGGTGGAGGAAAAGATCATCGACCTGCTCCTCGACCGGGAGGCCTCGCTCGAGAAGCGGGTGGCCGCGGCGATCGTGCTGGGCGAGGTGGGCGCGAGCAGCGCGCGGGCGGCGGTCGCGCTCGGCGAGGTGCTCGACTCGGACGCGCCTCTCTTGCAGCAGCGGGCGCTCGAGGCGCTCGCCCGGGTGGGGGCCAAGCGCTCGATACCCAAAATCATTCCGCTCTTCGCCTCGCCCTCCGAGGACGTGCGCCGAGCGGCGCGCGCTGCGGTGGCGAGCTTCGGCGAGGGGGTGGTGGGCACGCTCCGAGAGCGCCTCGCCGGCCCCGAGGAGCGCGCGGAGACGGTCGAGCTCGCGGCAGACGCGGCGAGCGAGCTCACGTTCTCGGCGCTGCTCCGCGGGCTCGCGTCGGCGACCGGTGACGCGGCGGGCTCGGCGGCCCTCGTCGTCAAGCAGCGCGTGAAGGACGCCGACGAGCGGACCCGCAAGACCTACCTCGCCGAAACCGAGAAGCTCCTCGCCGCGCAGGCGCGGGCGCGTGGCACGAGCGCGGCGCTCGCTGGCACCATCCGCGTGCTCGGCACCCTGGAAGACCCCCGGACCCTGCCGACGCTACTCAGCTACGCGACCTCCAAGACGGCCGACGCTTTGGTGAAGAAGGAGGCGATCCGCGCTGTGGCCTCGGCCCTGCGGGGCGATCGCGCACCCCCGAAGGTCGTGGACGCGCTCGCCACCGCGGCGGTGGACACCGACGACCGCTCGCTTGCGCAGGCCGCCCTCGAGACGCTCGACGGGCTGTCGCTCGCTCCGGAGTCGATCCGGCGCCTCTCTCGCCTGCTGGCGAGCCCCGATCCCGAGCACGTTCGCTTCGTCATCGATCTGCTGGCGCGGGCGCCGGGCGGCGAGGCCGCGAAGCTGCTCGTCGAGGTCCTCGCCAGGCTCGACCGCTCGTTCGCCGGGCCGGCCGCCTCGGCGCTCGAGGGCAAGGTGCACGCGGCGCCCGCCCTCGCGCGCGCGCTCCTCGAGACCCAAGATCGCGAGCGCGCGTGGACGCTCAGCGCGGTGCTCCGTCCCCTCGCCAAGCAGCTCCCGCTCGGTCTCCGGAAGGAGCTGCTCGGTCACGCGATCGATCGACTCGCCTCCGGCGAGCGCGGGTGGGAGGCCGCGCTCGACGTCGCGCGCGACGCCGACGCCGACGCCGTCGCGAGCGCGCTGCGAGCCACCGCCCACAAGCTCGTACGGGCGCGCAGCGTCGACAAGGCGCAGGTGGTGCTCTCCTTGCTCACGAAGGGCGAGCTGTGCACCCCCGAGGATCGCTACCTCCAAGCCTCCCTGACGCTCCAGCGCATGGCGCTCGACACCGAAGAGGGGACGCGCCAGGCCGACGAGGCGTTCGGCGCCTTCGAGCGGCTCGCCGAGGAGGGGTTCGACGTCTCGCGAGCGCTACGCAAAGATCGTAACCTCGACCTCGAGCACATTTTCTACGTGGGCTGCCACCTCGCGGACGCGGGGCTCCCCGCCGGCCGCGAGCTGCTCGACGACGTGCGCGCGCGGGGAGGTCGGGCCCGAGTGGCGCGCTTGGCGAAGGCGAAGCTCGAGGCGATCTCGGCGAAATGAAGCCCGGTCTACGGATCGGGTCGGCGCGCTCGTGAGGGCGAGGCGACGCGATGGAGCCCGGTCGACGGATCGCGTCGGCGTTTGGGGGCGGGTCGGCGAGCGCGCGCCTCGAGCGCTCGCCCTCGGCCATGTTCGGCGCTAGAGCGAGCGCATGGACATCTTCCGAACGTCGATCGCGCGTCTCCTCGAGAGCCGCCGAGGGGAGCGGTTCGCGCCCGTGCGTGTCTCACGCGACCTCGCGCAGCGGCTGAACCGCACTCTGGGTGAGCCGGCGTGCAACGCGGACGAGCTCGAGCGACGGCGTCAAGCGGCCGCGCGCCTCGAGGCCCTCAAGGGTGCCCCGGCGCCCGCGCCAGAGGCGGCGCCGCAGGCGCCGGTCGTGATCTATTACGAGCGCGATCGGAACGCCCGCGAGCTCGCGCGCATGGAGGATCTCCTCCGGGCCAAGGGCATCACCTACAGCCTGCTCGACGTCTCCGGTGACGCGGCAGCGCAGGCCTTCGCGCAGCGGGAGGCACGCGTGAAGGCCGACGACCTCCCGGTGGTGTTCGTTGGGCCCACGGCGGTGGGCCCCTACCCCGCCCTCGTGACCTTCGACGTCTCCGGCAAGCTCGCGAAGGCGCTCCGAGGCGGCTGAGCGGCCGTGAAGCTGCGCTCGTTCAAGCTCAACTTCGCCGAGCGCCGCGCCCGCGCGGTGCCGGCGACGGACGCCGCTGGCGCCCCCTTCGTCGAGGTCCCGATCGATCTCGTCGGCGAGGAGGGCGACGCGGCGCTGTCTGCGAGCGAGCCGCTCCGCGCGTGGTTTGGCGAGCGCGCTTCTGCCGCTGGCGCGGCCGTGCGGTCCATCTCGTTCGACCTCCCCCGTGGGCGCGCGTTGGCCACCGTCCGCGCACCGGACGACCGGGTCGAGGCCGTGCGGGTCGACGAGCACGCGTGCCCCGAGCTCTTCGACCTCGCGCGCTCGCTCACGCCCACGCTCTGCAACCTCGCGCTCCGCGTGCTCGCGCGGCGACCTACTCCCGGGTGAACCCGACGCTCGTGCCGAGGTGGCCGAGCCGCCGCGCCTCGAGGCAGGTGGGTGAGCCGACCTCGACGACGCGGCAGCCGTCGGGGCGCACGTCGTACACAGCGCAAGGGAACCTCCCGGCGACCGAGAGGTCGAGGGCGCCGCAGCGCACGCCGTCGTTGATAACAAAGCGAAAGTGCGGCGGTTTTTCGTATACGACCGTGAGGCGCCGCAGGCGCTCGTCGCCCATGCGGAGCTCGTCTGCCTCGAGCAGCGTCACCGTGTTCGGCCCGTGGTGGCAGCACCGGCCGCACGCGACGCAGTCCGAGCCGTCGAGCCGCGGAGGGCTCAGCTGCGGGCTCAAACGCGGTCTCAACGGCTCAGTGCGATCGCCGGCCACGGCAAGACCTCCAGCGCCGGCGACAGCTCCGCGAGGCCGCGCCGCACCTGCTCGATGGTGGGCCGGTTCTTCGGATCGCGTCGCAAGCAGTGGCTCGCGAGCCCGGCGACGCGCTCGAAACCGGCGCGCGCCGCGAGCTGCGAGAGCTTCGGCGGCCCGCCATCGTGGACGAGGTGGCTCGAGACCAGCGCGACCTGCTGATCGGCGTCGAAGAGCACCTCGCCCATGAGCACCTCGAAGAGCAGGCAGCCAAAGGCGTAGACGTCGGCCGCCAGCGGTGAGGCGTCGGCGGAGTGGACCCAGATCTCGGGGGCTCCGTAGGGCCCGGAGGCGCACCCGGGACGCAGCTTGCGCCCCGACAGCCCGAAGTCCACGAGCACCGCGACCTCCCCATCGCGCAGCACGACGTTGGAGGGCTTCACGTCGAGGTGCCCGAGGCCCGCCTCGTGCATCACGGACAGTCCCGCGAGGAGGTCGCTGAGCGCGCGCAGGGCTCGCGGCATGTCGAGGGCGAGCGACTCGACGGCCAGCTCGAGCGAGAGCCCCTCGACGAGCTCCATGACCAGGATGGGCTTCGGGCGCGCGGCGAGGTCGAAGTTGACGAAGCGGGCGAGGTTCGGGTGCGGGGGGAGGCCCACGAGCGCCATCGCCTCCGACCGGAACATGTCGAGGAACTGCTCCTCGGAGACCGACCGCGCCACGCTCGCGTCGTAGTCGGGCACCTTCAGCGCGAACCGCTCCGCGTCGGGGTCGTGGCGATCTTCGAGGCGGTTGGCGACGAAGACCGAGCCCGAGCCGCCCACGCCGAGCGGGCGCTGCACGAAGAACGCGCCGAGGGCTCGCCGCGCCGGGAGCCACGACGGCAGCGCCTCGCCCTGGACCACGCGCGCCCGCTCGTCGGCGCGCGGCGCCTCGACCGGCAGGTCGGAGAGCCGGCTCGCCGTCTTGGTGACGAGCGTGGCGAGCGCCCAGGGCAGCCCGCGCGTGAGCTCGGCGAGGGTGGCGGCGAGCGCCCCGGAAGCGACCCGCTCACCCGCCACGAGCGCGCGCCCCACGACGACAGAAAGGAGCCTCACGCCCCCGGAGACGAGCCGCGACTCGCGGCGGAGCGTGCGTTTGCCCGCGGGCTCGAGCCTCATGCGTGCCCCTCGAACGACCTGCGCGAGCGCGACGACGGCGGCCTCGAGGTTCTGGACCACCTCGGCGTCGGGCATCGCGCCCCCGCCCATCCCGCGGAGGGCGTCCGCCTTGGAGAGCACCACGAGCGCGGCGTGGAGTCGCACCAGCACATGCCGGAGCGCCTCGGCGCGCGCGGAGCCCTCGGAGACGAGGTCCTCGGCGAACCGCCCGAGCGCGGCGACGCGGACGTCGACCGAGTTGGCCGGCCGAACGAGCGGGAACGCCTGCTCGGCGTCGGGCGGTGGCGGGAAGAGCGAGTCGTGCGTCGCGGCCGAGACGCGCGCCTTCGTCGGGGTGACCGTGTCCGCCCCGAGGAAGCGCACGTACTCGGCGAGCATGTGGCGCATGTCGGGGTTCATGGACGCCTCGCCGAGCGCGACGAGGTCGGTCCCGGTGGAGAGGCTGTCGACCGCGCAGAGCACCGCGTCCGCGACGTCGAGCTCTTCCGCGCGGACCAGGGCGTCCAAGCACCGGGCCAGGGTCGCGATGAACGCGCGACGCAGCATCGGCTCGGGCCCCCTCGCGACGCGCTCCAGCACCGCGAGCGCGGTCGCTTGCCAGCGCGCCTTCTGGCGGGCCGACTGCGCCGGATCGTCGTTCGAGCTGGACGCGTCCCCGTCGACCAGGTGGAGGAGCGCCCGAATCCGCACGAGATCGAGCGCGCCCGCGGGGCTCTCGCCCTCGCGCGCGAACTGGCGGGCGAGCATCCAGGAGCCCAGGTGCTCGCGCAGAGCGTCGAGCGCGGACTCGCCCGCCGCGACCTTCTCCTGGCTCGTCTCGAGCCGCAGCAGATCGGCGAGGACGTTGCGTTCGAGGAGCGACGCGTCGAGGTCGCGCAGGACGCCGAGCGCGACGCGCCGACCCGCCGCGGCCTCGCGCCGAGTCCCCTCCTGGGCAGCGTCGAGCGCGGCCACCGCGACCTTCGTGGCCTCGAGCAACGCCATGCCGCGCGAGTGGGCGGGCTGCGCGCCTCCGGATGCGAACGCCGAGAGGGCCCGCTCCACCTCGCGCCGCAGCGGCTCGCGCTTTCGCGCCGCGCCGGAGAGGTCGAGGCGCAGCTCCTCGCGTAGGCCGTCGTCGTCGACGTCGGCCGTGGACATCGCGCCGAGGACCTTCTTCGCCGCGCCGTCGCAGAAATGGCTGCCGCCGAGCTCGTCACGGGTCCAGAGCACCGACTCCGCGACGTCTTGCGGGGCGCTCCGGAGGGCGAAATCGAGCAGCAGGTACGCGGCGTCCGGCTCGGCCTCCGCGACGCGCGGTAGGCCCCACACGAACGCCCCCCCGATGCCGGGGTCGAGGCCCGGGAGCGGGCCGCGAAAGAGCCGCGCGGCCATGCGCTCGGCGTCGTCCGGTCGCACGGCCGCGTACGCGGCGATGGAGGTCGCCGCGCGCCGCCACTCGGTGGGGGTGAGGTCGGGCGAGACCGAGCTCTCGATTTCTTCCCGCGTTCGGGGGCTCCATGGCGCGATGAGGCCGCGGGCGACGGCGACGTGGCGCCAGACGAGCGACTCGCGGTCGGCGAGGAGGCGGTCGAAGGCCGCGCCGATCGCGTCGCCGCGAAACACGCGGAGCGCGTGAGCGTCGCCGTGAGCGGCCCGCTTCGCGGCCTCGCGCGCGGCGCGCTCGAGGAGCCTGGCCGCGAGCCGGCGTGACGGCAGGGACCGGGTCGAGGGGGCGGTGATCCACTCGCGGGCGAACTCGCGCCGAGAGACCAGGGCGAGCGCGAGCGGGCCGTCGGCGACCCCGAGCATCAACGGGAGCTCCGTGACGAGGGAGACGCGCGCGTGCGCGCCCGCGGACGCGAGCCCCTTGCCTCCCGAGAGCGCCATCACCGTGGCCATGGCGACGAAGGTCTCGGCGTTGCCCGAGAAGAGCCGGGTGAGCACGCGGCGCCCCAGGTCACGCTGCGCGGGACCGACGGGCAGCGCGGCGGCCAGCAGGAACAGCGCGCGGCCCGCGGCGGGTGGGGCCAGCCAGTCGAGGTCCTCGACGAGCCCCTCGGAGAGGGCCGCCTTGATTCCCAGCGCCAACAGGTCCGGGTTTAGGCCTTCCAGCGGCCCGGGCCCATCGTCGACCCGTGCCCGGGCGAGGGCGGTGACCGCCTGGCGGAAGGCCACCCTGCGCTCTTCGACCGACCGCTGGTGCAGGTCCACGAGCGACTGAACGTACAGACCAGGATCTTTCACGTTGGCCACACCAAGCATCGCACGCCGTCGAGTGACATTGCAGCATTCGGGGCCAAAAAAGACACCGAAGGCGATCCGTGGTAAGGCACGCCCCACGACGCGCCGGCGCGTCCGTGTGGCGGCGCCCTTGCCCGCGCCTCTTCCTCCGCAACCCACGAGAAGTCCTGATTGTACTCGACAAAGTAACGAAGCGCTTCGGACCCAAGATCCTGTTCGAGGACGTCTCGATGCAGTTCGATCCGCAGAAGCGTTACGGCCTCACCGGGGCGAACGGCGCCGGCAAGTCGACGCTCCTGAAGATGCTCGCCGGCGAGGAAGACACGGACCAGGGCTCGATCACGATCCCCTCGAACCTTCGGCTCGGAGTCCTCAAGCAGAACCACTTCGAGTACGAAGAGGAGCGCATCCTCGACGCGGTGCTCATGGGCAACCGGGGCCTCTGGGACGCCATGGTCGAGAAGGACCGCCTGCTCGAGGGGGAGGTCACCGACGAGGTGGGCATTCGGCTCGGCGAGCTCGAGGGCGTCATCGCCGAAGAGGACGGCTACACGGCGGAGAGCGAGGCGGCGGGGCTGCTCGTGGGCCTGGGCATTCCTCAGGAGCACCACGCCGACAAGATGAACACCCTGGCGGGTGGGTACAAACTGCGCGTGCTCATCGCGCAGGTGCTCTTCGGCAAGCCTGACGTCCTCCTACTGGACGAGCCGACGAACCACCTGGATCTCGAGTCGATCGCGTGGCTCGAGCGCTTCCTCCTCGACTACCGGGGCACGCTCGTCGTCATCTCGCACGACCGGCACTTCCTGAACGCGGCGGCCACCCACATCGCCGACGTCGACTACCAGACGATCACGGTCTACACGGGCAACTACCAAGACTTCGTCGAGCAGAAGTACGAGAACAAGCAGCGCGCCGAGCAGCAGAACCAGGCGGCGAAGAAGAAGATCGGCGAGCTCCAAGGGTTCGTACAGCGCTTCGGCGCGCACGCCTCCAAGTCGAGCCAGGCGCAGTCGCGCATGAAGCAGATCGAGAAGCTCAAGGAGGAGGTGGGCTCGCGCGGGCAGAAGCGTTCGAGCCTGGTGCGCCCCTTCATTCGGTTCGAGTTCGAGAAGCCGAGCGGCCGCGACGTGCTCCGCATGGAGGGGGTCGACAAGGCCTTCAACGTCGAGACGCGCAGCGGCGCGAAGGAGCGAAAAGTCGTGTTTCAGCGCGCCGCGCTGCACCTGAACCGCGGCGACCGGCTGGTGGTGACGGGCCCGAACGGCGTGGGCAAGTCCACCCTGCTGAAGCTGCTCGTCGGCGCGTACGCGGGCCTGGACGCCGACACCCGCAAGGACGTCTACACGCCCGACGCGGGAGAGGTGCGCTGGGGGCACGACACGAGCGTCGGCTATTTCGCCCAGGACACCCACGAGGCCCTCGGCCGCACGGGCGCCGGGATGAACGCCTTTCAGTGGCTCTACCAGTGGGACACGAACGCCCCACAAGAGCACATCCGCGGCATCCTCGGCAGGCTGCTCTTCCAAGGCGAGGCCGCGCTGAAGAACACCGAGTCCCTCTCCGGCGGCGAGTGCGCTCGCCTGCTGCTCGCGAAGCTGCTGGTGCTCCAGCACAACGTCCTCGTGCTCGACGAGCCCACGAACCACCTCGACATCGAGTCGATCGAGGGGCTCCTCGACGGGCTCAAGCTCTTCAAGGGGACGCTGGTCTTCGTCAGCCACGACCGGCACTTCGTCTCTTCGCTCGCGACCCGCGTCCTCGACCTGCGCCCGAAGGAGAGCGCGGGCGCGGACCTGGTCGACTACGGCGGCACCTACGACGAGTTCCTCGAGCGTGAAGGCCGCGACCTCCTGCGGCGCTAGCCCTCGGCTGCCGAGAACGACGCCCGAGAGGCGCGCCTTTCACGCGGAGCTCTCGTATTCTGTTGTGTCCACCAAGCCAGCGCGCCCCACGAGCCCCGCATGCCCCCGAGAAAGGACGACCGCTTCGCTCCGACCGTGATCCACGGGCGGCCTGGAGAGCCGCTCACTGAGCGGTTCGGGAGTCCGCACGCGAGCCCCCGCCTCCCCGACGACGCGCGCGAGCCGGGCGAGGGGCTGCGCCTGCCCTCGCTGCTCCGGTTGGGGGAGGAGCGCGCCCTCGCGGAGGGCGGCATGGGGGTCATCACCGTCGCGAAGGACCCGCTGCTTGGCCGCGAGGTCGCCGTGAAGACGCTGCACCGCCATCTGTCGGCGGAGCCGCCCGTACGCCGGCTGTTCCTCCGCGAGGCGCACGTGATGGGGCTCCTCGAGCACCCGCACATCGTGCCGGTCTACGACGTCGGGGAGCGCGAAGACGGGCGCCTCGCCCTCGTGATGAAGCTCATCGAGGGCCGCACCCTCGCGTCGATGATCCGGGCGCTGCCCAAGGGACCTATCGACACGGGGACGCTCTACGTGTTGCTCGAGGTGATCACCAAGGTCTGCGACGCGCTCTCGTACGCCCACGATCGCGGCGTGCTCCACTGCGACGTGAAGCCCTCGAACGTCATGGTGGGCGACTACGGGCAGGTGTACCTCACCGATTGGGGCATCGCGCGCTTCGAGGCGAGCGGGCGTCCCTCCGTGCCCTCGGGCGACCGACCGGACTCACCGCCCTCCAACGAGCCGACGGACGACCCCGCTCCAAACGTGGTCATCGGCACCCTCGCGTACCTCTCGCCCGAGCAGGCGCGCGGGGAGCGCTCCACGCTGGACGAGCGGGCCGACGTCTTCCTGGTCGGGGCCGTTCTGTACGAGCTCCTCGCGCGGAGGCCGCCCTACCCCACCCGGGAGCCCGCCGAGGCCGTGGCCCAGGCGAGCGCGTGCGCCTTCCCACCACCGAGCGCCGTCGCCGGCGCCGCCTCGGTGCCCGCGGAGCTCGAGCGGATCGTGCTGCGCGCGATGGCGAAGGAGCGCGGCGAGCGCTACGCGAGCGTCCGCGGGCTGCGCGACGACCTGTCGCGCTTTCTGCGGGGCGGGGCCGAGTTCCCACGACAGGTCTTCCGAGCCGGCGACGTCATCGTCCGAGAGGGCGACGCGGGCGACGCCGCCTACATCGTCGCCGAGGGACTCTGCGACGTACGCAAGCGCGTCGCGGGCGGCACGGCGGTCGTGAAGACCCTCGGGCCAGGCGACGTGTTCGGCGAGATGGCGATCCTCACCGCCGGGCCTCGGACGGCGAGCGTCGTCGCCGTGGAGGACACGACCGTCCTCGTGCTCACGTCGGAGGCGCTCGAGGACGAGCTCGCCGCGTTGAAGCCATGGATGGCGAGCCTCCTCCGGACGCTCGCGAAGCGCTTCCGCGAGGCCGACCAGCGGCGCGTCACGGCGCTCTCCGCCCCCAGCCCCGTCCGGCTCGCCAACTACATCTTCATGAAGCTCTCGACGTGGGGCACACCGGCGTTCGGGGGCGGCCGGCAAGTCGCGTGGTCCGCGCTCGCGAAGGAGATCGAGGAGCAGCTCGGCGTGCCGGCGCTCTCCGCGTGGCAGCTCGTGAGCCTCTTCGGGCTCTTCGACCTCGACATCTACGCGGACACGGTGGTCATGCGCGATGAGGCGAAGGCGCGCGCCACGCTCGCCGCCGAGCTCGGCCACCGGGTCTAGCAGCCTGTTGATAAACGGACACCGAGCCCGCGCGTCGTCCGCGCGGCATCGGGCAAGGCGCGATCCGAGGAGCCCGCTTTTGCAGGTGAGCAGGCACCGGAGGATCGCAACGAAGCCCGTGCCGATGCGGCGGCGCGCGGGCGACGGGAGCTTATCAACGGGCTGCTAGTCCCCTGGAAGCGTGATCCCTTCCAGAAGTCGCGCGGGTTCGGCCTTTCGCCACAAGGGAGCGAGGGGGTGTCCCGTTTTCGGCGGCGGTGGGAGGATACTCATGTTCGAGGGTCGGCGTTCTCGCGCAGTCACCCCCGAAACCACTGTCCCCTGAGCGCAAAGCGCCGCCTCCACCGCGCGGAACGACGTCCGAGTTGAGGACGGGCCCGCCGCCGCCGAAAACGGGGCACCCTCGCTCCCCCCCTCGCTCCTCGGCATGACACCGAAGACCGGACTTCTGATACGAACCACGACTCCAGGGGACTAGTCCCCTGGAAGCGTGATCCCTTCCAGAAGTCGCGCGGCTCGGCCTTTCGCCACAAGGGGAGCGAGGGGGTGTCCCGTTTTCGGCGGCGGTGGGAGGATACTCATGTTCGAGGGTCGGCGTTCTCGCGCGGTCACACCCGAAACCACTGTCCCCTGAGCGCAAAGCGCCGCCTCCACCGCGCGGAACGACGTCCGAGTTGAGGACGGGCCCGCCGCCGCCGAAAACGGGGCACCCCATCGCTCCTCGGCATGACACCGAAGACCCGACTTCTGATACGAACCACGACTCCAGGGGACTAGCTAGAGCGCCGCCGGTCGATACGTTGGCGCTCGACGGGCTCACGCGTCTCGCGCGTACTCGGCGAAGCTCTCGCTCGGCTGCAGGCTCTCGTAGATGCGCGCGCGCGCGACCCGGACGCGGGCGTCGCCGAACGACGCCGAGGCCGCGTCGAAGAGCCATTTCGCGAGGCGCTCCGACGTGGGGGTGAACGGGAACACCGAGAGCTTGATGCCGCCGGGGAGCTCGTTTCGGGCGCCAGCGAGCTCGCCCGTCAGCACCGGCGGCGCCTGGCCGAGGTGGCCGAGCGTCTCGCGGCGCGAGCTCACGAGGGTCTCGCCAAGGCGGGCGAGATCCGACCGCGTCTCTTCGAACGAAGCCGCGCCAAGCGCGAGCGAGTGATCGAGCAGGCGGAAACATGGGTCGAGCAGCTCCTCGTGGACCCGGTCGAAGTCGACCACGAAGCCTTCGGCGTCGAGCTCGCTCGCCTGCAGCATGACCTCGAACCGCCAGGTGTGGCCGTGGAGAGAGATGCACGGCCCGCGGTGGCCGCGGACGTGGTGAGCAAAGTGAAGGTGAACGCCGCAGCTCGCTCGGTACATGCTCAACCTCGGAAGACGACTCGGGACACGTCGTTCTCGCGGAGCACGAGCTTCCGGAGGCCCGGCAGCTCGGGCGCGAGCTGTTGCCAGATCCAGGTCACGAGGACTTCGCTCGTGGGGTTCTCCAGACCTTGGATATCATTAAGGTAATGATGATCGATGCGATCGCGCGTGGGCTTCATCGCGCGCTCGATTTCGGAGAAGTCGAACACCCACCCCGTGGCCGGATCGAGCGCGCCGACGATGTGGATGTCGAGGTAGAAGGCCAGCCCGTACACGTTGTGGCAGGGGTGCTCTGGCGGAGTGCGCGGCAGACGGCGCGCCGACTCGAAGCGGATCGTGTGGATGAGCTCGTATCCTCCGGTGGTATCGGCCATGCGGCTCCTTAGCGCTTTCTCGGCCGGCGTCGCGGGAAAAAGCACGCGTGCTCGCCCGCCTCGACTAGAGTCCGCCGCCGATGAAACAGGCTGAGCTATTGCACCTCGCGACGCTCGCGGGGCTCACACTCGAGCCCACCGAAGAGGCCCGCATCGTCGCCGATCTGAGCCGCGTGCTCGCCTACATGGGTGAGCTCGCGGCAGTGGACATCGGCGCGCTGGAGCCCCTCGAGAGCCCGAGCGAAGGAGGGGCGCCCACGCGCGACGACGTGGCTCGCGCCCCGGACGCCGCGTTCCGCGAGGCGGCGCTCGGCGCCGCGCCCGAGATCGCAGGCGGCGCGTTCGTCGTGCCCGCATTCCTCGACTGACCCGCACGCGGGAGGCGCCCAATGCTCGAGACCGAGTCGATCACCAGCTTGGCCGCGCGAATCGCCCGCGGTGAGGTCCGCGCGGAGGACGCGTGTCTCGAGGCGTTCGCCCGCATTCACCGGCACGACGGCGAGCTCGGCGCGTTCCTGACGCTGACCGAGGAGGCCGCGCTCGCGTCGGCCCGCGAGGTCGATCGCGATCGGGAGGCGGGCCGCACGCTCCCGCCTCTCGCCGGCGTGCCCATCGCCCTCAAGGACTCGCTGTGCACGCAGGGGGTGCCTACGACCTGCGGGTCTCGCATCCTCGAGGGCTGGGCGCCGCCGTACGACGCCACGGTCGTCGAGCGTCTCCGCGCCGCGGGGGCGATCCTCGTCGGGAAGACCAACATGGACGAGCTCGGGATGGGCTCGTCGACCGAGTACAGCGCGTTTCGCGTGTGCCGAAACCCATGGGACCTGGGGCGGACACCGGGCGGCTCCTCTGGCGGGAGCGCGGCGGCGGTCGCGGCGCGCATGGCCCTCGGCGCGCTCGGCAGCGACACCGGCGGCTCGGTGCGGCAGCCCGCCGCCTTCACGGGCACCGTCGGCCTCAAGCCCACCTACGGGCGCGTGTCGCGGTACGGGCTCGTCGCGTTCGCCTCGAGCCTCGACCAGGTGGGGACCTTCGCCACCGACGTGCGCGGCGCGGGCGCGCTGCTCACCGCGATCGCCGGCCGAGATGCGCGCGACTCGACCGCGAGCGCGCGGGAGGTGCCGCGCTTCGAGGACGCCTGTGGACGCGACGTACGGGGCCTGCGGGTCGGTGTGCTCGACGAGGCCCTCCACGCGGGGCTCGATCCGCGCGCGGCGGAGGCCTTCGATCGGGCGATCCGTGAGCTCGAGCGGTTCGGCTGCGAGATCGTGCGCACCTCTGCGCCGAGCCTCGCGCACGCGGTGGCGACCTACTACGTGCTGGCGACCGCGGAGGCGTCGAGCAACCTCGCGCGCTTCGACGGGGTGCGGTTCGGCCTCCGCGAGCGCGAAGGGGTTCGCCATCTCCATGAGCTCATAGGCAAATCGAGAGACCACGGGTTCGGGGCGGAGGTGAAGCGGCGCATCCTGCTCGGCACCTTCGTGCTCTCTGCCGACGCCTTCGATAGCCACTACCGCAAGGCACAGCGGGTCCGCCGCCTGCTGCGCGACGAGCTCACCCGCGAGCTCGCGCGGGTCGACGCGATCCTCTCCCCCACCGCGCCCACGCCCGCCCTACCGCTGGGCGACCACGCGGGCGATCCGCTCGCGATGTACCTCTCCGATCTGCTGACGCTGCCGGCGAGCCTCGCCGGCCTGCCCGCGCTCAGCGTCCCCTGCGGCGCGACCCCCGAGGGGCTCCCGCTCGGCCTTCAGATCATGACCCGCGCCTTCGACGAAGAGACCGCGCTCGCCCTTGGGCACGCGTACGAGCAGGTCGCGCCGCTCCGAGGCTCCCGGCCACCGGCGGCGGGCCCGCTATGATCGACGTCGAGGAGGCGCGCGCGTCGCACGGCCCCGCGCTCGTGGCGTTGTTCCGCGCCGCGGGATGCGGTTGCTTCTGCCGTTACTGGCACTTCACAGGCACGAAGAACGACTGGCTCGCTCGGCTGGCCGAGACGCCGGACGCGGGGGCGGCGGAGCTCACTGGAGCGCTCGATCGGGGGGCGCCCGACGGTCGAGGCCTGGTCGCGCTCGACCGCGAGCGAGGCGAGGCGGTCGGCTGGCTCAAGCTCTGCGCACTGGCCGAGGTGCCCAAGCTTCGAGTGCAGGGCGCGTACCGGGGCCTCGATCTGGAGGCCGGCGGCGCGCCGCTCGCGATCGGCTGCGTGCTCGTGCACCCCTCGAGCCGACGCTCGGGCGTCGCGGGGGCGTTGCTGGCCGGAGCGGTCGCGCGCGCACAGGCCGAGGGCGTCGTGCTCCTCGGGTTCCCTCGCCGAAGCGCCGCGCCGCTCTACGACGAGGCTGCGTTCGCGGGGCCCGAGCGCGCGTTCGAGGCCGCCGGTTTCCGCGTGGCGCACGATTCGCCCGCCTACCCGGTCTACCGCTTCAACCCTCGGGAGTAGCCCGGTCTACCGCTTCAACCCTCGGGAGTAGCCCGGTCTACCGCTTCAACCCTCGGGAGTAGCCGACACGGGGCCGAGCCAACATAGGCCGGGCGCTAGCTTGGCTAAGCTACCGGCGCGGTGGCTCGTCGGCGAACCAGCCCTCGGCCTCGAGCAGGCCCGAGGAGAGGCCGAGAAAGAGCGCGCGCGCCGCGCTCGGATCTCGCCCGAGGAGCGCGTCGAGGGTGGCGCCTTGAGTGGCACGGCGCACGGCGTCCTCCTCCGCGAAGGTCAGGCGGAGGCCCTCGAGGGTGCCGGCTGCGCCGGGGAGCGGGCTCGCCGTGCGCACGGGACCACGCACGGCGCTCACGTACCGATGGCACTCCTGGTCCGTGTAATGTGCACGCACTCCCCGCGCGACGAGGTCGGACACGTGGAACGCGAGGGGCACGGTCTCCTCGTGAGATCGGACGCCGTGCTCGAACGTCAGCTCGCCGCTCGTCCAGGAGAAGACCTCCAGGATGCGGGTCTCCACCTGGTCGAACACGGCGCGGTAGAGCTCCACCGGGCGCAGCACGCCGGTGCCGACGAGCGCGTCGCCGAGGCGGCCGCCGAAGCGGGGAAGCATCTCGAGCGCGCGCTCGACCTCCACACGCAACACCGAGCCTTGCGCGATGAGATGCGCGCCGAGCAGCTCGCGCGGCTCGGTCGAAACCACGAGCTCCGGGACGCCGTCGACGAAGTAGATCTTCTTGCGCACTCGGGGCGTGCGGCCCACGAGCACCCCTGTCTCGCGCTCGGCGGCGAGCCGATACAAGAGGCCGGGCAGCCCGCGACGCGAGAAGGGAGTGCGCGCCGCCGCGGTCTCCTCCGGCCCGCGCCATCGCAGCGCGGGGCTGGAGACGAACCGAGAGAGCTCACGGTACGCGACGAGCTCCCGCGGCGGGCCTCCGTCGCGGGCGACGCGCGACGCCGGCGGCAGTCGCCCGGTCACGACCAGCTCCACGAGCCGCGCGAAGGGGACGACCTCGCCCGGGCCCTCGCTCGTCACGATTTCGTAGCGTGACGCCGGCGCGCCGAAGGGATCGTCGGGGGGCGGCGGCGGGAGCGTGCTCTGTCGCCTCGATGACGGCACGAGCGGGGCCGCCGGCCCTCCGGGGGCGGGGGAGAACAAGCCGAGGACATGCGCCACGCGGGCGAGCGAAGCAGGCGTGAGGTGCAGCCGGCGTCGTCGGACGAGCTCCTCGAGCGCCTCGGCGAACGCGGCGGCGGACGCGAAACGATCGGCCGGCGCGGTCGCGAGCGCGCGGTAGACAATCCGCCGGAGATCCTCGGGGATCGTCGCGCTCGACCGCTCGAACGCGGTGAGATCGCCGTCGCGGATGCGCTCGAGCACACGCACTTCGTTGCCCCCGCCGAAGAGCGGCGTCAACGTGAGGAGCTCGCCGAGGACGATGCCTGCGGCGAAGAGATCACTGCGGGCGTCGAGCTCGCCACCGGTGACTTGCTCGGGCGACATGTAGCCGAGCTTGCCCTTCACCTGCCCTGCGTTCGTGCGGCGCTCGAGCTCGGTCGCTCGCATGATGCCGAAGTCGGTGAGCTTCACCTCGCCGCCGCGAGAAATGAGGAGGTTCCCGGGTGAGACGTCGCGGTGCACCAGCCCGAGCGGGAGGCCTAGCGAATCGCGTGCGTTATGCACGTAATCGAGCGCGCGCAGCACCGAGAGTACGACCTGGAGGGCTACCTCCACCCCGACGGCCGCGCGCTGCGCGGCGGCGGCCCGAATCAGCTTCGCGACCGTCGTGCCCTCGACGTACTCCATCGCCATGTAGAGCTCGTCGCCCTCGTCGCCGAAGTCGAAGATCTGGACGACGTTGGGGTGGCAGAGGCGCGCCGACACGCGGGCCTCGTCGACGAACATCGCGAGAAACTCCGGGTCGTGGGCGAGCTCGGGGAGGATGCGCTTGAGCGCCACGGTCTTCTCGAACCCGTGGGGGCCGCGGCGGCGCGCCACGTAGACCTCGGCCATTCCGCCCGCGGCGACCCGCTGCTCGAGGACGTAGGGCCCCAGGGACGTTGGCTCGCTGCCCTGGACCATGAACGCATCCTAGCGAAACGCTGGCTCGAAAGGAGGTCGTCGCGGCGCAATTCGGGCCCCACTCGCCGTGCACGGGACTAGGGTCCGGATCCATGGCCAAGACCGAGACCCCCTCCGGCGGGCCTTCCGGCGTGCTCGTCGTCGACAAAGCGCGCGGCCCCACGAGCCACGACGTCGTGGGCAGGGCGCGCGCGCTCCTCCGCACCCGGGAAGTGGGCCACGCCGGCACGCTCGACCCCATGGCGACGGGCGTGCTGGTGCTCGGCGTGCGCGAGGGCACCAAGCTGCTCCCCTACCTGACCGCGCACGACAAGACCTACGAGGCGCGGGTCGTCCTCGGCGAGAGCACTGAGACCCTCGACGCGGAGGGCGCGGTGCGCACGCACGAGGCGGTCGCGCCGTGGCTCGTCGACGCGCTCGCCAGGCTCGCGCGGGTCGAGGGCGGCGCGCTACCCCCTGGCCTGGTCGACGCGCTCGACGCCGAGCGCGGCCGGCGTGAACAGATCCCCCCGGCGTTCTCGGCCATCCGCAAGGACGGCGTCCGCGCGCACGCCCTGGCGCGCGCCGGCGTGGAGGTGGCGCTCGACCCCCGCCCGGTGCGCGTGCACGCGCTCGAGGTCACGGCCGGTTCGGTCGATCCTCCGACCCTGAGCGTGCGGGTCACAGCCGACAAAGGCTATTATGTTCGGTCACTTGGGCGCGATCTTGCGCTCGCGCTCGGCACGGTCGGGCACCTCTCGGAGCTCCGGCGTGTGCGCTCGGGCCCGTTCGGCCTCGGGGGCGCCGTAGCGCTCGACCCCGACGCGGCGCGCGGCGTGATCGACCTGGCCACGGCCGCGGCGCTCGCGTTGCCGACGGCCCGCCTCGACGGCGCCGCCGTGCTGCAGGCCCGGCGAGGTCAGCGCGTCGCGCTCCCCGAGGACGCCGCTCAGGGGCCGTGCGCGTGGCTCGACGACGCCGGCGCGCTCGTGGCGATCGGTGAGCGGGCACCGGAGGGCCACGGGCGGGTGCTCCGTGGGTTCGCCCCCCCCGCTATTTCTTCGGCCCCCCCCCCGCCTTGAGCTTCTCTTTGGCCAGCTTGATGCGCTCCTCGGCGGCCTTCTTCATCGGGCCCGCGGGCTCGAGCCTGAGGTAGGTCTCGTAGGCCGCGACGACGTCTTTCCAGCGACCGGCGTCGGCGTGACGCCCGCCGAGATAGAAGTAGGCGGGGGCGTATTTCGGCTCCTTGGCGACGGCAGCCTCGAGGTCCGACAGAGCGCCGGCCTTGTCTCGCGCGCCGAGCTTGCAGAGCGCGCGGTACGTGCGCAACTCCGCCGCGTCTTGCTTCGCGAGGGCGCCGTCGAGCACGCGGATGCAGTCGGCGAACGCGCCGACGTTCTTCAGCTCGAAGCCGACCGAGGCGAGCACGCCGACGTCGCCGTTCGCGAGCTTCTCGGCCTGGAGGAGCCGCTCGCGCGCCGCGTCGGCCTTTCTCCACTTCCCGAGCCACTGCCCCAACGTGAGCGCCGCCAGCGGATCGGCCGGGGCGAGCTTCAACGCGAGCTCCATCGCCCGCGTGGCGCCAGCCTCGTCGCCCTTGGTCGCGAGCGCGACTCCCAGGTTCTCGGCGAGCGCGGCGCTCTTGGGGTGCTTCTCGAGCCCCGCCTGCGCGAGCGTGGCCGCTTCGTCGACCTTGGCGGCGTCGAGCAGCAGCGCCGAGAGGTTGACCGAGCCCACCTCGTGCCCGGGGACCGTGGCGAGGGCCGCGCGGTAGTGCTTCTCCGCGGCGGCCTTGTCGCCCTTCTCCACCAGCGCCCCGAGGTAGGCGTGCGCGTCGGCGTCGTTGGCGTCTCTCGCCAAGGCCGCCTCGAAGGCGGCTCGGGCGCCGGGCTCGTCACCCTTCTCGAGGGCAGCCTTTCCCCGCGCGACGTCGGGGCTCGGTCCGCCCGTGGCGGGCGCGCCAGGCGCCCCGGCGCCCCGCGCGAGCGAGGGAGGCAGGGTCGGAGGACGCGCGGGCTCCGCGACCTGCGGCTCGGGCGGCCCGCCGCACGCGACATTTGACGCCGCGAGCGCGAGCGCGCCGGCCCCCACCGCCATCGCCGCCACCCTGCCCCGCGCTCCCCGCACGCACGCACCCAACCGCCGCATCCCGATCGTCATTGTGCCTCCTCCGATACCGCGATTCGCAGGCGCTCGCGGACTTCCTTGAACCGCGCACCCGGGCGAACCTTGGCCCCGTCGCGCTCCGTCACATAGAACACGTCCGCCACGCGCGTGCCCTCCGTGTTGATCTTCGAGAGGGCGATGTCGAGCCCGAGCTCGTAGAGCTCCTGTGCCACGGCGTGCAGCAGCCCCGGCCGGTCGCGGGCGAACACCTCGATGATCGTGTGGCGTGGCGACGCGCGGTCGTCGAGGACGATCTCGGTCGACACGGCCGGTGTAGCGCGCTCGCGGCGTCCGCCCCGCTCCCCGAGTAGCTCGCGCGCGGTGGTCTCGCCGCTCTCGAGGGCCGCGAGGTCGCGCCGGAGCCGGGTCACGGCGCGCTCGGCGAAAGCGGCGCTGTCGCCGCGGTCGCGGACCAGGAACACGTCGACGGCCTCGGTCGGCGCGCCACCGCCGGGCTCTCGGGAGTAGACCTGCGCGGCGAGCACCTCGAGCCGCGACGCTGTGATCGCCGCGGCGATCCGCGCGAGCAGGCCGGGCCGGTCCTCGGCCACGACGCAGAGCTCGACGACCCCCTCGTGGCGGTGGGGGAGCACGTCGAGGGCGACAGCCGCGCTCCCCCGGGACGCCGACAGGGCGGCGTGCGTGACGACCGACGCGGGGGCGTTCGCGAGGAGATAGCGCTCTGGCATCGACACGAGGAACGCGTCGAGCGCCGCGGTCGATCCGTCGGGGCCCTCGCGGCCGAGCGCTCGCGCCCGCTCCCGCACCCGCTCGAGGCGCGCGTCGTCGGCGATCGGCTTCTGGCCTCCCGCGAGGTGTGCGTCGGCGGCGAAGTAGAGCTCCTCCAGCATCCGCGACTTCCACGCCGTCATGGCCGTGGGCGACGTCGTCGAGAGGTCAACGACCGTGAGCAAGTAGAGATCGCGCAGCCCCTCTCGGCCGCGCAGCTGCTCGGTGAAATCTTGGGCGGTGGCGGGCTCGTCGAGGTCGCGGCGCGTCGCCACGTGGTACATCGTGAGGTGCTGCTCGACGAGCGCGACCGCCTCCTCCACCTCCTCCGCCGTGAGCCCGAGGCGAGGGAGAATTCCCCCGCACATTCGGGCACCTACGAGCGAGTGATTCTTCCGACTCCCGCTCTCGTCGGGGTACCCTTTCCCCACGTCGTGGAGCAGCGTGGCGAGGAAGAGCGGGCGGGGGCGCGCGATCTCCGCGGCGAGGCGCGACGCGAGCGCGTGCTCATGGCCGAGGTCGCCGCGGCAGAGCGCGCGGAGGCAGTCCACCGCGGCCACGCTGTGAACGTCGACGGTGTACACGTGGTAGACGTCGTGGTGCACGCGGCCGGTTACCGGGAGAAACTCGGGGATCATCGCGAGGAGCAGCCCCACGTCGTGCAGCTCGCGCAGCATCGAGCCTGAGCGGGTGCGCACCTCCGGGACCGCGCAGACGAGCCTCACGAAGAGCTCTGCGGCCTCGGCGCTCGCGCGGAGCCGGGCGCAGAACTCGGGATCGGCGGCCGCACGGACGATCGCGTCGGTCGCGAACGGAAGCACCGGGGCGTTCTCGCTGATGCACGCGGCGTAGACGCGGAACGCGAGCGGCGGATCCAGCTCGAGGCGGAGCGGGTCGAGCGTGACCTGGCCGTCGAACAGCCGCACGCCCCCCGCCAGGTGCACCTCGGCGGGCTTGCCGCGACGCCGCGGTGGGGTCGCGCGGGCCAAGATCTGCTCCCGCGAGCGGGTCACGGCGCGCGCGTGCACGTAGTAGTCCTGCATCATGCGCTCGGCGGCGGCCGCCCGCGCCGCGGGCTCGTCGTCGGCCATTCGCGAGCCCTCTCGCGGTCCGTAGCCCAGCTCGAGCGCGATGGCCTCCTGCTGGTCGAAGGTGAGCCTGTCGCTGCGGCGGGTGGCCTTCGCGTGGAGCCGGTTGCGCACACGCCAGAGGAACTCCTCCGCGCGCGCGATCTCCTGCGCCTCGCGGGGCACCAGCACGCCCATGCGCACGAGCGCCGCCCAGAACCCGCCCGCGCGGACATCACCGGCCCGGTAGCGCGCGCGCGCCGCCCAGCGGGCCACGTCGAGGTCGCGGAGGCCACCCGCGCCGCTCTTTACGTCGGGCTCCAGGAGGTACACCGAGCCTCCGAAGCGGGCGTGGCGCGCCGACACCTCGTCGTGGAGGCGCGCGATGAACGGCCCAAGCTCTCCCTCGCTGAAGAGCCCCGCCGTGGCGCGGGCCGACAGATCGCGCTCGAGCTCCACGCTGCCTGCGACCACGCGCCCGTCGAGCAGCGACGTCGCGGTCGCGAGGTCGGTCTGCGCCAGCTCCAACAGGGACGTGGCGGTCGCCACCTGGTAGCCGACTGAGACCCCTGCGTCCCACAACGGGTAGAGCATCGTCTCGGAGAGCGCGTCGGCGCTGGGGTGCTCGCGCGAGACCAAGAGCCGTACGTCCGCGTCGCTCCGGAGCGCCACCGCGCCGCGGCCGTAGCTCCCGATGGCCACGAGGGAGAGCGCGTCCGGGGCGTGGGGGGGGAGCGCGCGGCTCGCCTCGCGAAAGAGCATCGCCAGGATCGCGTCGAGCCGCGCAGCGTGCTCGATGCCCAGAAGGACCCCGTCGGGGCCGTGCAGCTCGGCCCCCTCGCGCTCCTTCGGGGGGCGCGCCACGATGCGCGCCTCGAGCGCCTCGCGATCGTGCGCGACGGTCACGCGGAGGCGAGCCGTCAGCTCCGCCGTCGCGGCCGTCGCGCCCACCGCCCCCGCGCGCTGCTTCACTCTGTCACCATCGGCCGGCAGCGTAGCCGGTCGCGCGCGCCGCCGTCACGAGCTCAGGTGCCGCCGTATTTCTTGCAGCTGTCCGCCCCGGTAGCGAACGTCAGCCCGACGACGCACTTCTTGAGGGTGTCCTCGCAGAGGTTGCTCGCGCAGTCGCGCGAGCTCACGCAGGTGTCGCCGATCTCGAGCTTCTTCTTGCACGTGCCGTTGCACAGGAGGCTCGTTTCGCAGGTGTCGAAGCCGACGCAGAGCTCCCCGAGCGCCTTCAGCTTGACGCAGGTCTTCACGCCTTCGCCCGTGCAGAGGTAGCCGGGCACGCACGACTCGCCCGGGTTCCCGCAGGGTGTGTCAGGCGCCTTCTGGACCGCGTCCGCGCAGAAACCCTTGTCGCAAATCAGGGTGCCTACGCACTGAGCGGTCGCCGTGCAGGCCTTGTTCTTCTCCACCTTCCCCGAGAAGACCTTGAGGCACGCGGCCTCGAGCAGCGCGAGCTCCTCGGCCTTGATGAGCGCCTTGTCGGCCTTGTAGGCCGTCGACAGCTGCAAAATGCACTGATCGGCGCCGTCCGGGTTGTAGCTCAGGCCGAGGGCCGAGGACGCGAACGCGCTCGACTTGCAGAAGTCCTTGCGCTTGGTGATGCACGCGTCCTTCTTCACCGTGCACAGATCGCTGACCGCGCACTCCGCGTCGGCCCGGGCCGCGCAGAACGCGTCTTCGGTGGGGTACTTGGGGCCGGCCGGCGCGTCGGGGGTGGAGCTACAGCCGACCACGAGCCCGAGCGCCGCGGAGGTCCCCAGGGCAAGCGCGATACGGGCGAGGCGAACAGGGCGAGCGACGGCTCGGGAGGCGTAGGGCATGGGCATCTCCAATGAAGTGAGGCGGCGGCTGCGGCCGGACCTTCCGACCAGCATATGCCAGAAAGACGGCGCTGCACCAAAGGCCACGCAAACGAAGGGGTCCTATCGCCAATGAGGGCGTCGTCTTCGCGTGAGCGAGGGCGCGACGCTCGGCGAGTCACTCGTCGCCCCGTCGCGTGCCCCGGGTCCCGCGCGGGCCACGCCGAGGCGGAGCTCCGCTCGCCTCGCCTCCATCCCCCACGACCTCGATGGCCCGCCGGGCCAAGGAGCCACCATGCGCCTCTCGTTACTCTCGCCCCGTTCGCTCGCCGCCTTCGCTGCCTTCGCCGCCTGCACGGCGCTTTCGCTCACGGCCTCCGCCGACCCGACGCCCAACTACAAGGAGTCTCGCGTGGAGGGAGGCAGCGTCGTCAGCTTCGAGACGGACGGGCTCCGCGCCGACGGCAACAGCTTCCTTGGCGACACGATCCGGCGCCCGCCCGGGGCGGTCAGGGTCGGCCTCATTCGCCCACGATTCAACTTCGTCCCCGAAATGTTGAAGAGCGTCGAGAATCTCTGAGTCGCCCGCCCGCCCGCCTCGCCGTCGGAGTCGGCCACTCCAACCGAGCTCGGGCCGGTCGTGGCAGGTCGAGATCGATCCGTGGTGCGCCGCACGTCTGAAACCACCGAGAGCCCTTGCAGACACCGCGGCGCTTGGACTATGGTTCCGTCGCCTCGCGAAGGTGGCGGAATTGGCAGACGCGCTGGATTCAGGTTCCAGTGGGGTAACTCCTGTACGGGTTCAAGTCCCGTCCTTCGCACTCGGTCCTCCAGGGGCCCAAGCGGCCCCAGCCCGCCTCCCCTCCAACTTACGGCCGCGTCGCCCCTCCCGCAGGAGCACGCGGCCGTAGGCGCGTGGGCGACTCGGGTGCCGCGTAGCTCCCATACCGAGACCGCACGACTCCGTTGAACCGGTGTTCACGTCATGCTATTGGCGCGTCGTTCTCGGGCCGGACTTGTCGTCCGGCCGCGCGGTCCCCAAGAGGGCCGCCGGAAGCACACCGCTCGGAACGCAAGGAGAAGCGCCCGTCATGGTCCAGTCTGAGGTTTCGAAGGCCCTCCCGAAGGGCAAGATCGTGCAGGTCATCGGTCCGGTCGTCGACGTCGAGTTCCCGACGGCAATCTCCCGCAGATCCTGAACGCCCTCAAGCTCGACAACGCGAGCATTTCCAGCGCCAAGGACAACCTCACCCTCGAGGTGGCGCAGCACCTCGGCGAGAGCACCGTCCGCGCGATCGCCATGGACTCGACCGACGGCCTCGTCCGCGGCGTCGAGGTCCGTGACACCGGCGCGCCGATCGCCATGCCCGTGGGCCCCGAGTGCCTCGGCCGCATCCTGAACGTCATCGGCGACCCGGTCGACGAGGCCGGCCCCGTCAACGCGAAGCGCACCGCGCCCATCCACCGCGCGCCTCCGCTCTTCCAAGACCAGTCGACGAAGGTCGAGATCTTCGAGACCGGCATCAAGGTCATCGACCTCCTCGCCCCCTACCGCAAGGGCGGCAAGATCGGCCTCTTCGGCGGCGCGGGCGTCGGCAAGACCGTCCTGATCCAGGAGCTCATCAACAACGTCGCCAAGAAGCACGGCGGCGTGTCCTGCTTCGCGGGCGTCGGTGAGCGCACCCGCGAGGGCTGCGACCTCTTCCTCGAAATGAGCGAGTCGAAGCTCGACACGGGCGCGCCCGTCATCTCGAAGACGGCGCTCGTCTTCGGTCAGATGAACGAACCCCCGGGCGCTCGCGCCCGCGTCGCGCTGTCGGCCCTCACGGTCGCCGAGTACTTCCGCGACGAGGAAGGGCAGGACGTCCTCCTGTTCGTCGACAACATCTTCCGCTTCACGCAGGCGGGCTCTGAGGTGTCGGCGCTCCTCGGCCGTATCCCCAGCGCCGTCGGCTACCAGCCCACGCTCGCCACCGAGATGGGCGCGCTCCAGGAGCGCATCACCTCGACGAACAAGGGCTCGATCACCTCGGTGCAGGCCGTCTACGTGCCCGCCGACGACCTCACCGACCCGGCGCCCGCGACCACATTCGCCCACCTCGACGCCACGACCGTCTTGAACCGCGACATCGCGGCGCTCGGCATCTTCCCGGCGGTCGATCCGCTCGACTCGACCTCGACCATGCTCGACCCGCAGATCATTGGCGCGCGTCACTACGACGTCGCCCGCCGGGTGCAGGGCACGCTGCAGAAGTACAAGGATCTGCAGGACATCATCGCGATCCTCGGCATGGACGAGCTCAGCGAAGACGACAAGCTCGTCGTGTCGCGCGCACGCAAGATCCAGCGCTTCCTCTCGCAGCCCTTCTTCGTCGCCGCGCAGTTCACCGGCCTCACCGGAAAGCTCGTGCCCCTCGAGGAGACCATCGCGGGCTTTGAGGAGGTCGTTGACGGCAAGTACGACGACGACCTCAAGTACCCCGAGCAGGCGTTCTACCTCGTCGGCAACATCGAAGAGATGAAGGCGAAGGCCGCCGACCTCACCAAGAGCAAGAAGTAGTTCAGCGCTGGGCCGCGGCGGCGCTCGGCGTCGACGCGCGCCGCCGCCTCCGCGCGACCCGTACACCGACGCCCGTATCGAGGATTCATGGCCACCGACAAGATCGAACTCGAGATCGTGACCCCGCGCGGGCTCGCGCTGAAAGCCTCCGTCGACGAGGTGACTGCGCCGAGCATCGTCGGCGAGTTCGGCCTGATGCCGGGTCACCTCCCGGTGCTCGCGGCCGTCCGCACGGGCGTCATCAACTACCGAATCGGCCAGGAGCAGAATAAGTGCGCGGTCGGCGAGGGCTTCGCCGAAGGCGGCCCCGCGAAGCTCCTCGTCCTCACGGAGGACTACATCACCAAGGCGGGCGTCGAGCCCGTGAGCGTGCGCGCCGAGCTCGCCGAAGTCGAGGCCCAGCTCGACAAGGCCACGCACGACGTCGACGCCGCGCCGGACGAGGTGCGACGCCTCATCATCCGGGAGAACTGGCTGGCGGCCCAGCTCGAGCTCATCGGCGATCCCCCGGCCCCGACCATGAATCCGGTCGAGGACTTCGGCGCCGACGAAGACGACGAGGTCCACCTCGAGCCCGACACCGAAGCGGCGACGGACCGGTGATCCCCGACCGAGCTCAGCGCGTGGTGTGGCTCGCGGCGACGGCGGGCGTCGTGGCGCTCGCCCTAGCGGTTTCCCTTGACAAGCCCTGGGTCGCTCCCCGTCCGCCCCGGGACGCGGGCCCCGACGACGCGTCGACGACCGGGCTCGTCGAGGCGGGGACGGCGACCGCGGAGGTCCCCCTCGCCGCGATGACGGCGGACGGCGGAGCCTTGGCCGACGACGCGGGCGCTGCGCTGAGCCCCCTCGGCGCTTCGCCGATGGACCTGCTGAACACGTCGGACGCGAGCACGCGGTTCGTGCGCATGGGCGTCGTGCTCGTGCAGTACGCCGGAGCGCAGGGCGCCGCGCCCAACGCGCGCCCGAAGGCCGCCGCGCTCGAGCTGGCGAGGCGCCTCGCCGACGAGGCGAAGGGCGATTTTCACCAGGCCGTGACCCACGGCGATCCGGGCTCGGCCGACGACATCGGGCGCATCGCCCGGGGAATCCTCGAGGGGCCGGTCGAGGGGCTCGTTTTCTCGATGTCCGCCGGTCAAACCAGCGAGCCTGTGGAGACCCCCCGCGGGTACTGGGTCGTCAAGCGCCTCCAGTAGTGCTAAGGCCGCGTCAATGGCAACCATTGACATCACGCAGTCGCACCGTCTCTCCCTCGAAGAGGCGCGCACCCAGGCAGAGGAGCTCGCAAAAACCATGGAGGCCAAGCTCGGTCTCACGTGGAAATGGAGCGGCAATACCATCAACTTCGAGGCGCCTAGCGGCGCGGCGAAGGGCACCAAAGGCGAGGTCGCCGTCACCGAGCGTGACGTGCGGGTGGCGATCGATCTCCCCTTCATGCTTCGCGTGATGAAGGGCTCGATCGAGGACAAGATCAAGGAGCGGCTGGCGAAGTTCGCCTGAGGCGCGTGCGGGGCCCGCGGAGCTCGTCGAGACGGCCCTCGGCGAGCTCATGCCTCGCCCGCGAGCGACCGCTCAGCTGACGTGGTGTGTGTGCGCCGTCTTTCTGTTGTGTCGCTGCAAGGTCGCGTAAGCTCGGCGCTCGCACACCCGCGACGCCCAAGTCGTCGGCGGTGGTGCACCCACACCGATGAACGCACCCGACTCGAATCGCCCCGCTCCCCCCACCGCCGGCCCGTCCGTGCCGCCCGCCCCGCTCGGCGCGGGCGAGGTCCAGTTGGCCGCCGTTCGACTGCGCGCAGAAGTGGACCTTGCGCGCGACTCTCTCCGCCGGGCGAGGCTGCTCTACGAGATCGGGGAGCTCGAGGAGGCCGCGGGGCGCCACGCCGAGGCGACGGCAGCGTACTTCGCCGCCCACGACGCGGAGCCGGAGTTCCACGAGGCGCTCGAGGGGCTCGCGCGCACGCTGCGCCACGAGCGCTCACCCGAGGCGCTCGGGAAGCTCTTCGACGCGCTCACCGCCGCGGCCACGACGCCGGACGAGCGTGCGCGCGCGTGGACGGCGCGCGGCGCCTACCTGTACGGCGCTGGCGAATTCGACGGAGCGCGCGCGGCGCTCCAGGAGGCGATCGAGGCGGGCGCCGGGCCGGCGGACGCGGGCCCCGCTCACCTCCTGCTCGAGGCCGTTGCCGCGCGACTCCCCGATCCGGAGCTGCGCGAGACGGCCCTCACGGCACGCGCCGCGCTCCCCGGACAGTCCGACTGGCGCGCGCTGCTCCTCATCGACGCGGCCAACCTCGCCGCTGGAGCCGGAGCGCTCGACCGCGCGGTGATCGCGCTCGAGCGCGCGCGCGATCTCGGCGGATCGGCGACTTACCTCGCCACGCGGCGCCTCGCGGAGCTGCTCGCCGCCCCCACCAACGACGACGCCGAGCACGCCGCCCGGGCCGCCGGGGCCCTCGAGGGCGAGGCCGCGCTCGTCGTCGAGGCCATGAGCTCGCCGGCGCGCGCAAGTGAGCTCGGTGTCCCCACCTCGGTTGGCCTCCACGTGGCCGTGGAGCGCCTCGTGCGCGCGGCGCGTTTCGCGGTCTCGGCGAGCGACCCGCTGCGCGCCGCCGCTTCCCTCGACCGCGCCATCACGCTCCTCGAGGGGCTCGAGGGCCCGTCGGGCGGGCTCTCGTGCACCCGACGACTGCTGCTCGCCACGAAGCTGCAGCTCGCCGACTCCGTGGGCGACGACGCGCTCGCGAGCGCGATCGCAGCGGAATGGCTCCCTCGCGAAGAGGACGGGCGCCTGGCGGCGTCCCTCGCGATGACCGTCGCCGAGGAGGCCGCAGGCCGTGGCGACCTTGCGGCGGCCCTGGAAGCGGCCTCGGCGGCCACGCGGCTCGATCCAGAGTGCATCCCCGCGCGAGCCCTCGAGCTCGATCTTCTCGCCGACGGCGAGGACGCGGGCCCGCTGGTCGAACGGCTCGCGAGCCTCGCCGACGCGGTGCCCACGCTCCCCGCGAAGGGGCGCGGAGCGCTGCTCGTGGCGTTCCTGGCCGGAAGCCGGCTGGGAGACTCCAGCAAGGTGCGTGACGCGCTCGGCGCGGCGGCCTCGACCGGCGTCGACCCCGAGACGATCGCCCGACTCGCCCGCAGCCTCGCGCTGCTGATGGCCAACACGGAGCTCTACGAGAGCGCCTCGCGCGATCTGCTCGGGTGCCTCGGACCGACCGCCGAGGCGCTCGTCGTCGGCTTCGAGATCGTGCGCGAGCGTGTCCGCGCCGGCGACGCCGAGGGCGCCCGCGCGGCGCGCGAGGCCCTCGTCGCTCTTCCGGGCGGGGCCGAGCTGGCCCAACGGATCGCCGCGTTCGTCCCCGGGCAGGCGTCGCCCGACCAGCGCTTCGCGGCCATCGTGGCCCTCGATCGCGGCGCCCCGACCGTCGAGGGGCGGACGCTCGGCGTGCTTCACGCCCTCGCCGCGCGCGATCGAGGCGACGCCGCGGCCGCCGTCGCGCGCGCCCAGGCGCTCGCCGCGGCTGCGCCCGACGACCCGTTCCTCGCGTTCCTCGCGCTCGATCTCGCGCGCGAGACGACGCCCTGCTCGACACGGCGCTTCGGCTCGAGCAGTCGGCGCCGTCCCAGCAAGAGCCCGAAATTGGCGCCGCGATGCTCCTTGAGGCCGCGTTCATTCGGTTCCGAGCAGGGCGCCCGACCGACGCCCTCCGCGCCCTCGGCGCCGCGCGCGAGCTCGCGCCGGAGGCCGCGCAGGTGGCGTACGCTTGGGCGCTTCGCGGGCAGAGCCTCGAGCAAGCCCACGACCGCCGGGACGCCCTCGCGGAGGCCTCCCAGCGGCTCGGTGAGGCCGAGTGGGCGCTCGAGCGGTTCGCGAACGGGGTGGCGCTCGAGGACGACGCGGAGGTGCGCTCGTCGCTCGAGGCCGCCGGCCGCGCCGATGGCGCGCTCCCGCTCGCCGCCGCGCTGGGGGTGCTCGCGTCCGCGTCGCCCGACTCCGACGCGCAGCGCATCGACGAGGCCCTTGATCTCGTCGCGAACCTGGGCAAAGAGGGCGCGATGTTCGCTGCGGGCGAGCGCACGCGGCTCGCGCGCGACCGCTCCGACGAGGCGCTCGTCGACGCCGCGAGCGCCTGGTTCGGCGCCGGCGGCGGCCTCTGCGCGGCCGTCGAGTGGTTGTCGGCGTCGATGGCGCTCGGTGGCGGCGCCGGCGAAGTGCTCGCCCGCGACGCGGTGGCGGATGCGCTCCAGGACGAGGCGCGCGAGGGCGTGTCGGCGAGCGCGAGGCTCCTCGGGCACGTCCTCGATCCGTCGACCCCTCAGCCGCTCGTCGCCGGCACGAGCCACGCAGTACGCCTCGCAAACCTGGAGCTCGCGCCACCAGGCTCGGACCCCCGGCGCCGCGCTGCCGCCTTGAATCGCCTGGGCAGCTCCCTCGGCGACGAGATGGACGCGGACGCGGCGGGGCTCTCGGCCTGGTCGATCTACCTCACGGGCGACCCGAAGGGCGCGCTCCCCCTGTTTCGCGCGGCCACCGCCGCCCACCCGTCGGACCTCGCGTCCTGGGAGGGGGTGCGCACGTGTGCGCTGGAGTTGGGCGATCATGCCGGGTACGCTGAAGCCTGCGAGCAGCTGGGCGCGCGCGCGCGCAACTCCTCCCGCGGCGCCGTTTTTTGGGAGCAGGCGGGGCTCACGTGGCTCGACGAGAACCAGGGAGCTCGAGCCGAGGCCGCGCTCGATCAGTCGTTCCATCGCGACCCCACCCGGCCCGTCGCCTTCGACAAGCTCTTTCGCCGGGTCCGCGACCGCAAGGAGTCGGACAAGATGCTGGAGCTCGTCGATCGGCGACTTCCGCACACCGACGACACCGACGAGCTCGTCCGGCTCTACTGGGAGCAGTCGCGCGCGCTCCGCGAGAAGGGCGATTTCGACGGCGCGCTCTACGCGCTTGAGAACGTGAGGACCATCGACCCCGACCACGTCGGCGCCCTGGCCCTCCTCGGAGAGGTGCACATTCGCCGAGGAAGGTACGACGAGGCGGCGGCCCAGCTCGCCCGCCTCGCCAGCGTCCCCGCGGCGCCCGCGAAGAGCCGGGTCACCGCGGGCATCGCCGCGGTCGACCTCTACGAGAACAAGCTCGGCCGCAACGAGGACGCCCTGCGCGTGCTCCAGGTCCTACACGCGGCCGGGATCTCCACCCTGCCCGTGCGCGAGCGGCTCGCGCGAGCGGCGGCGCGGACGGGCGCGTGGGAGCCGGCCGCGACCATTCTCGAGGAGCTCATGGGGGAGCGCGACACGCGCGAGGGTCGGGTGGAGGCCGCGCGCCTGGCGCTCGTCATCTACCGCGACCGCATCCGCGCGCCGGCCCGCGGCCTCCGCGCCGTAACGAGGCTGCTCGACGAGTCGCCCACCGACGGCGAGGGACTCGAGTTCCTGGTCGAGCACGACATCGACCGAGACGCCCGTCGCGCGCTGCTCGAGCGAGGTCAGGCGGCGCTGCTCGCGGCGCTCCAGCAGGAACCCGGGGATCCCGCGAACGGGCGTCGCCTCTCGCGCGTCGCGCGCGCGCTCGGCAGCGGGCAGCTCGAACACGTCGCGCTCTCCGTGGCCATCGCGACGAACGGCCCGGATCCTGGCCTCGAGCAGGCGCTCGCGCAGCTCGCCTCGGGGAAGCCGCGGGCTCCTCAGCTCGCCATGACGGAGGTGCTGCTCCGGCGCGTGCTGGCCCCCGGCGACGAGGGCCCCCACGCGCAGCTCTTCGCGCTGCTCGGCCCCACGATCGCGGAAGCCCTGGGCCCCACCGTGGCCACGCTCGGCGTCACGAAGCGAGAGCGCGTCGATCCCCGCAGCGGCGTCGCCGTGCGCAACGAGATCGCCGCGTGGGCGGGCGCGTTCGGGATTGCGGACTTCGAGCTCTACATCGGCGGGAAGGATCCCCAGGGTGTCCAAGGCGTCCCGGGCGAGCCCCCGGCCCTCGTCGTCGGCGGAGGCGTCACCGCGCCGCTGACCCCCCTCGTGCGATCCCGCGTCGCGCGAGAGCTCCTCGGGATCTCCCGCGGGACGGTCATCACCCGTTGGCGCGACGACACCGCCCTCGCCGCGCTCGTCGTCGCCGCCTGCAACCTCGCGAAAGTGCAAATTGACTCGCCGCCCTACGCCATCCTCGCGGAGGTGGAGCGTTCGCTCGGGAAGGCGCTGGGGCGACGGACGCGCAACGCCATCGAGCCTGTCTGCCGGGCGCTCGCTCAGTCGGGCGTCGACACCAAGACGTGGGTCTCCCGCGCGATCGCGTCCCAGCACCGAATGTCCGCCATCGCATCGGGCGACGTCAGCGTCGTCCTTGCGGACGCGTTCGGCCTGACGCCGACCGACCTCGTCAGGGTGGCGCGAGAGGACCTGCGCTGCGCCGAGCTCTTCCGCTTCGCCTTGACGCCCGACTACTTCGACATCCGGAGGCTCCTCGGCCTCGAGACTTCCTCATGAGCAACGACGACAAACTCCCTGACTTTTCTGGCATTGACTGGGATGTGGCGCTCGACGAGTGGGAGCAGCGCGTCGTGCTCCCGGGCGAGACGGGGGCCCCCGCGGCGGCCCCCGAGCGCGCGTCCAGCGACGTCGCCCCCGTCTCCGCGGCGGCCTCTCTCGGCGCTCCCATCGAGCTCGACCGCGCCAGCGCCGCGTCCCCCGCGCCCAGCGCGGATCCCGAACGGTTTCGCCCCACGAGGCCGCCGCCCCGCGACCCCCGGTCCGTTCCCCCACCCGCGATCGGCCCACTGCCGCGGCCCGCGCCGCCGCTCGAGCGGGGCGCGTTTGCGCGTGAACGCGTCAACGACGACCAGACGCGCGCTTTCTCGATGGACTCGCTCGCGGCCGACTCCGTGCGTGGTGATTTCGGCGAAGAGGAAGAGCCGACGCGCGCGATCTCCATGGCGACGTTCGACGCCGCGACGCCCGATCCCGGGGCCCCCGTGCGCGTCCCACCGCCCCGCGCCCCCTCCCGACGGCCGGCCGCCCCGGAGGTCACGCTGCCCTCCACGCGCGCGCCGGGTGGGCTCGCGGACGTCACGCCGCGGCGACCGCCGCCCGAGGTGATCGCCGTCGAGGTCCCCGCCCTTACTCCGCTCGCGCCGACCACCACAAGCGGTCCTCAAGTCGCCGCCGCGAGCCCCCGCGCGGACGTCCCCACCGACGACCGTGGAGCCGGGCGCGAAGTGCCTAGCGTGCCGGCGCCCCGTGTGTCGAGGGCGCAGCCGGTCTCGCCCGCGTCGGGCTACCAGCCGCGCAGCGAGGCGTTCCGCCCACCTCCACCTACCTTCTCCGACGAGAAGCCGGCGCACGCTTGGCTCGCTCCGGCCGCGAGCTCTGCGCTCGCCGAGCGCGCCGCCTGGATCGAGGAAGAGGCCCGCGCCACCGAATCCGCCGAGGAGCGCGCGCGGCTCCTGCTCGCGTGCAGCGAGCTCCGCGCCATCGCGAACGAGCCCGACGCCGCGCTGCTCTTGGCCGCGGAGGCGCGGCAGATCGCCCCCCACCTGCCGCTCGCCTGGGCGCAGACCCGCGGCCTCGCCGCGCCCGGCGAAGAGGCGCTGGCACAGCTCGACGCGGAGGTCCCGCACGCCCGCACGTCGGCGGCGAGGGTGCACATGACCCTGCTCGCCGCGGACATCGCCCGCATCTACGGGGACGAGGCTGGCGCGAGGGACCGCTGGGAGCAAGCCACCAAGCTCGACGCGCTCGACGTTCGCCCGGCGCTCGCGCGCGCATGCGCGGCCCTCGGAGAGCGTGAGCACACGAGCGCGGCGCTGCGCCCCTCCGAGGTGCGCGAGCTCGAGGGGCTCGACGAAGCGGTCGGCCAGGTGCTCGCGCTGCGTGGCGCGCGCGCAGCCTCGTTGCCTGCGCCCCTGGCCGCCAACGACGCGCTGCGCGGCCTGCGAGGTCGGCTCACGGAGCGGGATTTCGCGGGGGCGCAACGTGCCGCCGCAGAGCTCGGCACCGTCGAGGGACTCGGCGCGGCGAGCGCGTGGCTCTCTTCGGCCTTCGGGGCGCTCTCGACCTCGACCCGCCGCGCCTCCCAGCGCGCGCTTCGCCCGCTCGTCGACGCGGGGGATCGCGCTGCGCGCCGCGCGTACGTCGCGCGCTGCCTCGAGCTGTCGGACGTGGACGGTCTGCTGGAGACACTCGCCACCGGGCAAGCGTTCACGCGCGAGGAAGAGGCCGTGCTCATCTCGCTCGCCGGAGGTGAGCCGCGCTCGTGCACCGACGCGCTCACTGCGCCAGGGCTCGCGCCGCTCGCGGCCGCGATTTCGGGCGCGACGTCGGTCGCCCGCATCGACCGAGCGCGGCACGTCGCCGGCTCGCCGGCCCAAGGTGCGAGGGTGCGCCTCGCGCGCCTCGTCGCCGCCGGCGCCCCCGCCGACGCGCGGACCGCCGCGTACGCAGAGCTGGCGGAGCCGAGCGCCGCCGAGGCGGCCATCGCGCTGCACGACGCGCTCGAGGCCGGCGCGGCCTCCGAGATCATGGGCTCGGTCGTCACGTTCGCTGACGGAGACCCCGACGCGACGGCCCACCACCTCGTGCGCGCGCTGGTCGCCGAGACGGCGAACGACCGCATCCGGGCGAAGGAGGCCATCCGCGACGCCCGCCGAATCGCGCCGCCGTGCGAGTCGCTCGTCCGTCTCGCGCTCTCGACCGACGCTTCGCTGGAGGCGGCGCCCGAGCTGCTCATGACCGCCGACGCGCTCCCCGCGGGCGTGGGGTCCGCGATCTTGCGCGTCGAGGCCCTCGCGCGGGAGACCGAGCTCCCGGATGCCACGCGGGCTGCCGAGCTGCAACGCGCCCTGGCCGACGCGCCTCACCTCGGCATCGCCGCCTTCTTGGCCGAGCGCGTCGCCCGCCGCCTCGGCGACGAGGAAGAGGCGCTACGCCTCCTCGACGCGCGGAGCGCTTCGAGCGAGGACCCGGTCGAGCGAGCGCTCGACGCCGTGCGCGCAGCCTGGCTTGAGACCGACCCCGCGGCGGCCGCCGCGCGCCTCGCGGCCGTGGTCGCCGAGTTCCCGGCAGACGTCGCCCTGCGCGATCTCCGCGAGCGCCTGGCGCCCGGGCAAGGGGCCGAGTGGCGCGAGGCGCACGCCGACGCGAGCCAGCCCGGGGCGAAGGCCCTCTACCTCACTCAGGCCGCGCTCGCGCGTGAGCAGGAGGGCGACACGACGGCGGCGCTTGCGGCCGCACGGCGCGCTGTCGCCACCGGGGCCGAGGGTGCCCCCGTGGTGGTGCTCGAGCGCCTCGAGCTGTCCTCGGGCGAGCCCGCGAGGCTCGCCGATCCCCTCCTCGCCGCCGCGCGCTCCGAGTCGGCGGAAGTCCGACGCGACGCGTACCAGCGCCTCGCGGAGATCGACGGACGAAAGGAGGACGCGGCCAGCGCGCTGCTCTGGCACCGCGCGCTCCTCGAGGAGCAGCCCGGACACCTGCCGAGCCTCCGCTTCATGGAGCGCGCGCTCCTCGACCGCGGGCGCTCGGACGACCTCGAGCCCATCGTGGCCGCGATCGCCGAGACGCTGCTCCCCGCGAGCGTCGCCGAGCGCTCTGCCCACACCTTCCTCGCCGCGGAGCTCCAGGGCCCGGCGCCCGAGTCGCGCGGTCGTCGCGCCGAGTTCGTCAAGACAGCTTACGAATCGACCCCCGCGTTCTGGTCGACGCGCGCGATGTACAACCAGGCTCGCGAGCGGGGGGAGGACGCCCTCGTGCTGGAGAGCATCGCCCGGCTGCTCGAGACCGAGGAGCGCCTCCCGGAGACCGCGGCCCTCCTCGTCCGCGCGAGCCAGGCCGCGTGGCGCCTCGGTGACCCCGACGCGGCGCGCGACTACCTCGAGCAGGCAGCCGCGACGGATCCCGGCGACGTCGTCACGTGGGCGTTCCTTGCCGACGCGCGCGCGGAAGGCGGCAACCCCCAGGGCGCTGCGGAGGCGTGCGAGAGTCAGGCGCGCACGAGCGTGGTCCCCTCCCACCAGCTCGCGGCGTGGTACCGAGCGAGCCAAATTTGGCTCGAGAAGCTGAACGACGAAGAACGCGGCGTCTTGGCGCTCGAGCAAGCGATGATGATCGACGCGGGCTACTCCGACGTCTTCGATCGGCTCTCGGCGCTGTACGGGGCGCGCCGCAACGACGTCGCGCTCGTCGAGCTCCTGGAGCTGCGCCTCGCCAAGCTCCTCGCCGACGACGCCCGCCGGCTGGCCCTCTCCCTCCAGCTCGCACAAACCTTGGCGGGCATGGGCGATCCGCAGCGCGCCCGCGACGTCCTCGACGAGGTGCTCGCCGCGCACCCCGAGGACGAAGATGCGCTCTTCACGCTCGCGGAGCTCCAGGGCAAGAGCGGCGACCACGAGGGCGCGGAGGCTACCTACCTCCGCCTATCGCGCCTCACCCTCCCGGCACGCCAGTCGCGGCGTGTCTTCGACGCGCTGGCGGATCTCTATCTCGGCGGGCTCGGGAACCTGAGCCGCGCGGAGGTGGCCCTCATGGAGGTCCTGAAGCGTGCCCCAGAGGACCGCCCGACGCTCGAGCGCCTCGTGGTCGTGCACCGCCGCCAGGACGACGTCGTGCGCGCGCTCGAGGTCCAGCAACAGCTCGTCGCGCTCTCCTCGTCTCCCGAGCAGCGCACGGCGGCCCTCGTCGAGCTCGCGGCGATCTACGAGACCGTCGCGCGCGATCCACGCAAGGCCGAGGCGACGCTCGAGGCCCTGCGCAAGGAGCTCCCGCTCTCGGTCACCGCGCTCCGCGCGCTCGCGAGCTTCTTCGAGCGCCAGGGCCAGACGGCCGCGCTGCACGTCTTGCTGGACCGCGCGGCGGGCGATGCGCGCCGCGCCTTCTCGGGCGGCCGCTTCGTCACGGCGCTCTTCGAGGTGCTCGGCGCCGCCTACGAGCTGCGCGGCAAGGCCGACGCCGCCCGCGTCGTCGCGGCGACGCTCGCGGCCATCCAGGGGCAGCCTGCGGCCCTCGCCGGGGTCGAGCTGCGAGCGTCCGCTCCCGAGCTCGACGAGCTCCTCGCCCCCGAGGTCCTGAGCCCTGCGCTCCGCGGTCTCCTGCGACGCGCCGGCGACTCGCTCGACCGCGGACACCCGTTCGATCTCGGGCCCCTCGCGGCGACGCCCCTCGATTCGAGCCATCGGCTGGCGCGCATCATCCAGCAGGCCGCGAGCTCGATGGACCTCTCCGGCCTCCTCGTCCTCGTGTCGCCGAAGCTCGGCCCCGTCGCGATCCCGGGCGCGTGCACGCCACCGACGCTCGTGATCGGGGAGCGCCTGCTCGAGGTGACGAACGACGCGGCCCGGATCTTCCAGGTGATCCGCGCGCTCAAGCTGCTCTCTGTGCGAGCGTCCGCGCTCGTCCGCGGCAAGTCGGAGGAGGTCAACGCGCTCGTGTCGGCCTGGCTCACGCTCTTCAACCCGAGCTGGGAGCCGTCGAACGTGCCCCCTGCCCTGCTCGAGGACATGCAGCGTCGCCTCGAGCCCACGATGCCCGCGGAGGACCCCGCGTTGGGCGTCGCGGCGCTCGAGGCGGCGGGCCTCCTCGGCACCTCGGGCCCGCAGCTCCGCGCCGCGGCGCTCGGCTGGGCGAACCGCGTCGCGCTCCTCTCGGTGGGCGATCCCTCGGCGGCGCTCGACGCCATCGCGTGGAGCCTCCGCGAGGACGGCGCCCCCGACGCGGAGGACGAGCGCGCCGCCTGGATCGCGCGCCACGCCGAGGCGCGCGACCTCCTGACCTTCAGCGTCAGCGACGCCTACACCGAGGCGCGCGCGCACGCCAAGGCGTAGAGGCGGGCTACTCGATACACAAGACCTCGTATCTGTTGATCTTTCTGCCAAGCTCAACCTCGACCTCGTCGCCCTCGCGCGCCCCCAAGAGGGCGCGCCCGAGGGGCGAGCGGGGGGTGACGATCTGCACGCGGTGCCCGTCCAGCTCGAGCTGCTCCCCGCCGCCCGCCGGAGCGAACAGACACACGAGGCGGTGATCGTGACCGCCGGGCCCCGCCAGCGTCACGAGGGCGCCCGCGCCCACGACCCCGGTGCTCTCGAGCCTCGGTAACGCGTCGAGCAGGCCGACCGTGCGCTCGAGCTCGCGAACGCGCTCGCCCTGCGCGCCGGCGAGGTAGCTCGCCTCGATGGCCCGCGTGTCCTTGTCGTTCTCCGGCTTCGCCTCTTCGTGGGTGGCGCCGGCCTTGGTCGCCTGAGCGGCCGCCGTGGCGGTCGCGAGAGCCGCGCGTGTCGAGGAGACGAAGGCCGCGATCACGGCGCGCTTGTCGAGTCGTGGCTGCACGGGCCGAATACGTTACGAGCTTCGCGCGGACCTGGGAAGCACGCGAACGGCCGCGTTCGCGCGATGAGCGCTTGCCCACCCGCAGGCGCGAGGCTATTGGGACGCGTCCGCAGCGACGCCCCGCGTTTCGCGCGCGAACCTTAGCATCCGAGTGTTTGGAGAGAGAGAACCGCCATGCCGAACGACAGGCTCCGCAACGTCGCGATCGTCGCCCACGTCGACCACGGAAAGACGACGCTGGTCGACCACATGCTCCGCCAGGCGGGCACGTTCCGCGAGAACGAGGCCGTCGTCGACCGGGTGATGGACTCGAACGATCTCGAGCGCGAGCGTGGCATCACCATCCTCGCCAAGAACACCAGCGTCCGCTGGGCCAACGAGAAGGGCGAGAGCATCAAGCTCAACGTCGTCGACACCCCGGGCCACGCCGACTTCGGCGGCGAGGTCGAGCGCACGCTCCTCATGGCCGACGCGTGCATCCTCCTCGTCGACGCCGCGGAGGGCCCCCTCCCGCAGACGCGCTTCGTCCTCAAGAAGGCGCTCGAGCTCGGCTTCCCGATCATCCTCGTCATCAACAAGATCGATCGCGGCGACGCCCGCCCGGACGAGGTCCTGAACGAGGTGTTCGACCTCTTCTGCGATCTCGACGCGAGCGACGCGCAGACCGACTTCCCCGTGCTCTATGCCATCGGAAAGCTCGGCATCGCGAAGCGCTCGCTCGACGATCCGTCGACCACGCTCAGGCCGCTCTTCGAGACGATCCTGGCGCACGTGCCGCCGCCCGAGGGTGACCCCGAGCTCCCCCTCCAGATCCTCGTCAACAACCTCGATCACGACGACTACGTCGGCAAGCTCGGCATCGGCCGCATCGTCGCGGGCACCGTGCGCGCGAACCAGCCCGTGGTCGTCCTGAAGGATGGCCGCCACGTGAAGGGCACCATCAAGGTGCTCGCCACCTTCGAGGGGCTGAAGCGTGCGACGGCTCAGGAGGCGCAGGCCGGCGAGCTCGTCGCCATCGCGGGCATCGACGACCTCGAGGTCGGCGACACCATCGTCGACGCCTCCCCGGGCTTCGAGGAGCGCGCGCTGCCCCGCATCGTCGTCGAGCAGCCGACCATCAAGATGCGCATCGGCGTCAACACCTCTCCGTTCGCCGGAAAGTGCAAGCAATCCAAGTTCTTGACGAGCCGGCAGCTCCGCGAGCGCCTGGAGCGTGAGACGCGACGCAACCTCGCCGTCCGCATGGAGGAGACCGACACCCCCGACACCTTCGTGATGCTTGGGCGCGGCGAGCTCCAGCTGGCGATCCTCGTCGAGACCCTGCGCCGCGAGGGCTACGAGATGCAGCTCGGCAACCCCGAGGTCGTCACGCGCATCGTCGACGGCGAGGCGGAGGAGCCCTACGAGCTCGTCGTCGTCGACGTCCCCGAGCAGTTCATCGGGGTGGTGACCGAGCGGCTCGGCTCGCGCCGCGGTCGCATGCTCAAGATGGCGAACCCCGGCTACGGGCGCGCGCGCCTCGAGTACCGCATCCCGAGCCGCGGGCTCATCGGCTTTCGCGGCGAGTTCCTCACGGCGACGCGCGGCACCGGGCTGCTCAACACGGTGTTCGACGGCTGGGAGGCCTGGGGCGGGCCGATGGCCAAGCGCCAGACCGGGGCGATCGTCTCCGATCGGGCGGGCGTCGCCACCCCGTACGCCCTGCACCACCTCCAGCCCCGCGGCACGTTCTTCCTGGGCACCGGCGTGGAGGTCTACGAGGGCATGATCGTAGGCGAGCACAACCGCCCGAACGACACCGACGTGAACGCCATCAAGGAGAAGAAGCTCTCCAACGTGCGCAACCACGGCAAGGACGAGAACGTGGCGATCGCGCCCCCGCGCATCCTCACGATCGAGACCGCGATGGAGTGGATCGACTCCGACGAGCTCGTCGAGGTCACCCCAGACGCCGTGCGCGTCCGCAAGCAGGTGCTGCAGATCAACAAGCGCCAGCGCCGCAGCGACGCCATCGAAGACGCGCAGGCCCTCGATTACTGAGGCGGAATTGGCCCCAACAGGCCGCCGTCCTTGGTACTCTGAGGGCGTGAACCCGCGACGCTCCCCCGTCTGCACTCAGGCACCCGCGTGGACGCGCTAGGCCGCTCCACGCGCAAGCCTGGCGCGATGGTCTGTGGCAAGTGGCGCATCGTCCAGCACCTGCGCTCCACGCCCACGACGGCGACCTACGCGGCGCTGCACCGCAACGGGGCAGAGGTCACACTGAAGATCCTCCACTCGAACCTGGCGGGCGACAAGACCCTCCAGGCGCGGTTTCGGCGCGAAGCGTACGTCGCGAACACCGTCCCTCACCCGGACGCCGTGAAGGTCATCGACGACGACGAGACCGAGGACGGGTGTGCCCTCCTCGTGATGGACCACTTCGAGGGCGACACCCTCGAAGAGCTCCGCATCCGCAAGCGCGGCAAGCTGCCGTACGAGCAGGTCGCCGGGTACATGGAGCAGCTCCTCGACATCCTCGCGGCAGCGCACGACGCCGGGGTCGTGCACCGCGATCTGAAGCCCGAGGCGGTCCTCGTCACGAAGCAAGGTCGTGTAAAAGTTCATGATTTTGGGACCGCCCGCGTCCTCACCGAGACCGCGAACGTCCACGAGATGACCGCCGCGGGCCTCGTCGTAGGCTCCCCCGCGAACATGGCGCCGGAGCAGGCGCGCGGGCAGCGCGATCTCGTGGACGCCCAGAGCGACATTTTCTCGCTCGGCGCGCTGTATTTCCTGCTGCTCTCCGGGCGCGCGGTCCACGAGGAGGAGAGCCCGCTCGCCGCGCTCATGGCCGCCGCGAGCCGGCCGGCCCCGAGCCTCCGCACGGTGGTGGGCGTCGACGTGCCGGACGGCGTCGTCGAGGCCGTCGATCGCGCCCTCGCGTTCATGAAGGTCAATCGCTGGCCCGACGCGCGCGCGTTCAAGGCCGCCCTGCGCGCGGGTCGTGGGGAGATGATCGACACGTTCCCGCAAGCGGGGCGGCGCGATCCGCTCGCCGACCTCATGGGCAGCATGAAGGACGGCGCGGCGCTCGCCGTCGCCTTCGCGACCGGCACGCAGGACGACCCGGGCTTCGCGCCCGATCCGTCGCCTCCGCAGGCGCCGCAAGCCGCACGCGCTCCAGGCGCTCCGCTGCCTCCGCAGGCGCCGCAAGCCGCACGCGCTCCAGGCGCTCCGCTGCCTCCGCAGGCGCCCAAGCCGCACGCGCTCCAGGCGCTCCGCTGCCTCCGCAGGCGCCGCAAGCCGCACGCGCTCCAGGCGCTCCGCTGCCTCCGCAGGCGCCGCAAGCCGCACGCGCTCCAGGCGCTCCGCTGCCTCCGCAGGCGCCGCAAGCCGCACGCGCTCCAGGCGCTCCGCTGCCTCCGCAGGCGCCGCAAGCCGCACGCGCTCCAGGCGCTCCGCTGCCTCCGCAGGCGCCGCAAGCCGCACGCGCTCCAGGCGCTCCGCTGCCTCCGCAGGCGCCGCAAGCCGCACGCGCTCCAGGCGCTCCGCTGCCTCCGCAGGCGCCGCAAGCCGCACGCCCGCCGCCGTCGCGGGTCTCGGGGCCGCAGGCCGCGCGACCGCCGGGTGCTCCGCTGCCCCCGCAGCCGTCGCAGACCGCGGGCCCGCCTCCCCTTCAGGACCGCGACAGCGTTCGGCCGCGCGCTGCGCCTACGCCGTCCGAGCGCCCACCGCGCGCCGCGGTCGCGACGCACGGGACGAACCGCCCGCCGCCCCTCCGCGCCGTCCCGTCCACGCCGCCGCGCGCCCCGGAGGACCGACCGAGCTTCGCGCCCGACTCCGGCCCCGGAGGAGGCGGCTATCTTGCGCCCGTCGGCGTGCAGCCGTGGCAGCAGAGCGTCGAGGAAGAAGACGCGCCCACGATCGCGGGCCCGATGGATCCCGAGCTCAGCGCGGCGCTCGCCCAAGTGCGGGGCGAGGCGGCGGCGATCCGAGGCGCCGTCGCTCCCCCACGAGTGGGCCCCACCGAGCGCCCGAGCGTCGCTCCCAGACCCGCCCCGAGCGCTCCCGCGGTGGCACCGCAGACCCCCGCTGCCCGCCCCGCCGTCGTCGCGAGGCAGCCATCCCGACAGGCCTCGGGGCCCGGGTCAGAGCGCCAGCCGCTCGCCTCAGCGCCTTCCGCCCCCGCCGCCCCCGCCGCCTCCGGCGATCCGCGCTACTCGACGGTCGTCATCCCGGGCAGCCCGGGCCAGGCGGTGCCCGACGCGCGCATGAAGCCCGCCGTGTTCGACGCGGACATGATGTCCGACGATCGCACTCAGGTCGACATGCCGCTCCCGCCCCCGCGCGCGCTCGCCGTGATCGGGCCGCCCCAGCTACCCCCGCCCACGAGCCAGGCCTCCCCGCGCGGCTTCGCGTTCATTCCAGCGCCCGAGCTGCCTCCCGAGATGCGCGGCTACGACCCCGGGCCCGCACGCCGAAACATGCCCTCGCACCCCTTCGAGGTCTTCGAGGCTGCGCCTCCGCCTCCCGTCATGCCGCAGGCCCCGACCGTGCCGCAGGGAGCCTTCCCCGGTCGCCGCCTCTCCACGCACGAAGACCTGCGGATACTGGTCCCCGAGAAGAGCTACGCGATGGACCACAACCCCTTCGCGGCGGCTCTACGGCGACGCCAGCGCATCAAGGTGGGCATCCTGGTGTTCGCCGCGATGCTTGGGCTCGGCCTCGCGGGCGCAGTCGCGAGCCGCTTCCTGCACTAACTGGGGCACCCTGGCCGTCTTTGGGCCGGGACCCAAGACCAGGAGGTGGGGCCCCTAAGGGCTCCGCCCGTGGGGCGGGGGGACGGAGTCCTCCGATGACGAAGGAATGAACCACCGGGCTTGATCGAAGGTCGTGCTCGGTGCTCTAGCGCCACTTGAACAGCCGCATCGCCAACGCGAACGACACAGCGAGCCAGACGGCCATGACGAGCAGCTGACGCCCAATCTCGGCGAAGCCCGCGCCGTCGATCATGACCGCGCGGAGCGCCTCGTTCAGCGCCGAGAGCGGCAGGAGGCGAATCACGGGCTGCACCCGCCCCGGGAACCGGGCTGCCGAGAAGAACACTCCCGAGCAGAGGTACATCGGGAACGAGAGCACGTTGATGAGCCCGCTGACGATCTGCGGGTTCTCCGCGCGCGAGGCCATCGCGAGGCCCATGGTCGCGAACATCATCGCGCCGAGCAGGACCACCACGAGGAAGGCGAGCGGCGAGCCGCGTACCGTGATCGAGAAGAGCAGCCTCGCGAAGATGAGCAGGGGTGGCAGCTCGATCGCCAGCAGGACGACCCGCACGATGAGGAACGACGCGAGAAAATCGCTGCGACGCATCGGCGTCGCGACGATGCGCTTCAGCAGCTTCTTGCCGCGCATCTCGGCGAGGGAGAAGCCGATGCCCCAGAAGCCCGTCGACATGAGGCTCAGGCCGAGGAGCCCGGGCAGCAGGAAATCGATGTAGCGTGCACCCACCTCGGTGACGAGCTCGTCGCGCGAGCCGACCGCGGGGGTCGCGCCCGCGGCGCGCTGGAGCTCGCGATCAGCGAGGGCCCGCGCGAGCCTGGCCTCGGCTCGACTCTCGTCGTAGCGGTAGGTCACGGTGCCGTCCGCCTCACCGACGACGAGGACGTCCACCTTCCCGACGCGCAGGTCGTTCTCGGCGCGGGCCGCCGGCGAGACCGTGGCCACCACCTCGCGACCGCCCGCGAGCCGCTCCGCGAGCCACGCCGCGCGCGGGCCGTCGGCGATCGCGACATGCGCTGGCTCGGGGGCGCGCGCGCGGAACGCGAGGCCGAGCACGAGCGACATGATGATGGGGAACCCGTAGGTCCAGAAGAGGCCGCCCGGCTCCCTGTAGGACGCACGCATGTGCGACGTGACCATCGCGCGGATGGACCGTACGCGGCGCGCGCCGTCACTCACGGAGCTGCCTGCCGGTGAGGTCGATGAACACGTCCTCGAGGGTCGCGCGGTGGGTGCCGAGGCTCGCGACCTGTTCGGCGTACCGCTCGAAGAGGGCGAGGATCCCGGGCAGCGCGGCGTGGAGCTGCGTCACCGTGAGCGTGAGCACGCCCGCGTCTTCGCGCAGCGACACCACGCCCTCGGCCGCGCGGAGGCTCGCGCGGAGAGGGTCGCGGCCGTCGACCGCAGGGGACGGGCCCTCGTCGATGGCGACGCGGTCCTCGGTCGCGGGGCTCGCGCTCGAGGGCCGCGCCTCGAGACGCACCTCGATGACCTCTTTTGCGCCAAGCGACTCGATGAGCTCGTTGGGGGTCCCGCACGCGATGACCTTGCCGTGGTCGACGACCGCGACGCGATCGCAGAGCTTCTCCGCCTCGTCCATCGCGTGGGTGGTGAGCAGCACCGACCCGCCCCCCGCCTTGAAGGCGGTGACGACGTCCCAGAGGGCTCGGCGGGACTGGGGGTCGAGCCCCGTCGTGGGCTCGTCGAGGAAGAGCAGCGCCGGGTTCCCGACCAGCGCGCAGGCGACCGCGACGCGCTGCTTCTGCCCGCCGGAGAGGGTCTCGTAGCGGGCGTCGGCCTTCTCGGTGAGGCGCACGAGCGCCATGGTCTCGTCCACCGTACGGCCGTCGAGGAAGAACGCACGAAAGAGACCGATGGTCTCTCTCACGGTGAGCTTCTCCTGCAGGTGGGTGGTCTGGAGAGACACGCCCACGCGCTCCCGCAGCCAGGCGGCGTCCCGCTCCCAGGTCTTCCCGAAGAGCTGCACGACGCCGTCCGTGGGCTCGAGGAGCCCCTCCAGGATCTCGACCGTCGTGGTCTTCCCCGCGCCGTTCGGCCCCAGCAACCCGAAGCACTCGCCCCGCTCGACCCGCAGGTCGAGGCCGGCGACCGCGAGGGTCTCCCCGAAGACCTTCACGAGCCCCGAAGTGAGCACCGCCGGGCTGTCGGAGCGCGTGTCGGAACCAGGCTCGGGGGACGCGGACACCCCCCACCGATAGCCCACACCAGCCCGCGGCGTCCAGAGCGCCGCTCCGCTCATTTCGGGCGGCTTTTCGCCGATTTGCGTCGCCGCGCTCCTCGGCTGGCGACAGAAACTCGTCGTCGCGCCTCGCTCGGCTCGCAGCTCGGCCAAAATCCTCGGTCATCAAGGGGTTCGGCGCTTTAGGATGGCCGTATGCCTCGCCTCACCGACAACCCGAGCTACGCCGCACTTCGAGAGCACCACCGCGCCGAGGGCGCTTCGCTGGTGATGCGCGAGCTCTTCGACGCGGATCCGACGCGCTTCTCCCGCTATTCGAAGCAGGCCGCAGGCCTCCTCCTCGACTTCTCGAAGAACCGCGTGAACGACCGCACGATGGAGCGCCTCTTCGCGGTCGCGCGAGGGGCCGGCGTGGAGGACCGGCGTCGCGCGATGTTCGCTGGCGAGAAGCTGAACGTCACCGAGGGGCGCGCGGTGCTCCACGTCGCGCTCCGGCGCCGCAGCCCCGATCCCGTGCTCGTGGCGGGCCGCGACGTGATGCCCGACGTGCGCGCGGTGCTCGCGAAGATGCGCGATTTCACGTCCCGGCTCGAGTCGGGCGCGTTCGCCGGGCACACGGGCAAGAAGCTCACCCACCTCGTCAACATCGGCATCGGAGGGTCCGACCTCGGGCCCGTCATGGTGACCGAAGCGCTCCGCCCGTACGCGCGCCCCGGTGTCACCGCCCACTTCGTCTCCAACGTCGACGGCACGCACCTCGCCGAGGTTCTGCGGAAGGTCGACCCCGAGAGCACGCTGTTCATCGTCGCCTCGAAGACCTTCACCACCCAGGAGACCCTGGCGAACGCGCGGAGCGCCCGCGAGTGGCTGATCGGGCGGCTCGGCGACCCTGCCGCCGTCGCGAAGCACTTCGTCGCGCTGTCGACCAACACCGAGCAGGTGCGCGCCTTCGGCATCGACCCCGCGAACATGTTCGAGTTCTGGGACTGGGTCGGGGGTCGCTACTCGCTCTGGTCGGCGATCGGTCTGTCGATCGCCGCCACCCTCGGGATGGACCGCTTCGACGAGCTGCTCGACGGCGCGTTCGCGATGGACCGCCATTTCCAGGAGGCCCCGCTCGAGGACAACCTGCCCGTCATCCTCGCGCTGCTGGGTGTATGGTGCACGAATTTCCTCGGGGCCGAGACCCACGCCATCCTGCCGTACGACCAGTACATGCACCGCTTCCCAGCGTACTTCCAGCAGGGCGATATGGAGTCGAACGGCAAGC